>NC_014924.1:3079366-3419049 GCF_000185965.1 Pseudoxanthomonas suwonensis 11-1
GGCAGCACCGCGCTGCACTACAGCCTGATCAAACCGGCCGGCTTCAACCCGAAGAAGAAATACCCGGTGGTGGTCTACGTCTACGGCGGCCCGGCCACCCAGACCGTGACCCGCGCCTGGCCCAGCCGCGCCGATGCACTGTTCAACCAGTACCTGGCCCAGCGCGGCTACGTGGTGTTCTCGCTGGACAACCGCGGCACCCCGCGCCGCGGCCGTGACTTCGGCGGCGCGCTGTACGGCCGCCAGGGCACGGTGGAAGTGGACGACCAGCTGCGCGGCATCGAGTGGTTGAAGTCGCAGCCGTGGGTCGATGCCTCGCGCATCGGCGTGCAGGGCTGGTCCAACGGCGGCTACATGACCCTGATGCTGCTGGCCCGCACGCCTGCCTATGCCTGCGGCGTGGCCGGCGCGCCGGTCAGCGACTGGGCGCTGTACGACACCCATTACACCGAGCGCTACATGGGCCTGCCGGCGGCCAATCCGGACGGCTACCGCGCCGCGCGGGTGCTGGAGCACGTGGAAGGGCTGGTCGGGCCGAAGGCACCGAAGCTGCTGCTGCTGCACGGCATGGCCGACGACAACGTGCTGTTCACCAACGCCACGGCGGTGATGTCGGCGCTGCAGAAGCGCGGCCAGCCGTTCGAGATGATGGCCTACCCGGGCGCACGCCACGGCCTGTCCGGCGCGGATGCGCTGCATCGCTACCGCCTGGCCGAGGACTTCCTGGGGCGTTGCCTCAGGCCCTGACGCGACGACGCGGCCTGGCGGCCGCGTCGCAGGTCCCGCACCGGACGACGCCGGCCATGGGCCGGCGTCGCTGCTTCAGTCGGCCGGTTCAGCTGGCTCGGGCTCGGACTCGGGCCCAGTGGCCGGCTGCTGCGGCGCCACCGCGCCCGGCGGCACCCAGATGGCGATGCCCGCGGCCTTCTTCTGCGTGGTCGGGATGCCCACGCTCAGGCCACCGGCGGTATGCCGGCCATAGCTGCCTGCGCCCACCGACATGCCCACCGGCGAGCCGGACGAGCCGACGCCGACCAGGACCACGCCGTTGGCGCCCAGCGCCGCGGCCTCGCGCTTGAGCCGGGCCACCGCCGCGTCGGTCTGGCCCTGGGTGCCGAAACCGACCGCGCTGGAAGCCTCCAGCTGGGCGATGTCCTGCGACCCGGCGGGCGGGGTCGAATAGACCTGCACCTCGGCGGGATCGATCGCCGGGCGCGGCTGGCCGAGCATGACCTTGGAGGTGCCCGCGCAGCCGGCGAGGAGCGCGGTGGCGAGCGAGGCGGCAATCAGCAGGTGGTGGCGGCGCATGGCGGATCCCCTGTGTCCGGTGGTGGTGGCCGCGATGTTCCCCTGCCCCGGGTGAATCGACCGCGAACCAGTTCCGGGCCTTCACGGCCCGCCACGGGAAGTAACCACGGCAACGGTCGCGGGCGCCAGGGCCAGCCGCTATCGTCGTCGCCCCGCGCGCCGGCCACTTGGCTGCAGCGCCCCTCCCCGCACTGGCCGCCCCCGCCCCTGATGATCGTCCGCCCCCGTCCACGCAGCTGGCAGCTGCTCTACATCATGCGTGGCTCGATCGTGCCGGCCATCGCGCCCAAGGTGGCGGCGATCTTCGGCCTGGGCGTGCTGACCTCGCTGTCGGCCGGGTGGCTGGCCGTGCCCGGCCTGGACGCCCTGGGCGTGGGACCTTTCACCCTGCTGGGCCTGGCCCTGTCCATCTTCCTCAGCTTCCGCAACAACGCCTGCCACGAACGCTGGTGGGAAGGCCGCAAGCTGTGGGGCCAGCTGGTGCTCGAAAGCCGCAGCCTGGCCCGCGAATGCAATGCCCTGCTGCCGGAAGACGAGGCCCTGCGGCGGCGGGCGCTGCGGCCTGCGATCGGCTTCGCGGCGGCACTGGCCGCGCGGCTGCGCCACCACGATCCGCGGGCCGCAGCCGCGCCCTGGCTGGAGCCGGACCAGGCGCCCGCGCTGGACCGCGCCAACATCCCCGATGCGCTGCTGGCGGTGGTCGCCGCCGAACTGGCCGTGCCGCTTCGCGACGGCCGCCTGCCGCCCTACCTGTACGCGATGCTCGAAGCACGCCTGACGGCGCTTTCCGGGGTCCAGGCCGGTTGCGAGCGGATCCTGGCCACGCCGCTGCCGTTCGCCTACACCCTGCTGCTGCACCGCTTCGCCTGGCTGTTCTGCGTGCTGCTGCCATTCGGGCTGGTCGGCGTGCTGGGCTGGGCCACGCCGCTGGTGTCGGCCCTGCTGGCCTATGCGTTCTTCGGCCTGGACCGGCTCGGCGACGAGCTGGAGGATCCGTTCGGGCTGGAGCCCAACGACCTGCCGCTGGACGCGCTTGCGCGGATCGTGGAGATCGACCTGCTCGACGGCCTCGGCGTGGCGCCGCTGCCAGCGCCATTGCAGCCGGAAGGCTATGTCCTGAGCTGAGTCGCCGCGGCGGCCGGTGGCGCTGCGCGGCCGGGACAATCTGTCCGGCGAGGCGCGGGCAGGCGGGGCGTATCATTCCAGGCCTGCAAGGAGCCACCCATGTCCTATCCGCTGATCCGCCCGCGCCGCATGCGCCGGGACGAGTTCTCCCGCCGCCTGATGCGCGAGAACGTGCTGACCACCAACGACCTGATCTACCCGGTCTTCGTCCACGAGGAGAAGGGCCGCAGCCCGGTGCCCTCGATGCCGGGCGTGGAGCGGCTGTCGATCGACGAGCTGCTGCGCGTGGCCGAGGAGGCGCTGGAGCTGGGCGTGCCGGTTCTGGACCTGTTCGGCGTGCCCGACCCGGCGGCCAAGACCGCCGATGGCCGCATCGCCTGGGACCCGGACGGCATCATCCCGCGCGCCATCCGCGCCCTGAAGGCGCGTTTCCCCGAGCTGGGGGTGATGACCGACCAGGCCCTGGATCCGTACACCACCCACGGCCAGGACGGGCTGATCGACGAGTCCGGCTACATCCTCAACGACGAGACCATCGAGGCGCTGGTCAAGCAGTCGCTGGTGCACGCCGAGGCCGGCGTCGACATCCTCTCGCCCTCGGACATGATGGACGGCCGCATCGGCGCCATCCGCGAGGCGCTGGAGGACGCGGGTTTCATCAACACCCGGATCATGTCCTATGCGGCCAAGTACGCCAGCGCTTTCTACGGCCCGTTCCGCAGCGCGGTCGGCAGCGCCGGCAACCTCGGCAAGGGCAACAAGTTCACCTACCAGATGGACCCGGCCAATTCGGACGAGGCCCTGCGCGAGGTCGAGCTGGACATCGCCGAGGGCGCGGACATGGTCATGGTCAAGCCGGGCCTGCCCTACCTGGACGTGATCCGGCGGGTGAAGGACGCCTTCGGCGTGCCGACCTTCGCCTACCAGGTCAGCGGCGAGTACGCGATGCTCAAGGCCGCTTCGGCCAACGGCTGGCTGGACGAGAAGGCCTGCGCGCTGGAAGCGCTGCTGGCGTTCAAGCGTGCCGGCGCCGACGGCGTGCTGACCTACTACGCCATGGACGTGGCGCGCTGGCTGCGCCAGGGCTGAGCCCCGCCGCCCAGCGCAGGCAACTCCCGGCGCTCAGGTGCCCGGCATGCAGCCGTCGGCCCCGCGCAGGGTCGGCGCGGCGACCCGGTACAGGTCGCCCTTGCCGGCCTTCGGTGCCGGCGCCGAGCCGGTGACCAGCAGGTCGGCCGGACGCGAGAGGTCGACCACCGGTGCCCGCGTGCTGCGCTCCTCGCTGTTGAACGACAGCCCCCACGGACCCTGTTCGGCGTAGGCCGCGCCCTGGCAGATGGCCAGGTACAGGCGCGCGTTGCCCGTGGCGCGGTCACGGCGCGCGAACAGCAGCGCGCGGCCGCCATCCAGCTCCATCACGTCCAGCTCGTCGGCCGTGGTGTTGATGCCCGGCAGGGCCCCGGACAGCTCCACGCTACCTTCGGGCCTGATACGCGCGGCGAACAGGTCCAGCCCGCCACCGGCGTTGTGGCCATTGCTGGAGAACAGCAGGCGGTCGTGTCCCGGGGTCGGCGAATGTTCGTCGCCCGGGGTGTTGAGCGCTGCCAGCGGCTCGGGCGCGCCCCAGCGCTGTCCGTCGAACGCCACCCGGTACAGGTCCAGCCCGCCGCGGCCACCCTTGCGCCGGGACGCGAAGTAGAGCCAGCGGCCATCGGGCGAGAACGCCGGCTCGGTCTCCGGGCCAGGCGTGTTGAACGGCAGCGGCTGCGGATCGACCCAGCGGATACCGTCGCGGCGCGCGATCCACAGGTCCATGCCGCCCGGGCCGCCCTCGCGGTCGCTGGCCCAGGCCAGCCACTGCCCGTCCGGGGAGATGCTGCCACGCAGCTCGTCGTCACGGGTGGAGGCGGTCCACAGGCCCTCGATGCCGAACTCGGCCAGCGCGGAAGCGGTAGCCGGCAGGAGTAGACTCAGGCAGAGGGCCGTCAACAGGTGGCGTCGCATGGCTTGGTCCGTAGGGCGGGCCAGGCAGTCTAGCCGCCGCCGGCCCACCCACCGCAACAACGAGGACGCCATGCCCGAAGCCCGCTATGCCGTGTTCGGCCACCCGATCGCCCACTCGCTGTCGCCGCGGATCCATGCGGCCTTTGCGCGGCAGGCCGGCATCGCCCTGCAGTACACGGCCATCGATGCGCCGCCCGGGCAGTTCCCCGACATCCTCGCGGCCTTCGCCACCGGCGGCGGGCGCGGCGGCAACGTGACCATGCCGCTGAAGGAACAGGCCTATGCCCTGTCCGCCACCCTCACCCCGCGCGCCCGCGCGGTGGGCGCGGTCAACACCCTGACCTGGCGCGACGGCCAGTGGCATGGCGACAACACCGACGGCGCCGGCCTGGTGCGCGACCTCACCGGCCGCCACGCGCTGGACCTGCGCGGTCGCCGTGCCCTGCTGGTCGGTGCCGGCGGCGCCGCCCGGGGCGTGGCCGCGGCCCTGCTGGATGCAGGCGTGCTGGAGCTGGCGGTGGTCAACCGCACCCCCGCGCGCGCCGACGCCCTGGTCGATTCGCTGGGCCAGCCCGGGCGCGCGTACTCGCGCTACTGGGACGACCTGTCCAACCAGGGCGACTTCGAGCTGATCGTCAACGCCACCTCGGCCGCGCGCGGCACCGGCGCCGGCGCGTTCACCGCACCGATGACCCTGGTCAACAGCCGCACCCTGGCGGTGGACATCAATTACGGCGAGGCCGCGATCCCGTTCCTGGCCTGGGCGCGCGCCGCCGGCTGCCTGCACGTGGTCGACGGCCTCGGCATGCTGGTCGAGCAGGCCGCCGAGGCGTTCGAGCTGTGGCATGGGGTGCGGCCCGACACCAGCCCGGTCTACGACGAGCTGCGTGCCGAGCAGGTGCGCCTGGTCACCGCGGACTGACCGGCGTGCTCACCCAGGCGTTGACCATGCTGGCCTACCAGCTGCCCGAACTGCTGGCGGCCAGCCTGGTGCTGGCCATGCTGCGCACCCGTACCCGCGCCGGTGCGCCCGGCCGCAAGCTGGCCGTGGCCGGGGCGGCGGTGGTGCT
Organism: Pseudoxanthomonas suwonensis 11-1; assembly: GCF_000185965.1. Taxonomy (NCBI): domain Bacteria; kingdom Pseudomonadati; phylum Pseudomonadota; class Gammaproteobacteria; order Lysobacterales; family Lysobacteraceae; genus Pseudoxanthomonas; species Pseudoxanthomonas suwonensis. The sequence continues at coordinate 3,084,874 of NC_014924.1, forward strand.
GGTGAGCACCCTGCTGCGCCTGCTGGCCGGCTTTGGCCAGGGCTGGGTGCTGGCCTATGGCATGTCCAGTGGCGGCGGTTCGCTGGGTACCTGGCTGGCGCTGTACAGCGTCGTCGCCCTGCTGCTGTCGGTGGCGTCGGCGGTCGGCCTGGCCCTGGTGGGCTGGGGCGCGCTGCGCGCGATAGCCGCCGCGGACGCACGCACGGCCTGAGTTACACGACTGCTCCTTGATGCCGTTGCAGCAGGCGGATGCCTGCACTGCAGCGCGATCATGAGCGCTCCATCGGCTGTCCAGGTACACCAGGCCGCGGACGGTGCAGGCGATTCATGCGCGATCGTGCAGCGTGTCACTGGTGAGCTGTGCAGGCTTACATCCCGCCTGTCATGCAGGGCTGGAAACCAGGCCCCTGTTGATACCTCTCCGAGACGGATGCCCCCTACGCGATCCAGCCGCATCCTGCCCCGCATTCCAAAGCTGCCGCCGCGCTACGCCGCGATCGTCATGCCGCTGTTGCTGTCGCTGCTGCTGTCGCTGCTGATGACCGCGGTCGTGTCGCTGATCTCCACGCTCAAGGCCACCGGGATGCCACCGGACCTTGCCACACGCTGGCTCTCCGCCTGGGCCCTGTCGTGGCTGGTCGCCTTCCCGGTGCTGCTGGTGGCGCTGCCGGTGGTGCGGCGGCTCACCGCGATGCTGCTGCGCCCGGCCTGAGCCGGCGCACCGGAACTGGCTGGATCAGGCCACCGGGCGGCGGTACATCGCGGCGCTGATGCACGAGAGCACGCTGACCACGAACCAGCCGAACGGGAACAGCGACAGGGTCACCAGCCACGTGATCGCGCCGGCGATGCAGGCAGCGAGGAACCACACCAGGGCCGACAGCACCCGCCCCTGGACCAGCTGGCCGAGACCGGGCACCACCAGGCTGCAGATGGCGGCGATGACATTGCCCGCGGAGCCGGGTCCGTTGCTCATTGCACAACTCCTTCGTGTGGATGGCTCCATCCTCGCCGACCAAAGCTGGCCCGCCAGTGAAGAAGGTCACGCACGCAGCTGATCCGTGTCCAACGATCGAATGCCAGTCAAACCACGAATCACGGCTTTCGCCGGACGAAGTCCGGTAATCCCCAATCCCGAATCCCGAATCCCGGCCTTCAACGGACGAATGTCCGGTAATCCCCAATCCCGGCTTCAAAGCACCCCATCCCGCTTCACCGCCAGATAGCGCTCCACCAGCGCGCCGGGCAGCTCGGTGGCGGTCACGTCCAGGGTCATGACCCTGTGGCGGCGCAGCGCCTCGTGCGCCTGCGCACGCTGCGCCAGGTAGGCGGCCGTGGCACCGGCACGGATCGCGCCATGCAGGTCGTCGGCCTCCTGGGCCAGGGCCTGGTCCAGCACCTGCTCGCGCAGGCTGGCCACGCACACCAGGTGGCGGCGCTGCAGCAGCCGCACCGCGGCCAGCAGGTCGTCGGCATCCTCGTCGCGCACGTTGGTGCACAACATCACCAGCGCGCGCCGGCGCTGGCGTGCCGCGAGCGCGTCGGCCAGGGCCAGGTAGTCGGTGGCCACCGGCTGCGGCTGCAGGTCGTAGCTGCCGCGCAGCAGTCCCTGCAGCGCGCCCGGGCCACGCCGCGGCGGCAGCCAGCGGTGGTTGGCGCCGGTGGCCATCAGGCCCACGGCGTCGCCCTGGCGCAGTGCCAGCCAGGCCACCACCAGCGAGGCATTGAGCGAGTGGTCGAAGTGCGACAGTCCGCCTTCGGTGGCGAGCATGCGCCGGCCGGTATCGACCACCAGCAGCAGCTGCTGGTTGCGCTCTTCCTGGTACTCGCGCGAGATCAGCTTGCGCGCGCGTGCCGTGGCCTTCCAGTCCACCTGGCGCAGGCTGTCGCCGACGCGGTACTCGCGCATCTGGCGGAAATCGGTGCCTTCGCCACGACGCCGGCGCATGTGCGCGCCGACCAGCAGCGAGGCCTGTTCGGCGCTGAACAGCGCCAGTTTCGCCAGCGGGGCGAAGTCCGGATATACCCGTACCTGCTGTGGCTCGCCCGCGATACGCAGCGTGCGCCACAGCCGCCACGGCGAAGGCAGGCGCAGGTGGGTGCCTTCCAGCACGAAACTGCCGCGCGCGGACGGCACCAGGCGATAGCGCACCCGTGCAACGCCATGCGCCGGGAGGACCAGGCGCAGCGGCAGGCCTTCGGCGCGCCAGCCCGGCGGATGCAGGTCCGCCAGTTCCAGCCGCAACGCACGCGGCGAGCGCACTTCCAGTTCCACCTCGCGCGGCACGCCCACCGGCAGCACCTCGACCAGGCGCCGCTCCACCTCCGGCGTCGGCAGCCTGCGCAGTCGCAGCGCATCCACCACGGCCAGCGATGCGACCACGGCGACGCCGGTCGCCCATGCCCACAGCGGTACCAGGCCCGCGACCGGCAGCACGCCGGCAAGCGCGCACAGCACCAGCAGCACCAGCAATGGAATGCCGGGCCTCATCGCGCCTCCGCTTTGCAGGGCTGGCAACGCGCGGCGCTCACTTGCGCGGCGCCTCCACCCGGGCCAGCAGCGCGCGCAGCACGTCGTCCGGCGACTGGCCGTCGATCTGCAGCTCCGCGGCCAGGGCGATGCGGTGGCGCAGCGCCGGCACCGCGACCGCGCGGATGTCGTCGGGGGTGGTGAAGTCGCGGCCTTCCAGCACCGCCTGCGCGCGCGCCGCGCGCACCAGGGCGATGCTGCCGCGCGGACCGGCACCCAGCGCGATGCCGGGCCACTGCCGGGTCGCGGCAACGATCCGCACCGCGTAGTCGAGCACCGCCGGATCGACGGTGACCTGCGCCACGCCCTGCTGCATCGCCACCAGCTCGGCGGCACCGACCACCGGCACCACCTCGTCCAGTTCGAAATCGCCACCGCCGCGGCCACCTGTGACCTCGGCCACCATCCGCACCTCGTCGGCGTGGCGCGGATAGCCGATCAGCAGCTTGAACAGGAAGCGGTCCAGCTGCGCTTCCGGCAGCGGATAGGTGCCTTCCTGCTCCACCGGGTTCTGCGTGGCCAGGGCCATGAATGGCCGCTCCAGCTGGAAGGACTCGCCCTCGATCGTGACCTGGCCTTCCTGCATCGCCTCCAGCAGCGCCGACTGGGTCTTGGCCGGGGCGCGGTTGATCTCGTCGGCCAGCAGCAGGTTGGTGAACACCGGGCCGCGACGGATGCGGAAGTCGCCCTTCTCCGGGTCGTACACGGCGTGGCCGCTGATGTCGCTGGGCATCAGGTCCGGGGTGAACTGCACGCGTGCGTGTTCCAGCGCCAGCGCCCGTGCCAGCGCGCGTACCAGCAGGGTCTTGCCCAGGCCGGGCACGCCCTCGATCAGCACGTGGCCGCCGGCCAGCAACGCGACCAGCACCTGGTCGAGGACGTCGTCCTGGCCGATGAAGGCGCGCGCGACCTCGGCGCGGATCGCGGCGACGCGACCGGCGAGGGCGTCGCCGGTGATGGGCGGCAAAGCGGGGGTGTCGGTCATAGCCGGTTCCTCATCTGGACCAGGGTGCGCATGCGCGCGTGGAATTCCTGCCGGTCCGCCGGCGCCTGCAGCGCCTCGCGTACCAGTTCCTGCGGAAGCTGCAGGCGTTCTGCGATCGCGGCCACGCGGGCGGAAGCGGACAGTGCATGGCTGGCCGGGTCGCGCCGGCGCAGGCGGGCGAGGAAGGCCTCGCGCATCGCCGCGTGCAGCACCCCGAGGTGGCCGCGGCGATACAGCAGCTCGCCGCTGGCCTGGACATGTTCGAGCAGCGAGCGACGCTCGCCCGGCGGTGAGGGCAGCCAGGGTCCGAAGCGCTGGCCGTGGCGCCACAGCCCGGCCGCCAGCGCCAGCAGCAGGGGCAGCCATACCGGCCAGGCGCGGCGCAGCAGCCGCAGCCATGGCGGAAGCGGCTGCTCCATCCGCACCAGGTGGAAGCTGCCGCGTCCGTAGTTGGGGCCGAGCACCTGCCGGGCCAGGGCCTGGTGCGGCACGTCGCGCAGCTTGGTGGTCTCGAGGAAATCCAGATCGGCCAGCAGGTCGACATGGCCACGACCGCGCTGCCAGCGCGCATACACCAGTCCCGCTTCGGGGTCGCCCCAATGCAGCCGCGGCGGGTACGCCGCGCCGGGGGTGAAGCGGCGTCCCCGGCAGAACTCGACATGGTCCGGCTGGCCGGGCACGCGCAGCTGTTCGCAGCGTGGTGCGCGCAGCGCATCGCGCAGGCCCAGCGCGGCCAGCAGCGGCACCTCGCCGGGATCGCCACCCCGCGGCGGCGTGCGCAGCACCAGGTGGCCTCCGCGCTCGACCCAGGACAGCAGGATCGCGGCCTGCCTGGCGTCGACCGTCGCCGGGTCGCCATGCAGCAGCACGGTATCGCGCGGACTACCGACCACCGCGGCCGCCGCCAGTCCGTCGTGCGCATGCACCTGCATGCCGTCGGCCTCGAGCACGCGGCGCAGGGTGTAGAGCGGGTCGCTCGCGGCTTCGCCACCGGGCGGCAGCGGCAGGCGCTGCTCGACCTTCTCGAAATGGCGCTGGAACCAGATCGCGCCCACCAGCAGCACCAGCGGCAGGCCCAGCAGGATCGCGCCGACGAGGATTCCGCGCTGGCGGGCGTTCATGCGCGCCACCCCCAGCAACGGGTCGCCTCGTCGAGCAGCTCGTCGAACCCGGCCTGGTCCGGCAGGCTGCCGGCGTAGGCGGCGTACTGCCAGGCGCGCACGGTGCGCGAGAACACCGTGCGCCCGGCCTCCGGGGCCAGCGCCGCGGCGGCGCGCAGGCATTGGGCTTCCGTGGCGCCGGGCGGCAGTTCGACCCGGGCGCGGCCCGCCATCGCTTCCACGCTGGCGCGGTACAGCAGGGCCAGGGCCGCGCGCGGCTTGCCCGCGGCCCACAGGCGGCGGGCGGCAGCGGGAATGTCGTCCGGCAGGATCTCCGGCGGCATCGCCTCGTCCATCTCCACCCGTGCGGGCCGCTCCTTCGTTCCCCCAGCCGGCAGGACGCCCCGCAACCAGGGCAGCCAGTACCGGGCGGTCAGCGCCAGTACCAGCAGCAGCGCGGCCAGCAGCAGCCACAGGCCGAACTCGGCGATCCAGGCGACCACTGCGGCCACGCCATCCAGCCACTTTGGCAGCTTCATCGGTTCCGGCGGCGTGGCCGGGTTGCGCGGCTGCCAGCGGGTGACGACGCGCTCGCGGGCCAGCAGCGGATCCCGGTGGGCGCGGGTCGCGGCACGGCGGAATGCCTCGTCTTCCTGCAGCTGGTCGCCGAACACCTGCGGCAGGGTGGGCTTGTCGTCTCGGCCGTCCTTGGCCTCGGTGGCCTTCCCGGCCCGGGTGCCGTCGCCTGCATCGGGCTCTCCGGCGCGGGCGGCCAGCGGCAGCGCCACGAGCAGGGCCAGCAGCAATGGTGCGCCTTGCGCGAGCAGGCGCTGGCGCAGGCGGCGGAACGCCAGCTCCACGTCCCAGGCCTCGCTCTCGCTGCGCCGGTTGAGGTACAGGCCGAAGCCGGCAGCCACGTAGAACGGGCCCATCACCGTGGCCGCGATCCACAGCACCGTGCCCAGCACCAGCCACATCCAGTACGGCGGCGGCCAGCTGATCGACTGGCCCAGCGCGCGCAGCAGCGACTTCAGCAGCTCCGGCGGCACGAACAGCAGGACCAGGGCCACGCAGCCCAGGGCCAGGGCGAACTCGAACGCCACCGACACCGCGGTCAGCACGCAAGCCTGGGTATAGGCATGCCCGGCCACCGCGTGGCGACGGGCGGCGCGCAGCTCCCCGGTATTGCCCTCCAGCAGGTCCACCGGCACCAGCAGCGAGCGCGCCGGGCTGCAGCGCCGCCACAGCAGGTGGGCCGGCAGGGTGCCCGGGGCGAAGCGCGGCTGCGCGCGCAGGCTGGCGACGGTACCCGGCACCTGGCCGAACACCGCGCGCGAAAGCACGTACAGCGGGATCCGCTCCAGCGCCGGCTTGGACCACCAGGCCAGCACGATGCCGAACCATGGCATGCCAAGCAGCCAGGCCAGCCCGTGCGCGATGGCGAAGGCCAGCAGCATCACCAGCAGCCACGGCCGCCACACCGCCGCCGCATGCCGGCGCAGCAGCGCGGTGCCCAGTTCCATCGCTTCCCACGATGAACGCGGGCGCAGGTTGACCTGCAGGTCCTCAGGCCGCATCGGGATCCTCCCCGCCGCGTCCACCACGCCACAGCCAGGCCAGCACCGCCGCCCACAGCAGCCCTGCCACGCTGAAGCGCAGCAGGTCCGGCAGCCAGGCGATGGAGGACCAGAACGCCTCGATGAAGGCCGCGCCCAGCAGCATCAGGGCCACGCCCAGGCTCAGGCGCGCGCCGATCCTGCCGGCGTGCACCAGGGCGTCGCGGCGGCGGCGGTTGCCCGGCGCGACAAGGGCCAGGCCCAGGCGCAGGCCGGCGCCGCCGGCGATCACGATCGCGCTCAGCTCCAGCGCGCCGTGGGTGCAGATGAAGCGGAACAGCGGCCCGCCGTGGCCCACCGCCTGCAGGTAGCCGGCGACGGTGCCGATCGAGATGCCGTTGAACACCAGCACGAAGATCGTGCCCACTCCCGCCAGCAGGCCGCCGGCGAAGGTGCGCAGGCCGATGCTGACGTTGTTCATGATGTAGTGGCCGAACATGCGCCAGTCGTCGCCGCTCTCGCGGCCCAGCGCACGGTCCGGATCGCTGCTGTCGTACATGCGCTCGAACTGCGCGACCTGGGCCGGGTCGAGCACGTGGTTGACCAGCTCCGGGCGCCACAGCATCAGCAGGTACATCGCCAGCAGCGGCAGCGCGAACAGCGCCAGCGAGGTCCACATCAGCGCCGCCTGCGAGCGCACCAGGCGCGGGAAGCCGGCGGCCACGAACTCCAGCGCCGGGCGCCAGCGCGGCGGCGGCGCGCGGTAGAGCACGGCGTGGCCGTCCTGCATCAGCTGCTGCAGGTGTTCCAGCAGCGGTGAGCTGTAGTCGCGGCTGCGCGCCAGCGCCAGCTGCTGGCACAGGCGCCGGTAGCGCGCCGGGATCTCCTCGTCGGCCACCACCTGGGGCTGGCCCGGGCCCGCCTTGCCGCGGCCGCCGCCGCGATGGCGCAGCCACTGCTCGAAGGCTTCCCACTCGGCCTGGTGGCGGGCGACGAACTGCTCCTGCCTCATCGCCGCCCCAGCAATCCGTTGGCGATGCCATAGAGGCGATGCACGCCGTCCATGCCACCGCTGCCGGTCAGCGGCCGCAGCAGTCCGGCCAGCTCCACCTGCCGCGCGGCCGAAAGGCGCCCGGCACGCTCGCCAAAGGCGACGATCGCCGCCTGTTCCTCGACCCGCAGCGGCTGTCCCGCCGCCAGGGCCGGCACCGCCGGCACCTGCACCACGGCCGCGCGCGGTGGCACGTGCACGACCACGGTATCGGCGACCAGGTCGCCGAGGCGGCGGCCATGGCGGTCGCACAGGCTGGTGACCAGGCCGGCGGCATAGCCGAACGGCAGCATGTCCACGGTGCGCAGCAGGTGGCGCACGATCGCCGGCAGCCAGCCCACCGGGGCGCCATCGCCGCCGACCACGCGCAGGCCGAGCACGCGCTTGCCGGGGGTCTGCCCGTTCCAGGCGACCTCGAACACGATGGGATAGGCCCAGACCACGACGAACAGGCACACCAGGTAAAGCCCCTGCCCCAGGCCGCCAAGCAGGGCCAGGATCGTGCCGAGCACCGAGAGGACGCCCATGCGCACGCCGAAATCGATCAGCCAGGCCAGGGCGCGCGGCACCGGGCCGGCCGCCGGCAGGTGCAGCGGCACGCCTTCGGGCGTGACCACTTCGCGGTAGGTGTCGAGCAGGCGCACGGGCGCAGTCGCCGCGGTCGCGGCTTGCGTGGTGGTACCGGTCATCGCCGGCGCTCCTGCCGGCGGGCTGCCTGTGGCGGCATGGGTTCCCCACTCCTTTCCCCGGCGCCGAATGTAACCGGCCGGGCACGGACCTGCCCAGCCATGGGACTACACTGGCCGCATGCATCCGCCGGCTACCCCCGCCTTCGCCTGCCGCAGCGGCTGCGCTGCCTGCTGCACGGCGCCGTCGATCTCATCGCCGATCCCCGGCCTGCCGCGGGGCAAGCCTGCGGGCATGCCGTGTCCGCAGCTGGACGAGGCCCTGCGCTGCCGCCTGTTCGGCCGACCGGAACGGCCCGCGGTCTGCGCCTCGCTGCGCCCGGGTCCGGAGATGTGCGGCGCCAGCCGCGCCGAGGCGATGGCGGTGCTGGCCGCGCTGGAGGCGGCCACCGCTCCGGCTCAACCGGCCGCGGCCATGCCCAGGTAGTTGTCCTTCAGCCGCACGTAGTGCGCGGCGGAGTAATGCAGGCTCTCGATCTCGCGATCGCTGAGCCTGCGCACGAAGCGTGCAGGGTTGCCCAGCCACAGCTCGGCCTCGCCCACCACCTTGCCCGGGCCGACCACCGCGCCGGCGCCGACGAAGCCGTACTTCTTCACCGTGGCGCCGTCGAGGATGCACGCCCCCATGCCGATCAGGCACAGGTCCTCGATGGTGCAGGCATGGATGATGGTGCCGTGGCCGATGGTGACGTCCGCGCCGACCAGGGTCGGGTAGCCGCCCTTGTTGAACGGGCTGTGGTGGCTGGTGTGGACGATGGTGCCGTCCTGGACATTGGTGCGCGCGCCGATGCGGATGTGGTTGACGTCGCCGCGCAGCACGCAGCCGGGCCACACCGAGACATCCTCGGCCAGCTCCACGTCACCGATCAGGACGGCGGCGGGATCGACGTACACGCGTTCGCCCAGCACGGGGCGCTTGTCCAGGTAGGGACGCAGGGAATTGGCGTTCATGCGGGCATTGTAGGCTGCCGCTCCCCTGCCACTACACTCCGGCGATGGCATCCAACACCGACCCCGGCACCATCGCGGCCAATGCCGCCACCACCTCCGCCACGACCGTGGCCGCAGCCGCCCAGGTGCAAGGCGGCGATCGCGCGCCGCCTGCTTCAGCCCCGCCGGCCACACCGGTGGACCTGGCCGCGCAGCTGGAGCTCCTGCGCCGGGCCTGGCAGGCCGCGATCCCCGGCTACGCCCAGCGGCGCGACGACCTGCTGCGCCTGCGCGCGGCGCTGAAGCGCCGGCTGCCGGAGATGGCCGACGCCATCGCCGCCGACTTCGGCCACCGCTCGCGCCACGAATCGCTGCTGGCCGACGGCATGACCGTGCTGGCCGCGATCGACCACCTGCTGCGCCACCTGCGCCGCTGGATGAAGCCGCAGCGTGTTTCCGCCGGCTGGCGGCTGTGGCCGGCCCGCGCGCAGCTGCGCCACCGGCCGCTGGGCGTGATCGGGGTGATCGCGCCCTGGAACTACCCGGTGAACCTGGCGCTGGTGCCGCTGGCCACCGCGATCGCCGCCGGCAACCACGTGTTCCTCAAGCCTTCCGAGCTGACCCCGCATACCTCGCGTTTCCTGCGCGAACTGCTGGCCGAGGCGTTCCCGGCCGGGCGCGTGGCGGTGGCCGAAGGCGACGCCTCAGTCGGCGCCGCCTTCGCCGCGCTGCCGTTCGACCACCTTGTATTCACCGGATCGACCGCGGTCGGACGCAAGGTGATGGCTGCCGCGGCCGCCAACCTCACCCCGCTGACCCTGGAGCTGGGCGGCAAGTCGCCGGCGATCGTCTGCGCGGACTATCCAGTCGAGCGCGCGGCCGCGCGCCTGGCCAGCGGCAAGTGGTTCAACGGCGGCCAGACCTGCATCGCCCCGGACTACGTGCTGCTGGTCGGGCGCGGGCGCCGCGACGCCTTCGTCCAGGCGCTGCGCGAGCAGGTCGCGGCGCGCTATGGCGACCTGCGCGATGGCGCGGAGGACTACACCCGGGTCATCGACGCGCGCCACTTCGCGCGCCTGCAGGGCTACGTCGACGAGGCACGCGGGCAAGGCTGCGAGGTGGTGGTGCTGGCCGAAGGCCACGATCCGCAATCGCGCCTGTTCGCACCGACCCTGGTGCTGGAGCCGGGCGACGACCTCGCGGTGATGCAGGACGAGATCTTCGGCCCGGTGCTGCCGGTCCGCTGCGTGGATACGCTGGACCAGGCGCTGGAGGAAGTACGCGCCCGCCCGCGCCCGCTGGCGCTGTACCCCTTCAGCCACGACCGCGGCGAGGTCGAGCGCATCCTCGACGGCACCCTCGCCGGCGGCGTCACCGTCAACGACGCGCTGCTGCACTTCGCCGCCGAAGGCCTGCCGTTCGGCGGCGTCGGTGCCAGCGGCATGGGCGCCTACCACGGCCGCGCCGGGTTCGACTCCATGGGCAAGTTGCTGCCGGTGCTGTGGCAGCCGCGGATCAGCGCCAGCGACTGGCTCAAGCCGCCCTACGCGCGGATCGCCAGGCTGTTCGACTTCCTGGTTCGCTAGCGCCACCTCGCGGCCGCGGCGGTGCGGGCGTCGCGCGGTGCTGCGGGCATGGCCGGTCGAGAACCGCCCATGCCGTTCGTCGCAGTGATGGAACCAATACAACAGAAGCGCATGACGACCGCTGCCGCCTCCGCCAAAGCCAGCCGCCGCGAATGGATCGGCCTGGCCATCATCGCCCTGCCCTGCCTGGTCTATGCGATGGACCTGACCGTGCTGAACCTGGCGCTGCCGGCGATCAGCGCGCAGCTGGATCCCAGCGCCAGCCAGCTGCTGTGGATCGTGGACATCTACGGCTTCCTGGTGGCCGGGTTCCTGATCACCATGGGCACATTGGGCGACCGCCTCGGCCGGCGGCGACTGCTGCTGGCCGGCGCGGCGGCGTTCGCGGTCGCATCGGTGCTGGCGGCGTTCGCGCGCAGTGCGGAGATGCTGATCGCGATGCGTGCCCTGCTCGGCGTGGCCGGCGCGACCCTGGCGCCTTCGACCCTGTCGCTGATCCGCAACATGTTCCATGACGAGCACGAACGGCAGTTCGCGATCGGCGTGTGGATCGCCGCGTTCTCGGTCGGCGGCGCGGTCGGCCCGCTGGTAGGCGGCGTGCTGCTGCAGTGGTTCTGGTGGGGCGCGGTGTTCCTGGCCGCGGTGCCGGTGATGGTGCTGTTGCTGCTGCTGGGGCCACGGCTGCTGCCCGAATACCGCGACCCGGAAGCGGGACGGCTGGACCTGGCCAGCATGGTGCAGTCGCCGGGCGCGGTGCTGGCGGTGGTCTACGGCCTCAAGCGGATCGCCGAGTACGGCCTGGACCCGCGCGGCATCGCCATGCTGCTGGTCGGCGTCGCGCTGGGCGTGCTGTTCGTGCGCCGGCAGCGACACCTGGCCTATCCGTTCCTGGATGTCACCCTGTTCCGGCGTCCGGCGTTCTCGGCGGCGATCGTGGCCTATGCCCTGACCGGCCTGGCGATGATGGGCGTGTACATCTTCATGACCCAGTACCTGCAGCTGGTGCTTGGCCTGACCCCGCTGCAGGCCGGTGTCGCCACCATCCCGTGGTCGGTGTGTTTCACCGTCGGCTCGCTGCTGGCGCCGCGGCTTGCGCGGCACTGGGGCGCGCGCCGGGTGATGGTGCGCGGCCTGCTGCTGGCGGCGGTGGGCTTCGGCATCACCGCGATGGTGGTGCCGCCCTACGGCCTGTGGTTCCTGGTCGCGGGCATGATCGCCATGAGCATCGGGCTGGCCCCGGTGATGACGGTCGGCAACGAGCTGATCATCACCAGCGCACCGCCCGAGCGCGCCGGCGCGGCCTCGGCACTGTCGGAAACCAGCGCCGAACTGAGCGGCGCGCTGGGCATCGCCGTGCTCGGCAGTGCCGGCATGCTGCTGTACCGCATGTGGCTGGGACCGGCGGTGCCGGCCGCTCTCGATCCGGCGGACGGCGTGCGTGCCCTGGCCACCATCGGAGGTGCGATGTCGGTGGCCGGCGGACTGGCCGACGACGGCGTCTTCGCCGAGGCCGCGCGCGCCTCCTTCACCAATGCCATGCGCGCGATCGCGGTGTTCGGCGCCGTGATGATGCTGGCCGCCGCATGGATGGCCGCGCGCCTGATGCGCGATGGCGGCGCAACTCCAGTTGCGGAGACGGGACTGGATGACGTGGCCGGCGCCTGAGCCGGCCCGCGGTCACGCGCTTTCCGGGAAGGCGCGGTCAAGCCACGCCGGTACCGGCAACCCCTTGCCGCGCAGGAAGGCCGGATCGAGCAGCTTGCCCTGGTAGCGGGTGGCGGCGTCGGCGAGCACGGTCACGACGGTGTGGCCCGGACCAAGCTCGCGCGCCAGTCGCACCGCGCCGGCGATGTTCACCCCGCTGGAGCCGCCCACGCCCAGGCCTTCGCCGGCCAGCAGATCGTGCACCCACGGCACCGACTCGCTGTCCGGGATCGACCAGGCATGATCGACCGGCGCGTCCTGGAAGTTCGCCGTGACCCGGCTGGAGCCGATGCCCTCGGTGATCGAACCGCCCTCGGCCTTCAGCTCCCCGGTATTGATGTAACTGGCCAGCGCCGAGCCGGCCGGATCGGCCAGGGCGATGGCGACCCCCGGGTTGAACCGCTTCAGCGCGCGGCCCACGCCGGCCAGCGTGCCGCCGGTACCGGTCGCGCAGACGAAGCCGTCGACCCGGCCACCGGTCTGCTCCCAGATCTCCGGGCCGGTGGTGGCCTCGTGGAAATCGCGGTTGGCGGTGTTGTCGAACTGGTTGGCGAACCACGCGCTGCCCGGCGCCTGCGCGTTCATCGCTTCGACCAGGCGCCGCGCCTGGTGCGCGTAGTGGTCCGGGTTGGCATAGGGCACCGCCGGCACCAGCCGCACCTCGGCGCCGGTCACGCGCAGCGCATCGATCTTCTCCCGGCTCTGGGTGGCCGGCATGGTGATGATGGTGCGGTAGCCACGGCTGGCCCCAAGCAGGGCCAGGCCGATGCCGGTATTGCCGGCCGTGCCCTCGACGATGGTCGCGCCCTGGCGCAGCGCACCGCTGCGCTCGGCATCCAGCAGCAGCCCCAGCGCGGTGCGGTCCTTGATCGAGCCGCCGGGATTGAGGAACTCGGCCTTGCCGAGGATCTCGCAGCCGGTCAGCTCCGAGGCGCGGCGCAGGCGGACCAGCGGGGTATGGCCGATCGCGGCGGCCAGGTCGGGACAGGTGCGCATATGTATGCCTGTGGATCGCGGTGGCCTGGAGCGCAAGGTCCGGGCCGGACGCGCATGATCGCGCGCATCCCGGTGCACGTGTCCAGCCCTGCGCGCGACGCCAGCCGGACCGCATTGCCGCGAAACCGGGATAATGCCCGCGCATCCACTGCCCCACGCCGCCCATGAAAGTCGCTTCCTGGAACGTCAACTCCCTCAACGTGCGCATGCCGCACCTGGAACAGTGGCTGCGCGCGTTCGCGCCGGACATCGTGGGCCTGCAGGAAACCAAGCTGGAGGACCACAAGTTCCCGGATTCGACCCTGGCGGCGCTGGGCTACCGCAGCGTGTTCTCCGGGCAGAAGACCTACAACGGAGTGGCCATCCTCTCGCGCGAGGCGCCGCGTGACGTGCTGGTCGGCGTGCCGGGCTTCGAGCACGAGCACAGGCGCGCGATCAGCGCGACCATCGGCGACCTGCGCGTGGTCAACCTGTACGTGGTCAACGGCCAGGACGTGGGCACCGACAAGTACGAGCTGAAGCTGGCGTGGCTGGCCGCGGTGCGGACGTGGCTGGAACAGGAGGCGCGCGAGCATCCGAGGCTGGTGGTGCTGGGCGACTTCAACATCGCCCCGGACGAGCGCGACGTGCACGACCCGGCGGTGTGGAACGAGACCCACATCCTCACCTCGGCCGCCGAGCGCGCCGCGCTGCGCGACCTGCTGGCCCTCGGCCTGCACGACGGCTACCGCCTGCTGCACGACGAAGGCGGGGTGTTCAGCTGGTGGGATTACCGCATGGCGGCTTTCCGCCGCAACCTTGGCCTGCGCATCGACCTGACCCTGGTGTCCGAGGCGCTGCGTGGCCAGGTCGTGGCGGCGGGCATCGATCGCGAGCCGCGCACCTGGGAGCGGCCGAGCGACCACGCCCCGGCATGGATCGAACTGGGCGCCTGAGCAGCGCCTGGAAAAGACAAAGGCCCGGGAAACCCGGGCCCTTGCCTCCTCGTCGTCCCTTGGTGCTGCGTCAGCGGACGCGCCCGCGGGTGAACAGGTTGACGATCGCCAGCAGGATCACCGCGCCGATCAGCGAGAACAGGAAGGTGCGGATGGTGATGGCCTCGTTGATGCCACCGCCGAAGATCCAGCCGGCCAGCACCGCGCCGATGATGCCGACGATGATGTTGAGCAGGATGCCCTGCTGCGCGTCGCGACGCATGATCAGGCTCGCAAGCCAGCCAACGATACCGCCAACGATCAACCAGATGATGATGCCCATGTTGTCCCTCTCCTTGTGTCCGCCGATGTCCCGCGGAAGCGGGTATGTGGGCCAATCACACGCCCACCGCCGTGAAGCGGCCGTGCAAGGACAGGACGCAGCACGCGCAGGCGTCGATGCGGCAGGATGCACGCATGGATGAGGCCTGGCAGTTCGGACCGGTGCAGGTGCAGGCGTTGCCTTACGTATCGGGGCAGCGCGGCGAGCCGCAGGTGCACGCCAGCCTGGCGCGCTGGCTGCAGCGCGCGCCGGAAGAACCCTTGCCGATCGAGCGCGACGTGCACGGACGGCCGCGCCTGGTCGCGCCATACACCGGCTTCGATGCCGGCTGGAGCCACAGCGGCGAACGCCTGCTGCTGGCGGTGGGTCGCGACGTGGTGCTGGGCGTGGACCTGGAGCGGCTGCGCCCGCGTCCGCGCGTATTGGAGCTGGCGCGGCGCTTCTTCGCCCCGGCCGAGGCCGACTGGCTGCAGTCGCTGCGCCCGGAACTGCACGAGGGCGAGTTCGTGCGCCTGTGGTGCGCCAAGGAGGCGGTGCTGAAGGCACATGGCCGCGGCCTGGCCTTCGGCCTGCACCGGTTGGAGTTCCACGCCGGGGAGCCGGGCGCGCCCTTGCGCCTGCAGGACTGCGACCCGGCGCTGGGTGCGGCCGGCGACTGGCAGCTGCACGAGTGGATCCCGGAGCCGGGCTACCACGCCGCCCTGGCCTGGCACCCACGCGACTAGCCGCGGCGGGCGATAATCGCGCCCATGGATACGCCCATGGATACCCCCCTCCCCGAACCGCTGCGCCAGCGACTGGCCGACGGCCTGGCCACGCTGGGCCTGGACCCGGCCCTGGCTGCGCCCCTGCTTGACTACCTGGCGCTGCTGCTGCGCTGGAACCGGACCTACAACCTGACCGCCATCCGCGACCCGGAGGAGATGGTCACCCGCCACCTGCTCGACTCGCTGGCCATGCACCCCTACGTGCGTCCGGGCGCGCTGGCCGACCTGGGCACCGGCCCCGGGCTGCCCGGCATCCCGCTCGCCATTGCCCGCCCGGACGTCCAGGTCACCCTGGTCGAGAGCAACGGCAAGAAGGCCCGGTTCCTGCGCGAGGCCGTGCGCCAGCTCAAGCTGGGCAACGCCCGGGTGCTGGAATCCCGGGCCGAGGCGGTGGCCGAACCCGGCGCTTACGCCCAGATCACCGCCCGCGCCCTGGACACCCTGGCCGGGATCCTGGAGGTCGGTGGGCACCTGCTGGCCGCCGAAGGCCGCCTGCTGGCGATGAAGGGGGTGGACCCGGTCGAGGAGATCGCCGCCCTGCCCGCCGGCTGGGCCGCGCTGGCGGTGCATCCGCTGGCCGTACCCGGGCTGGGGGCCGAACGGCACCTGGTGGAGGTGGGCCGGGCGGTGTGAAATCCGCATAATGGTCCGTTCCGGACCACCTGCGTCCCCTGTCCCGAGGCAGCCGCCCATGGCCCGCATCATCGCCATCGCCAACCAGAAAGGTGGCGTCGGCAAGACCACGACGGCCGTCAACCTGGCCGCAGCCCTGGCCCGCGCGCCGCGCCGGGTGCTGCTGGTCGACCTCGACGCACAGGGCAACGCCACCATGGGCAGCGGCGTGGACAAGCGCGAGCTGGAGGCCTCCAGCTGCGACGTCCTGCTCGGCGAACGCGACGCCCGCTCCACCGTGGTCCGCACCGCCGAGGACTTCGACCTGCTGCCGGGCAACATCGACCTGACCGCGGCCGAGATCCAGCTGATGGACGTCGACGGCCGCGAGCAGAAGCTCAAGGCGGCGCTGGAGCCGCTACGCGACGACTACGACTTCATCATCATCGACTGCCCGCCGGCGCTGTCGCTGCTGACCCTGAACGCGCTGACCGCGGCCGATTCGGTGATCGTGCCGATGCAGTGCGAGTACTACGCCCTGGAGGGCCTGAGCGCGCTGATGGAGACCATCGACGCCCTGCGCCAGCGGCTCAACCCGGCACTTGAGATCGAAGGAGTGCTGCGGACCATGTTCGACGTGCGCAACAACCTGGCCAACGCCGTGTCCGCCGAGCTCACCGAGCACTTTGGCGATCGCGTGTTCCGTACCATCGTGCCGCGCAACGTGCGCCTGGCCGAGGCGCCCAGCCATGGCCAGAGCATCGTCGGCTACGACCGCGCCTCGCGCGGCGGCGTGGCCTACCTGGGCCTGGCCGGCGAGGTGATCCGGCGCCAGGCCGCGCGTGCCCAGCAGCACCCGGCCCATCCCGTCCACGCCGCGGAGGCCGTCTGATGGCTACCGCCAAGAAGCGCGGCCTCGGCCGCGGCCTGGAAGCCCTGCTCGGCCCCAAGGGCGCCGCGGCCGCCGCCGCGTCCCCGGCCGCCACGCTGCCGGAACAGCTCGAGCAGCCGCAGCCGGGCGACGTCCTGCGCACCCTGCCGGTAGGCCAGCTGCAGCCGGGCAAGTACCAGCCGCGCCGCGACATGGACCCGGCCAAGCTGGAGGAGCTGTCGGCCTCGATCCAGGCCCAGGGCGTGATCCAGCCGATCGTGGTGCGCGAGATCGGCCCGGACCGCTACGAGATCGTGGCCGGCGAGCGCCGCTGGCGCGCCTCGCAGCTGGCCGGCCTGGCCGAGGTGCCGGTGGTCCTGCGCGAGCTGGACGACCGCACGGTCATCGCCATGGCGCTGATCGAGAACATCCAGCGCGAGGACCTCAACCCGCTGGAGGAGGCCCAGGCCCTGCAGCGGCTGATCGACGAGTTCGCCCTGACCCACGCCGAGGCCGCCGCCGCGGTCGGCCGCTCGCGCGCGGCGGTGTCCAACCTGCTGCGCCTGCTGGACCTGCCGCCGGCGATCCGCGCCCTGGTCGAGGCCCGTCGCCTGGAGATGGGCCACGCCCGCGCCCTGCTGACCCTGTCGCCGGACCTGGCCAGCAAGCTGGCACACGAGGCCGCCGAGAACGGCTGGTCGGTACGCGAGGTCGAGCACCGCGCCCAGCAGTTCGCGGCCGGCAAGGTCCCGGTCACCGGCAATGCCGCGCGCAAGGCCAAGGCCAGCCGCGAGCAGCAGCCGGACATCGCCTCGCTGGAAACCGAGCTGTCCGAGTCGCTGGGTGCCAAGGTGGCCATCGCCCATGGGCGCGGCGGCAAGGGCAAGCTGGTGATCCACTACACCGACCTGGACACGCTCGACGGCGTGCTCGAGCGCCTGCGCGCCCAGCGGGGCTGAACCATGCGGGACGCCGGATTCCCCACCACCGGCGCTTCCGCGACAATGCCGCCAGCTGACACAGGCTCCCCCACCCCATGACCGTCCTCGTCACTGGCGCCGCCGGCTTCATCGGCGCCTATACCTGCCAGGCCCTCGCCGCCCGCGGCGAACACGTCATCGGCCTGGACAACTACAACGACTACTACGACCCGGCGATCAAGCGCGACCGGGTCGCGGCGCTGTGCCCGCAGGTGGACATCCGGGCGCTGGACCTGGCCGACCGGGACGGCCTGGCCGCGCTGTTCGCCGAGGTCCGACCGGTCCGGGTGGTGCACCTGGCCGCCCAGGCCGGCGTGCGCTATTCCCTGCAGAACCCGCATGCCTACGTGGCCAGCAACCTCGAAGGCTTCGTCAACATGCTGGAGCTGTGCCGGCACGGCGGGGTCGGGCACCTGGTCTACGCCTCCAGCAGCTCGGTCTACGGCGACTCGGCCACCCCGCCGTTCTCCGAGGAGCAGCGCATCGACCGCCCGCGCTCGCTGTACGCAGCGACCAAGGCCGCCAACGAACTGATGGCCTACAGCTACGCCCAGCTCTACGGCCTGCGCGCCACCGGCCTGCGCTTCTTCACCGTGTACGGTCCCTGGGGCCGCCCGGACATGGCGCCGCTGCTGTTCTCGCGCGCGGTGCTGGCCGGCCGCCCGATCGAGGTCTTCAACCAGGGCCGGATGCGCCGCGACTTCACACATGTTTCTGACATCGTCGCCGGCATCCTTGGCGCGCTGGACCGTCCAGCGGGGAACGACTTGGCGTTGCACGAGGTGTTCAACCTCGGCAACCACACGCCGGTGGAGCTGGAGCGCTTCATCGGCGTGATCGAGCAGGCGGCCGGCGTCCCCGCACGGAAGGTCTACAAGCCGATGCAGCCCGGTGACATGATCGAGACCATGGCCGATACCCGCCGCGCCGCCGAGGCCTTCGGGTACGAACCACGCACCCCGATCGAAGCCGGCCTCCCGCCGGTCGTGCACTGGTGCCGGGAGTATTTCGGGAACCACGCCTGACCCCAGCCTTGCGTCCACGTACGTCGCACCCCGAAGGCCCCATGACCGAGCCCCAGATTTCCGTCGTAGTTCCGGTCCACAACGAACGCGACAACATCGCCCCGCTGGTGGGCGAGATCACCGCCGCCCTGCGCGGGCGCCTGCCCTTCGAGATCGTCTACGTGGACGACCACTCGGCCGACGATTCGCTGGCCGTGCTGAGGGCCCTCAAGGCCGGGGTACCGGAGCTGAGGGTGCTGCACCACGTGGCCCAGAGCGGACAGAGCGCGGCGGTGCGCACCGGGGTCAAGGCCGCGCGCGCGCCATGGATCGCCACCCTCGACGGCGATGGCCAGAACGACCCTGCCGACATCCCGAAGCTGGTCGCAGCGCGCGAAGCCGCCGATCCGCAGGTGAAGCTGTTCGCCGGCTGGCGGGTGGACCGCCAGGACTCCGGTTCCAAGCGCTGGGCCAGCCGCTGGGCCAACCGCATCCGCTGCCGCCTGCTGCGCGACGAGACCCCGGATACCGGCTGCGGCATCAAGCTGTTCGAGCGCGAGGTGTTCCTCGACCTGCCCTACTTCGACCACATGCACCGCTACCTGCCCGCGCTGGTCCAGCGCGCGGGCTGGAAGACGGTGAGCGTGCCGGTCGCGCACCGCGCCCGCACCTCGGGGGTGTCCAAGTACAACAACCTCGGCCGGGCACTGGTGGGCATCCGCGACCTGCGCGGCGTGGCCTGGCTGATCGCCCGCAGCCACCGCACCCGCGTGGAGGAGTTCTGAGATGCTCGACCAGCCGCTGGAATGGCTCTACTGGACCGGCCTGCACGTCACCGGCTGGAAGCTGATCGGCTACACCGGCGCACTGATGTTCGGCGCCCGCTGGCTGGTCCAGTTCGTGGCGTCCAGGCGCGCCGGGCGGCCGGTGATCCCGCGCCTGTTCTGGTACATGAGCGTGGCCGGCAGCCTGATGACCCTCAGCTACTTCCTGTTCTCGTCCAAGCAGGACTCGGTGGGCGTGCTGCAGAACATCTTCCCGGCCTTCACCGCCCTCTACAGCCTGCACCTGGACATCCGCCACCGCGGCTGGAAGGGCGACAAGGCGCCGATGTAGCCCGAAAACCGGGGTCAGAGTGCGATTTTCGCCGGCGCGGCCGGCACGCCGCCGCCCCACCGGACGGGAAATCGCACTCTGACCCCGGTTTTTTGTTCCCCCCAGCCAGGCGCCAGCGACTCCGGACGGGGACGAAAACCGGGGTCAGGGTGCCTTTTCCGGGCCTGGAGGCCCGGGACCCGGCCCAGCCTGGGGAAAAGGCACTCCGACCCCGGTTTTTCCCGGTTGCAATCAGGGACTTGCCCGCGCATAATTGGCGGCTCGCTGCGTCCGGCACATGCCGGATCCGGTCCCGGAACGCGATCCGGCGCCGCCCGTGCAGTCGAATTCCTTTCCCGCATCGCGTTCGGCCAGTCCACCAGGACCCGGCCGCGGGGCCGCCGTCTCCCGGGCTATGGGCGACACCAGACCTTTCGAGGTGCGTATGTCCCGCGTTTGCCAAGTTACCGGCAAGGGCGTGCAGACCGGCAACAACGTCTCGCACGCAAACAACAAGACCCGCCGCCGTTTCCTCCCCAACCTGCACGAGCGCCGCTTCTGGGTGGCCTCCGAGAACCGTTGGGTGAAGCTGCGTGTTTCCGCTGCTGCCCTGCGCACCATCGACAAGAACGGCATCGACTCCGTTCTGGCCGAGCTGCGTGCCCGCGGCGAAAAGATCTGAGGAGTAACCGACCATGGCTTCCAAGCGCGACAAGATCCGCCTGATCTCCTCGGCCGGCACCGGCCACTTCTACACCACCGACAAGAACAAGAAGAACACGCCCGGCAAGATGGAGATCAAGAAGTACGATCCGACCATCCGCAAGCACGTGATCTACAAGGAAGGCAAGATCAAGTAACTGGTCGCCCTCCTGTTCTGGAAGAAGCCCGCCACCCGGCGGGCTTTTTCTTTGCGCGGCCGGCGACGGTTTCGCCCGGTACAATCGGCGGATGCATCGTGACCACGACATCGCCATCGTCGGCGGCGGAGCCGCCGGGACCCTGGCGGCGATCCACCTGCTGCGCCGGGCCGCGCCCGGCCTGCGGATCGCGATGTACGAGCCGTCCCTGCACCCGGGCGAAGGCGTGGCCTATTCCACCCGTCGTCCCGAGCACCTGCTCAACGTGCCGGCCGGGAAGATGTCGGCCCTCCCGGACGAACCGGGCGACTTCCTGGCCTGGCTGGCCACCCGCCGGGAATACGCCGGCGCCGGCGACCAGTCCAGCCGCTACCTGCCGCGCCGCGACTACGCCGCCTACCTGGCCCAGCGCCTGGAAGAAGCCCGTACCGGCAGCGCGGCCACCTTCGAACTGCACCACCACCGCATCACCGCCCTGCACCGCAGGGCCGATGGCCTGCGCCTGGAATGGTCCGGTGGCAGCGCCACCGCCGGCCGCGTGCTGCTGGCCACCGGCAATGCGCCGAGGCCACTGCCGGCCCGTGGCGCCAGCGCCCTGGGCGCACCGCGCCTGCTCGAGGCCTGGGACAGCGAAGGACTGGCCGCGATCGCGCCCGACGCGCGGGTGTGCATCGCCGGCACCGGCCTGAGCATGGTCGACGCTGTCCTGACCCTGGCCGCCTGCGGCCATCGCGGCCCGGTGCACCTGCTCTCGCGCCACGGCCTGCTGCCGCTGGCGCACGCCCCGGATTCGCCGGTCGACACCGGCCTGGAGGTCGACGCGCTGCTGGCCCTGGACCTGCGCGCACGACTGCGGGTCCTGCGCCAGCGCGTGGCCGAAGCCGCGGCCGGCGGCCGGCCGTGGCAGGCGGTGCTGGAGCGCCTGCGTCCGCGCGTCCAGGCGCTGTGGCGCTCGCTGGACGCCGCAGACCAGCGCCGCTTCCTGCGCCATGTCGTGCGCTACTGGGACATCCACCGCCACCGCATCGCGCCCGAGGCCGATGCCGTGCTCCAGGACCTGGTCCGCAGCGGCCGCCTGCAGCTGCACCGCGCGCGCCTGGACCTGGTCACCAGCGGCACCCGCTGCGTGCACATCGGCGCGCGCGACCGCCACGGCGCGGTCGTGGCACTGGATGTCGAGCACGTCATCAATGCCACCGGCGTGGAGATGCGCGTGCAGGCCATGCGCAACCCGCTGCTGGAACAGCTTCTGGGCGACGGCCTGGCCGTTCCCGGCGCGCATGGCATCGGCCTGGCCACCGACATGGACGGACGCATGCGCGATGCCAGCGACATGGCGCGCGACGACCTGCGGGTGGTCGGCAGCCTGCGCATCGGCGAGGCCTGGGAAAGCCTGGCGGTGCCGGAGCTGCGCCAGCAGGCGCAGGCCGTGGCCGAGGCCTGGACCGGAGTCGCCGTCGCCGCCTAGGCGGTCGCGTCGATCGCCTGCAGCGCCGCGTCCAGCTGCGCCTGCGGCTCCAGCGCCACCGCGATCGGGACCACGTCGTCCTCCCCCACTGGCGGCTCCAGGGTCGCGAACTGGCTGTCGAGCAGGGTCACCGGCATGTAGTGCCCGCTGCGCTGGCGCATGCGCGCGGCAATCAGTCCGGCGTCGCCATGCAGGAACAGGAAGCGCAGCGGCAGGCCGGTGGCGCGCAGCATTTCGCGGTGCCGGCGCCGCAACCCCGAGAACGCCAGGGTGACGCGCTCGCCGGCGGCGACGCGCCGCTGCAGGTCAGAGGCGATGCGCTGTACCCAGGGCACCCGCATCTCGTCGGTCAGTGGCTGGCCGGACGCCATGCGCGCCCGCGCCTCCTCGCTGTGGAAGTCGTCGGCGTCGAGGAAGGTCGCGTCCCAGGCCTCGGCCAGCGCCTGCGCCAGCGTGGTCTTGCCGCTGCCGGACACGCCCATCACCACCGCGACCTGTACCGGTGCGCTCATGCCGCGCTGTACCCGGCCAGCGGCAGCTCCACCCGCACGCGGTAGCTGCGACCGGACTCGACCGGCTGCAGCAGGCCATCGGCAAGCAGCTCGCCATCCACGTGCACGCGCATCGCCTGCACGCCCGCCACGCGCTCGACCTCCAGCTCGACCTGTGCGCCGCGGAACCGCCGCGATGCCCTGGCGGAGTTCCAGTGCGAGGGCAGCTGCGGCGCGATCCGCAGGGCTTGGCCTTCGCCACGCAGGCCGAACAGGTCCTCGACCAGGCAGCGGTACAGCCAGGCCGCGGTGCCGGTGTTGAACAGCTGGCTGGAGCGGCCGGCGGTGCGCGGGTGCAGGCGCCACGCGCCGCGGTAGTAGTTGGGCACGAACACCGGCAGCTGGCCGCGCTGCAGGCAGTCCTGCGGATCGGGTCCCGGCAGCATCGCCCGCAGCACCTGCCAGGCGCGGTCGCTCTCGCCCGCGCGGTAGAGCGCGTGCAGGTAGAACGCGGCGGCGTGGTTGTACACCGCGCCATTCTCGGCCGAACCGGGGAACTTCTGGGTCAGCCGTCCCACGTCCTCGCGCATGCCGGTGTACGGCGGATCCAGCATCGCCGCGCCGTAGGGCGAGACCAGCTGGTCGTCCACCGCGTGCAGCAGCTTCGAGCGCCGCGCCTCGTCGGCGGCACCACTGAGCATCGCCCAGCTCTGCGGGTTGAGGTAGATGCGCCCTTCGCTGTCGGCGCGCACGCCGAACACCACGCCGTCGTCGGTGATGCCGCGGCCGTACCAGTCGCCGTCCCACAGGTGCTGGTTGACCGCTTCGTTGAACGCGTCGGCACCCTCGCGGAACGCCGCATCCGGACGGCCGCGGCGCGCGCTGATGTCGGCCCACAGGCGCAGCGCGTGCGCGGTGGCCAGCGACAGCCAGCCGGACACGCCGCGGCCCTTCCAGCCGACCATGTTCATCGGGTCGCACCAGTCGCCCTGGGCGATGTAGCTGAGCCCGCGTTCGTCGCGCTGCGCCAGCAGCCAGTGCATGGCGCGGTCCACGCGCTCGGCCACGGTAGCGCTGTGGCCGTCGCTGCCGGCCACGACCTCATCGAGGATGGCGTCGTCGCCGGTCTCGTCCAGGTAGGCCTGCAGGCATACCGGCAGCCACACGCAGTGGTCGGTATGCGGCACCTGGTTGATGTACTTCAGCTCCGCGCCGTCCACCAGCAGGATGCCGTCGGGCATGGCCCCGTCGGCGGCCTGCTGCGACAGCGCGTGCAGGAACGAGGCACGCGCGGTGGACGGCCGCAGGTAGGCCATGCCCATGTGGTCCTGCAGGAAGTTGCGCGTCTGCGGATCGGTGGTCAGGCGGTTGGAGTCGCCGTGGTAGTAGACCTGGCGCGGCAGCCAGCGGTTGGTGAAGTGGTCCAGCCAGGCATCTGGCGACTCGATCCGCACGCAGCCGGCGCCCTCCCCGAGGTAGCGCGCGGTCGCGGCTTCGGCCGCGGCGAAACCTTCGGCGGACAGGTGGCGTCCGCGCAGTTCGCGCACCTCGGCCTCGTCATGCGCCGGTCCGAACAGGAAACGCAATTCCTCTTCCTGGTCGGCTTCCAGCACCAGCCGGTACTGCAGGGCCGTGGTCGGGGTTTCGTACAGCGCATCGCCACAGGCCAGGGTCTCGCGCCTGACCACCGAATCGGGCGCGTGCAGGCCACCCTCGCCCTCGAACGCGGACTGGTTGGCCTCCCATGCATCGGGCGCGCGCTCGTGCAGCAGCACGGTCAGGTCCTTGAAGTCGCGCTGGCGGAACCAGTCGGCGACCTTCTGGTACGGGGTGACGCTGCTGCAGACGATGCCGCCCAGCTCCGGGCTGTAGCGCCCGGCCTGGTTCATCCATGACATGTAGCCGACCGGGAAATACGGGTAGACGCTGATCCGGCGCCTGCGCCCGGACACGTTGCGCACGCGCACGCTCCACAGCTCGGCCACGTCCTCGGCCGCCAGGCGCACGCGCATTTCCAGCTCGATGCCATGGCAATGCACCGTCCAGGCCACGTCGCCGGCGCCCACCGAGAACGCGAACTCGTCCGGCACCCGGTTGACCGGTGCATGCGGCGCCGAGAACAGGCTGCCGCTGTCCTCGTCGCGGACATAGACGAAGCGGCCGGGATGGTGCGCGTAGTACGGCTGCTCCGGCTGCATGAAGGTCCTGGCCTCGAGTGTCGGCGCGTGCGCGTACTTGGCCGGCTCCGGCTGCATGAACTGCGCGGTGGCATAGCCGCGGCAGTTGAGCTGCAGCAGCATCTTGCGGTTCCACAGGAAGGTCGACGCCTGCGGCATCGCCGTCGGGCTGGCCAGCACGAAGCGCCGGCCCTGGTCCACGAATGCGCCCACCCCGGGCACGCTGTCCCTGTTCTCCACGCCGCTCATGCCTGTGCTTCCCGCCTCGCCTCGAGTTCAACCTGGATGCGCGCCAGTTCCTGCGCGTCCAGCGGATAGAAATGCATCACCCACGCCGCGACCAGCGCCACCACGCCCGGGATCACCGTCAGCAGCAGGGCGATGCCCAGGCGCGACGCGTCGGACTGCGCCTGGTTGGCGACATAGCCCATCGCCGCCAGGGTCCAGGCGATGCCGGCCGAGGCCATCGCGCCGCCCATCTTCTGCGAGAAGGCGGCGGCGGCGAAGGTCATCGCGGTGGCGCGGCGGCCGGTCTTCCACTCGGTGTAGTCGGCGCAGTCGGCGTACATGGAGAAGGCCAACGGCGACTTCGGGCCCAGCAGCAGGCCGACCAGGGTGTTGAGCCCCAGCATCACCCACACCTGCTCCGGCGGGACGAAATACATCGCGCAGCTGAGCACGCCCACGGCGGCCATCAGCAGCATCAGCAGGCTCCGCTTGTCGATGAAGCGGGTCATCAGCGGGGTCAGGGCCGCGCCCACCGCCAGCGCGACCGAGTAGGCACCGAGGAACAGGCCGGTCAGCTCCGGGCGCTCGACGTGGTACTTGAGGTAGTACACCAGCGAACCGCTGCGCATGACGATGGTGATCATGATCACCAGGGCCAGCACGAACAGGACCAGCCACGGGCGGTTGCCCAGCAGGTCCATGATGTCCTGGCGCACCGCGCTCTGCTGCTGGGGCGGTGGCTGGATGCGCTCGCGGGTGCTGGCGAAGACGGTGGCGAAGCAGGCGATGGCGACAAGGCCGTACAGGCCCATGGTCAATTGCCAGCCCAGCTGTTCGTCGCCGCGCCCCAGCCACTGCACCAGGTCCAGGGTGAAGTAGTTGACCGCGGTGGTGCCGGCGAAGGCGGCGATGAAGCGGAAGCTGATCAGGGTCGTGCGCTGCTGGCTGTCGGCGGTCATCACCCCCGACAGCGCCGAGTACGGCATCGCCAGTACGGTGTAGGCGATCATCAGCAGGGTGAAGCTGGCATACGCCCACAGCAGGCGCCCGCCGCCGTCGAGGTCCGGCACGGTCCAGGTCAGGACTCCCATCACCGCCAGCGGCAGCGCGCCGTAGAGCATGTACGGGCGGAAGCGGCCGAAGCGGGTGCGGGTGCGGTCGGCGATCGCGCCCATCAGCGGATCGGTGATCGCGTCCACCAGCCGGGTGACCAGCATCATCGTGCCCACCGCCGCGGCCGCCAGGCCCATCACGTCGGTGTAGAAGATCAGCAGGAAGGCCGAGATGTTGGCCCAGTAAAGGTTGAAGCCGAAATCACCGATGCCGTAGCCGGCCTTCTCGCGGAACGAAAGGCGGGCGGACGGATCTGGCGCGGGCGCTCGCGCGGCCCCGGCCACGTTCTGGTCGTGCTGCATTCCCTCTCCTGATGCAGGGACGCCTGCGGGCGTCCGGTGGCACGTGACAGCGTTGTCAGCTTGCTTGGAACCCGGCGCCCGCGCAAGCGCCGCACCATGCGCCGCAGTACACTCGGCGACCGGGTGAGGGGAGGCGATCGGGTTGGTCTCGAGCTGGATCCTGCTGCTGGTTTCCGTCGGCTACGCCGCGCTGCTGTTCACGGTGGCGTGGTGGGGCGACCGCCGGCCCATGTATCCCAACCGCCCGTGGCTGCGGCCGGTGGTGTACAGCCTTGCGCTGGCGGTCTACTGCTCGTCGTGGACCTTCTACGGCGCGGTCGGCAGCGCGGTGCGCAACGGCATCGGCTACCTGCCGATCTACCTGGGCCCGATCCTGCTGATGCTGTTCGGCTGGCGCATCATCGAGCGCCTGGCGCTGATCGCGCGCAGCCAGAACGTGGTCTCCATCGCCGACTTCATGTCCGCCCGCTACGGCCGCTCGCGGCGGCTGGCGGCGCTGGTGGCGGTGATCGCCCTGGTCGGCATCATTCCCTACGTGGCCCTGCAGTACAAAGCCGTGGCGATGAGCCTGGCGGTGCTCTCCGGGCAGCATGTCGAGCAGGCCGCGGTCGCCACCGACCCGGCGCTGTACGTGGCCCTGCTGATGGCGCTGTTCGCGGCGCTGTTCGGTACCCGCCAGGTCGATGCCACCGAGCACCACCACGGCATGATGCTGGCGATCTCGCTCGAGTCGCTGGTCAAGCTGGTGGCGCTGATCGCGGTGGGCGTGTTCGCCTGGGCGTGGCTGCGCGGCAACGAGATGCGCGTGACCGGTGCCGCGCGCGAGATGTTCCTGCATGCGCCGCCGATGGGCTTCGTGGCCCAGACCCTGCTGAGCTTCCTGGCGATCGTCTGCCTGCCGCGCCAGTTCCAGGTGGCGGTGGTCGAATGCGGCGACGTCGGCGACATCCGCCGCTCGCGCTGGATGTTCGGCGGCTACCTGATGATCGTCACCCTGATGGTGATCCCGATCGCCACCGCGGGCCTGTCGCTGTTCGGCGGCGATCCGCGGGTGGCCAGCGACACCTTCGTGCTGGCCCTGCCGCTGGCCGAGGGCAACAGCGCGCTGGCGCTGGCCGCCTACGTCGGCGGCTTCTCCGCGGCTACCGGCATGGTGATCGTGGCCAGCATCGCGCTGGCGACCATGGTCTCCAACGACCTGGTGATGCCTGTGCTGCTGCGCGGCGGCTGGGGCGAGCGCCACGCCGCCGCGGACGTGGCCTCGCTGGTGCTGTGGGTGCGCCGCCTGGCGATCCTGATGCTGTCGCTGTGCGCCTACGCCTACTACCGCTGGATCGGCGGCGACACCGCGCTGGCCGCCTATGGCGTGATGGCCTTCGCCGCGGTGGCGCAGTTCGCGCCCGGGCTGATCGGCGGCCTGTACTGGCGTGGCGCCAGCCGCCGCGGCGTGGAGTTCGGCCTGGTCGTCGGCTTCGCCACCTGGATCTACACCCTGCTGCTGCCGGCGCTGTCGCGCTCGGGGCTGTTCGATGGCGGGTGGATGGAGACCGGTCCCTTCGACCTGTACTGGCTGCGCCCGCAGCAGCTGTTCGGCCTCAGCGGCTGGGACGCGCTGACCCACGGTACCTTCTGGTCGCTGCTGCTCAATGCCGGCGTGATGATGGTGGTTTCGGCGCGCTGGCGTCCCAGCGTCGACGAGCGCCTGCGCATCGCTCCCTTCCTCGACCCGTATGCGGAGCGGCAGACGCTGTCGCGCAGCGAATGGTCCGGCAATGTCAGCGTCGGCGACCTGCTGAGCCTGGCCAAGCGCATCGTCGGCGAGCGCCACGCCCGCCGCGCCTTCGCCGAGCAGGCGCACGACCTCGGCGGCGAGCTGCAGCCCACCAGTGCCGCCGACCGCGCCTGGATCCAGTTCACCGAGCGCCTGCTGGCCGCCTCCATCGGCGCGGCCTCGGCGCGCCTGGTGCTGACCTCCGTGCTGCGCGGCTCGGGCATGCACCTGGACGAGGTGATGGCGCTGCTGGACGAAGCCGGCCAGGAGCTGCGCTTCAACCGCGAGATCCTCTCCACCACCCTGGAGAACATCAGCGCCGGGGTCAGCGTGGTCGACCCGGAGATGCGCCTGGTCGCCTGGAACCGGCGCTACCAGCAGATGTTCGGCTACCCCGCCGGCATGCTCTACGTCGGCCGCCCGGTGGCCGACCTGATCCGCTACAACGCCGAGCGCGGCGAGCTGGGCGAAGGCAGCATCGAGCAGCACGTGCGCAAGCGCATCGAGCACATGCGTGCCGGCACCCCGCACGTGTTCGAGCGCGTGCGCGCCGACGGCACGGTGGTCGAGATGCGCGGCCAGGCCCTGCCCGGCGGCGGCTACGTCACCAGCTACAACGACATCACCGCCTACAAGCACGCCGAGCAGGCGCTGCGCGAGGCCAACGAGAACCTGGAACAGCGCGTGGCCGAGCGCACCCGCGAGGCCGAGGAGGCGCAGCAGTCGCGCACCCGCTTCCTGGCCGCGATCAGCCACGACGTGCTGCAGCCGCTCAACGCCGCGCGCCTGTTCGCCTCGGCCCTGCGCGAGGGCGGCCAGGACGCGGCCGAGCAGCGCCACCTGGCCGAGCGCGTGGATGCGTCCCTGCGCGCGGCCGAGGAACTGCTCGATGGCCTGCTCGACGTCTCGCGCCTGGACACCGGCGCCCTGCAGGCGGAGATCTCCACCTTCGACGCCGGCGAACTGCTGCGCGAGCTCGCCGCGCAGTACGCACCGGTCGCCGCCGGCCGCAGCCTGGACCTGCGGGTGCACGCCCGCCACTGCCCGGTGCGCAGCGACCGCCGCCTGCTGCGCCGCGTGCTGCAGAACTTCCTGGCCAACGCCCTGCGCTACACCCGCCAGGGCCGGATCGTGCTGGGCATGCGCGTGCACGACCAGACCGTGTACCTGCAGGTGTGGGATACCGGCCCCGGCATCCCGCCGCAGCACATGCGCCAGATCTACGAAGAGTTCCAGCGCTACCAGCAGCCATTCGACTGGGGCGAGCGCGGCCTCGGCCTGGGCCTGTCGATCTGCCAGCGCATCTCGCGCCTGCTGGACCATGGCCTGGATGCGCGCAGCAAGGTCGGCCGCGGCAGCATGTTCTCGATCGCCGTGCCGCGCAGCGCCCAGCCCGCGACCACGCCGGCCCCGGCGATCATGCTGCCCGGCGACAACACCCTCGCCGGCCTGCGCGTGCTGTGCCTGGACAACGACCGCGAGATCCTCGACGGCATGCGCCTGCTGCTGGCGCGCTGGCAGGCGGTCGCGATCCCGGCCGCCACCGTGGACGAGGCACTGGAGCGGATGGCCGACAGCGCGCCGCAGGCGATGCTGGTGGACTACCACCTGCACGACCGCCTCGATGGCCTCGACGCGCTGGACGCGCTGCGTGCCGCCGGCGGCGCCATCCCCGGCGCCCTGCTGACCGCCGACGGCCGCGACGAGCTCAAGCGCCAGGCCCGCATGCGCGGCTACCGGCTGCTGACCAAGCCGGTGAAACCCGCCTCGCTGCGCGCCTGGCTGGCGGCACAGGTACCGGCCCCGGCACGGGTGTGAACCGGGCGCACGGATCGGCAACGGCCGGGTTGATGCGGCCACGGCGCTGGCTTACCGTGGCCGCGTTCCCGACCGCACGTCCATGACCGGCTTCCTGCACCGCCTCTCGATCCTGCTGCTCGCCCTGTCCCTGGTGACGGGTGGGCTGGCTGCGCAGGCGATACATGCACCCGCCGACGTGGTTGCCTCACCGGCGCAGGCAGCGGAGGTGGATACCTCTACAACGCACGGCTGCCACGACGACCCGGTGGGCGCCGCGGATACGGGACACGCGCTGGCTGGATCGCCGATGGACTGCTGCGACCACCATGGTCCGGGGGACACCGCTGGCTGCGCCCTGGCCTGTGCCGGTTCCCTGGCTGCGGTCGTCACCGCACCGCTCCAGGCTACCGCCGCCGTGTACCCGCACATCGCGCCGCCCGCCGCACCCGCGCGTAGGGATCCGGAGTACACGCCGACGCCACCGCGACGGCCTCCCATCGCCTGAGCCACGCCGAGCGAAACCGCGCGACCGCAGCGTGCGTCGCGCCTCCCCTGCGTGCGCCACCGGCGCCCCGACCGGATCCATGAACATGCCCGTTTCCCGGGAGCTTCCTCCTGTCCTGCCGGCCTCGCCGGCACGCCGCCGCTTCGTCCAGGGCCTGGCCCTGGCCGGCGTGGCCGGCAGCGGCCTGCTGCGCGCGCCCGCGCAGGCCATGACCCCGGCCACCCTCAGTGGTCGCGAGTTCGACCTTGCCATCGGCCCGGCCATGCTCGACATCACCGGCCGTCCGCGTCCTGCCGTGGCGGTCAACGGCTCGGTGCCGGCACCGCTGCTGCGCTGGCGCGAGGGCGACACCGTCAGCGTCCGCGTCAGCAACCACCTGCCAGATGCGCCCAGCTCCATCCACTGGCATGGCCTGCTGCTGCCGGCCAACATGGACGGGGTACCCGGCATGAGCTTCGACGGCATCGCCCCGGGCGAGAGCTGGCTCTACCGCTTCACCCTCAGACAGTCCGGCACGTACTGGTACCACAGCCATTCCCTGTTCCAGGAGCAGGCCGGCCTGTACGGGCCAATCATCATCGATCCGCTGCAGCCGCCGCCCTACCGGCATGACCGCGAGCACGTGCTGCTGCTGTCGGACTGGACCGACCTGGCGCCCGATGCGCTGTTCCGGCGGCTGAAGAAGGCGCCGACCTACGACAACCTGTACAGGCGCACTGCCGGGGATTTCCTGCGCGATGCGCGGCGCGACGGCCTGCGCGAGACCCTCGCCGACCGGGGCATGTGGGGCCGCATGCGGATGACGCCGACCGACCTGTCCGACGTCAACGGCAACACCTACACCTACCTGCTCAACGGCCAGCCGCCGGCGGCGAACTGGACGGGGCTGTTCCGTCCCGGCGAGAAGGTGCTGCTGCGCCTGGTCAACGCCGGCGCGATGACCTACTTCGACGTGCGCATCCCCGGCCTGAAGATGACCGTGGTCGCCGCCGACGGCCAGTACGTGCATCCGGTGACGGTGGACGAACTGCGCATCGCCGCGGCCGAAACCTACGACGTCATCGTCGAGCCTTCGGGCCAGGATGCCTACACCATCTTCGCCCAGGACATGGGCCGCACCGGCTACGCGCGCGGCACCCTGGCCGTGCGCCATGGCCTGGCCGCGCCGGTTCCCGTACCCGATCCGCGGCCGCTGCTGACCATGGAGGACATGGGCCATGGCAGCCATGGCGGTGGCCATTCGATGGAAGGTGGCTGCGGCGCGGCGATGATGGCCGAAGGTGGTTGTGGCGCGGTGATGCATGCCACGCCGGCCGCGCGTGCCGGCCATGCCGCGGTCGCAGCCCATCCTGCCAGCGAGGCCCGCAATCCGCTGGTGGACATGCAGTCCTCGCCCAGTGGCCCGCGCCTGGAGGATCCGGGCATCGGCCTGCGCGACAACGGCAGGCGCGTGCTGGCATACGCCGACCTGCGCAGCCTGTTCGAGGATCCGGATGGGCGCGAACCGGGACGCGAGGTCGAGCTGCACCTGACCGGGCACATGGAGAAGTTCGCCTGGTCGTTCAATGGCGTGCCGTTTGCCTCGGCCGAACCGCTGCGCCTGAACTACGGCGAGCGCATGCGCATCGTGCTGGTGAACGACACGATGATGCAGCACCCCATCCACCTGCACGGCCTGTGGAGCGACCTCGAGGACGCCCGTGGCGAATTCCAGGTCCGCAAGCACACCGTGGACATGCCCCCCGGTACCCGCCGCAGCTACCGGGTGCGCGCGGATGCGCTGGGCCGCTGGGCCTACCACTGCCACCTGCTCTACCACATGGAGGCGGGGATGATGCGCGAGGTGCGCGTGGAGGAATCCGCATGAGCCGCACCTCGACACTGCACCTGCTGTCCGCCGCCGTGCTGGTGATGCTGCCCGGTTACGCCGCCGCGGCAGCGCAGGAGGCCGGCCATGCCGGGCACCACGACCACGCCACGCATCGCGAGGCGGGGGCACCGGCATCCGCTGGTGATCCCCATGCCAGCCACGCGCATGCGGCGCACCAGGCTGAAGCCGCTCCGGAACAGAGCCATGCCGACCATGCCGCGCATGCGGATCACGCGGCCATGCAACATCCGCGTCCGGTGCAGACGGTGCCGACGCACCCGCCAGGCCATGCACACCACGGCAACCCGGCTGCAGAGGAGCCGGCGGCCGGAGTGCACCGCCACGCCACGCATGCGGCGCACCCGGTGCAAGATTCGCCCCGCGAACCGGTTCCCGCGCTGACCGATGCCGACCGCGCAGCGGCCTTCCCGCCCCTGCAGCATGGCCATGTCCATGGCGGCGGCATCAACAGCCTGGTGCGCTTCGACCGGCTGGAGGCGTGGGACGCGGACCAGGGCACCGGCCAGGCCTGGGAGACCAGGGCCTGGATCGGCGGGGACGTGCAGCGGCTGTGGCTGCGCAGCGAGGGCGAGCGCGACGACGGACGCACCCATGCCGCCGACCTGGAGCTGTTCTACGGCCGGGCCATCAGCCCGTGGTGGGACCTGCTGGCCGGTGTGCGCCAGGACTTCGGCCATGACGGCCGCACCTGGGCGGCACTGGGCGTGCAGGGCCTGGCACCGTACAAGTTCGAGGTGGCGGCCACGGCCTACCTGGGCAGTGGCGGCCAGACCGCGCTGCGCACCGAGGTCGAGTACGAGCTTCCGCTGACACGCAGGCTGCTGTTGCAACCAAAGCTGGAGCTGGAACTGCATGGCCAGGACGATGCCCGCCGCGGTATCGGCGCGGGCCTCTCCACCGCTGGGGCGGGGCTGCGGCTGCGCTGGGCGGTCACGCCGCGGTTCGCGCCATATATCGGCCTGGTGCACGAACGCAGCTTCGGCGATACCCGCCGCTATCGCACGGGCGAGGGCGACGCGGCAGGCGATACCCGCTGGGTCGCCGGCCTGCGCTGGTGGTTCTAGGCCTGTCCCGTGGGGCGGGGTGTTTCCGCACTTCCGCCCTTCGGCGCTGGCCGCCGGTGGCTGTCCAGTCGGCCGAGCAGGTCGACGGCGGCCTCGTAGGCATCGTGAAGCTCGTCCAGGTGCGCGGGATCCTGGTCGCGACGGTACGCGTGCAGCGCGAACCCGATCATGTTGATCCGGTTGCGCAGCTCGTGCAGCAGCAGCTCCTCATCCTGGGGCCGGCTCATGGACCAGTCCTGCCTCGTTGCATGTCGGGGGCGCCGCGCAGCCTGCATCTTGCACGGCGGACTGGAATGATCGCCCCGGGGCCGTGACGGCATCGCCAAGCACCGCTGCGCATCACGCCAGGACAACGCCAGGCGCGCATCGCCTTTACCGCCTGGCACCGACACTCGGTGGCTCCCCCAAGAGACGGAGCACCCCGATGGCCCTGCCCGAGTACCCGAAGCCGCCGTTCAAGCGCCAGCAGCAATCCTTCCCCGGCAAGACCTCGCGCATGGATCCGCGCCCGGACCATGGCGAGGACAGCTACGAAGGCAGCGCCCAGCTTCAAGGCAAGCGCGCACTCATCACCGGTGGCGACAGCGGCATCGGCGCCGCCGTGGCGATCGCCTATGCACGCGAAGGCGCGGACGTGGCCATCGCCTTCCTGCCCGGCGAGCGTGACGACGCCATGCATGTGCAGGAACAGATCGAGGCTGCGGGCCAGCGCGCCCTGCTGGTGGAGTGCGATATCAGCGACGCCCACCAGGCGGCCGACCTCGTCGAGCAGGTTCGCAGCGCGTTCGGCGGGCTGGACATCCTGGTCAACAACGCCGCCTACCAGCGCTACTTCGAGAGCTTCGACGACATAACCCTGGACGAGTGGCGGCGCACCTTCGAGACCAACGTGCATGCCGTGTTCAACCTGGTGCGGCTGAGCCTGCCGATGCTGGAGAACGGCGGCTGCGTGATCAACACCGCCTCGGTGAACTCCAAGAAGCCCAAGCCCAACATCCTGCCTTACGCGGCCACCAAGGGCGCGGTGGCCAACCTGACCATCGGCCTGGCCGGCCTGCTGGCTGATCGCGGCGTACGCGTCAATGCGGTGCTGCCGGGGCCGATCTGGACGCCCTTCATTCCGGCCGGCATGTCCGAGGAGGAAGTGGAAACCTTCGGCGACCAGACCCCGTTCGGGCGGCCCGGCCAGCCGGCGGAACTGGCCTCGGCCTACGTGATGCTGGCCAGCGACAAGGCCAGCTATACCTCGGGCGCACTGCTGACCATCTCCGGCGGCGCAGTGGTGGTGTAAGCCGGGTTGCCGCTCAGGCCCGCCGCTCGCCGGCGGGCTCGCGGCGGATGGCCAGGCCGCTGATCCCGTATTGCGGCAAGCGGGTCACGCCACCCGTGCCGCGGAACAGGCGCGGACTACCGCGGCGATGGCTGCGCTGGCATGGCGGCATCCCGTCGGGCACGTGCTCCTCCAGATCGCGCCAGCCCACCATGGTCCACTGGCCGCCCGTGGAGGGCAGTTCCGGCGACCACCAGCAGCAGCCGTCGAAGGTGCCGCTGAACCAGGTCGTGTAGCCGTCCTCGTCGCGGGCATGGATTGCCAGCAGCGCGCGCAGCGGCGGGACCACATCGACGCTGCGGCAGCAGGGGCAGTCGCCCAGGAGCTCGAAGCTGCGCACGGGCATGCGGGCACTCATGACAGTTCCCCATGGATGCGGCCGGCGTGGCCCGGCTGGTCGAGGGTGCCCCGCGGATCAAGCGGCGGTGCATCAAGCTGCTGCCGGCCTGCCTGGAGCGCTGCCATGCGCTCGGCAAGCGCCGGCGCCAGGCGGCTGGCCAGCGAATTGAACTTGGACATCGCGCCCACCTGGGTGGCCCGGCCGCCGTGCGTGGCGGCATGCAGAATGGCCGCCGCAACCCGCGACGGTTCGATCATCGGCGAAGGCAGCTTCGGCTCGCGGTCCATGTAGTTGCGCGCATGCTGCGGGAACGGGGTGTCGGTGGCGGTAGGCTGCACCAGCACGATCGACACCGGGCTGTCGTCGACGCGCTCCTCCTCCACCCGCAGTGCGTCGGTGAATCCCTTGACCGCGTGTTTGGACGCGGCGTACATGCCCTGCAGCGGGAGCACCGCATCGGAGACCTCGCTGCCCAGGTTGACCAGCACGCCGCCACTGGCGCGCAGGAACGGAAGCGCGGCCAGCGAGCCGTTGACCACGCCCCAGAAGTTGATGTCGAACAGGCGCCGGCTGTCTTCCTCGCTGACCTCTTCCAGCCGGCCGTAGATGGACACGCCAGCGTTGTTGACCCAGGTGTCGATGCCGCCGAAGCGCTGGTGCGCCAAGCGCGCGACCGCGTCGACATCCTCGCGCCGCGACACGTCGCACTGGGCCGCCAGCGCCTGGCCCCCGGCACTGGTGATCGTGGCCACCGCTTCCTGCAGTACGTCCAGGCTGCGTGCGGCCAGGACGACGCGCGCCCCCTGCTCCGCGGCCGACAACGCGGTACACAGGCCGATGCCACTGGAGGCACCGGTGACGACGATGACCTGCTGGTCGAGGGGTTTGTGCTGGGCCACGGGAAGCTCCCGGAAACGGCGGGGCGGCCATTGGGCCCGCTACCGCGCCATCCCGACGTGAAAACATGCACCCCGCAGCTGCACTCCCTGCACAAGCTGAAGCGCTCAGGCGAATGGCACCGTGCGCGCCACCATCATGTAGAAGATCGCCAGGAACGAGACCAGTGCCGGAAAGCCCAGGGCGGTCCACGCACCGAGCACGCGTGCGTACTGCACGGGCAATTCCCGGCCCTGCCCGGCGGCGGACACCGCGATATTTCGCAGGCGCATCTGCAGCCACACCACCGGCAGCCAGCAGGCTGCGGCGATCACGAACAGCACGATCGACCAGTACAGCCAGGGAGTGGAGAGCGGGATGTTGCGCCCGTGCGCGAGATAGAGCCCGCTCAGCGGCTGGAACACGATGGTGGTGGCAGTGAAGATCCAGTCCGCCACCACCACCAGCTTCGCCACCGGCGCGATCACCTTGGGGTCGCGGGTCCGGCTGATGAACAGCAGGTAGAACGCGGTGCCTACGCCCGTGCCGAACAGGAACGTGGACGAAAGCACGTGCAGGTACTTAACGGTGGTCAGGTCCATGCGGTCGGTCCAGGAGGATGAGGGCCAGGATCGCTCCGGCAATCGGGATGTTCTTCAGCAGCGGCCCGAAAGGATGCAGCCAGAACTCCGGTAGCCAGATCGTGATCAGCACGGTATAGCCGGCCATCAGCAGCAGCTGCGCGAGATAGACCAGCCGCCGCCACGGGAGCACCAGCATGCCCAGACCGAGCAGGCCATCAAGCACGGCCCCCGACCACAGGGCGAACATGGCCGGGCCATCGTGCAAGCCAAGCCGCGCCAGCAGGGCCAGGCTGTCCTCGCGCGGATAGCCCCACAGCGAGACCCAGGCCGTGCCCAGCCACATCGCCGCCAGCGTGAGCCGGAGCCACAGCAATGCGCGCTGCAGGCGCAAGGCCGCGCCCGCCTCCACATCGTGGGCATCCACGAACAGCGCCGGATCCCTTGGTGGGCGGCCCAGCAGGTTGGTGATGCCGGCGGCATCGCCGGTGTTCCCGGCCTCGAGCATGCGCAGTGAATCCGGCCCCACCAGCCCGCCGGTCAGGCGCGCGGCCAGGGGCAGCAGCGGGCGCAGCGGCGCCAGCGGCAGGTGGACGACCCGTGGAGCCTGGCCGTGCGCGGCGCCAAGCAGCCGCAGGTACTCGCGCAGCGGCAGCGGCCGCGGGCCCACGGCATCCAGTA
The DNA here is from genome assembly GCF_000185965.1 of Pseudoxanthomonas suwonensis 11-1. Classification (NCBI taxonomy): domain Bacteria; kingdom Pseudomonadati; phylum Pseudomonadota; class Gammaproteobacteria; order Lysobacterales; family Lysobacteraceae; genus Pseudoxanthomonas; species Pseudoxanthomonas suwonensis. The sequence continues at coordinate 3,122,062 of NC_014924.1, forward strand.
CCGCCGGCGGATCCGCGCAGGTGGCCACGCGCGCGACCGCCTCGGCGAGGTCCTCCACGTGCACCGGTTGCACCAGCTGCCCGCCGCCACCAGGCAGGGGTAGCAGCGGCAGCCGTGCCAGGCGCAGGAAGAAGCGGGTGCTGTTGCCTTCGGGCGAGTACACCAGCGACGGACGGACGATGGTGACCGGCACCGGCAGCTGGCGCAGCAGCACCTCGGCGCGTCCTTTGGAGTCGAAGTACGCGGTCGCACCACCCAGCTCCGCCCCCAGTGCCGACACGTGCACCAGGCGGCCGACACCGGCCTGCACCGCGGCACCGAACAACGCTGCAACCGCCTTCACGTGCACCGCATCGAAGCCCTGCTCTGCTTGCGCCTGGAAGATGCCGACCGCATTGACCAGCACATCGTAGCCCTGCAGCCGCCGCACCAGCTCCGCGCATGGAGGCATGGCATTGAAGTCCAGTTGCACGCCCGATGCCGGAGCGCGTCCCGCGAGGACCACCTCATGACCCGATTGCCGCAACCTGCGCACCACCGCCCCGCCGATCATTCCGCTGCCCCCGGCCACCAGCACGCGCAGGCGGGTGGATGGCGTGCCGTCCTGCTGCGTGCCCTGGGCTCCGGCTCGGTGGCCAGCATCGCTTCCACCCTGCTGGTGTCCGCCCACAGCCGGCAGCGCGCCGGGTCCGTGCCCGCTGGCACCAATGCCGCCAGCCAGTGGGTCTGGGGCCGGCCCGCGCGGCACGCGGACGAATGGTCGCTGCGCCACACCCTGCTTGGCTACGCCATCCACCACGCCAGTTCGCTGATGTGGGCGGCCGGCTACGAGGCCTGGGGACGCAAGCGTCCCGCCGATCCACCGCTGCTGCGCGGCGCCGGCATGGCCGCGCTGGCCTACGTGGTCGACTACCACGTGGTGCCGCGCCGGCTCAGCCCCGGCTTCGAGAACCGCATCGGCGGCGCCGGCGTGGCCGCGGCCTATGCCAGCTTCGCGCTGGGCCTGGCCCTGTGCGACCTGGTGGCGGCGCGGCGGCATCGCTCAGGCACCCCGCGCGCGCAGCACCGCGCCGAACTCGTGCAGCCACGGCGCAACGCACAGCAACAGCGCAGGCAACAGCGCGGCCAGCCATAACCGCGGAAGTGCGGGATCCAGCTGCAGCGGCCAGCCTGCCTCCCGGGCCGCGCCACCCTGCACCAGCACCACCACGCCCAGCGCGATCCACGGCGCCATGTCCATCACGCTGTGCACGTGCTGCTCCAGCGGCGTGATCGTGCGCCTTCCAAAGGCGGACAGCGTGTCGATGTAGCCGGCGACGGCGTGCAGCAGCACCAGCACTCCCAGCAGCAGCCGGAGCCCCAGGCCCGGGGCGAACAGCAGCCATGAAAGCACGACCAGGCCGAGCAGGCCCAGCTGCACCCCATGCATGACCGATTCGCGCAGCCCGGAGGTATGCGGCAGGTCGGTGCGCCGGTGCTGGGTGAAGTCGACGAAGCCGGCGGCCAGCCATGCCAGGTACCCGGCGAAGGCCCAGCCGCCGACGGACATCAGTCCTCGTCCTCCAGCGCATACGGTTCCAGCGGTGCGTTGGCCGGCCCGTTGAGGACCACGCCGGTTCGCGCTTCGAAGCGCGAGCCATGGCAGGGGCAGTCCCAGGATTTCTCCTCGCCACTCCAGCGCACCACGCAGCCCATGTGGGTGCAGCGGGCGCTGTGGGCGTGCAGCGATCCGTCGCCGGCGCGGTACACCGCCACCCGGTGCAGGCCACGGCGTAGCACCGCACCCGTGCCGGGCGCGATCTCCTCGACCTTCGACACCTGGGCAGGCCGTACCCAGTCGCGGTACTGCATTACCGCGTTGGCGTTCTCCCGGATCCACTCGCCGCCGGCACGCACGGGCTGGCGTCCCGGGTCGTAGAGTGCGCTCCATGGGTTGTCGCGCCCCTGCACCAGGTCGGCCACCAGCAGGCCACCCAGGGTGCCGTGGGTCATGCCGTTGCCGGAATCGCCGGTGATCAGCCACACGTTGTCGTGGTGCGGGTCGGCGCCGATGAAGGCCAGGCCGTCGGCCGGCTCCAGCACCTGGCCCGACCAGGCTGCGTGGAACGACTCCACCTGCGGGAAGCGCTCACGGGTCCAGTCCTGCAACCGCACGTAGGCTTCCGGATCGTCGTCCTGCCCGGTCTTGTGGTCCTCGCCGCCGACCAGGATCTCCATCCACGCCGGCTCGGCGGTCTCCCGCAGGCGCACGTAGTGGTAGGGATCGGCATCGTCCCAGATCAGCGCATCCGGCACGGTTCCGGCGGGCACGCGCCCGGCGACGACATAGGTGCGGTACGGCGCCTGCTTGGGGAAGGTAGCGGTGGTGCCATGGAACGGCACGTTGCCGGCGGCGACCACGGCACGTGCGCGCAGCACGGTGTCGTCGGCCAGGTGCAGCGGCGGCTCGTCGCCACCGGTGATGCGGCGTACATCGGCGCGCAGGAAGCGGCCGCCGGCATCGCGGACCTCGCGCGCTAGCGCCAGCATGTAGGCGCCGGCGTCGATCCGCGCCTGTGCCGCGAACCGGATGGCCGGCCCGAAGCGCGCGGGCAGGGCCTCGCCAGCCTCGCACCAGTGCACCTCGAGCCCGGATTCGCGTGCCGCCTCCATCTCCCGGCGCAGGCCTTGCTCGTCGCCAGTGTGCGAATAGAGATAGCCCGGCACCCGGCGGAAGCCGCAGTCGGGCACACCCGCCGCCAGCCCCTCGATCCAGTCGATCGCCACGGCGTGGCTTGCCGCCGCCAGGCGCGCGCCGTCCTTCCCATGGTGGCGCTGCAGCAGGGTGAAGCGATCATCGAGCGCGGAGGCCAGGTGGGCGGTGGTGCGCAGGGTTTCGCCCGCCCCCACGCCCTCGCGGTCGACCACCAGCACCTGCCGCCCCTCGCGCAGCAGGCACGCGGCGGTGGTCAGGCCGGCGATGCCGGCACCGACGACCACCACGTCATGCACCGCGCCAGCGGGAGGCAGGGTCTCGAACCAGTCGCTGGTGGCGTCGCCGACAGGCGACCAGACGGGGATGGTGCGTGCAGTGGACATGCGGACTCCTTGGCGACGGCGCGGCGCCAGCGCGGGCTGCGTCATGGCGGGCTGGCGGGAACCAACATCCGGCAGGCGCCGTGAAACATCCGTCGTGCCTGGCGCAGCCCGGCGCCGGGTGCAGCACTGGCTCAGCCGGTGCCCGCCCTGCAGCCGGCGCGGTCGCCCTCACGACGCGCAAGGTGGTTGTAGATCGTGCGCACGCTGATGCCCAGCGCACGTGCCGCGGCGGCCTTGTCGTTGCCGAAGTGGGCGAGCGTGGCATCCACGGCACGCTGTTCCATCTCGGCCAACGTCGTGCCGACGGGAAAGCTGATCCGTGCCGAATCGCCGTGCGCGGGCTGGCCCGCGCCGCCCATGGGTTCCACATGCAGCAGTGGCGAGCGCTGCAGCAGGTAGGCGGACTGCACCGCCGCGCGCAACTCGCGCACGTTGCCCGGCCACGGGTGGCGCAGCAGCACGCGGTCGGCGCAGGGAGCCAGGCGCTTGTCCTGGCCATGGCGCTCGTTGAGTTGCTGGACGAACAGTTCGGCGAGCGTGACCACGTCCTCGCCACGCTCGCGCAGCGATGGCACCCGCAGGGTCAGCGCGGATATGCCGTAGTGGAAATCCTCGCGCACCAGGCCCTCGGCCGCGTTCCGCGCCGGATCGCCTGCAGTGCAGAACAGCAGGCGCGGCCCTCCGCCTTTTCCGCCGTCTGCCCTGCCGCGGCCTTCAACGATCGCCAGCAGCCTTGCCTGCACATGGTGCGGCAGGCGTTCGATGCCATTGACCAGCAGGGTGCCGCCGTCTGCGCGGGCAAAGGCCGATGCGCCCGGATCGTTGGCAGTGCCAAACAGCGCCTCTTCCATCCGTTCAGGCACGAGGACGTCGCAGTCCAGCAGCACGAAGGGTCCCTTGCGGCCACTGGCCGCGTGGATCGCGCGGGCAACCGCGGCACGGCCGCTACCGCGCTCGCCGGCCAGCAGGACCGGCATGTCGCAGGCGGCCATCCGCATCGCCAGGTCCGAAAGCCGGCGCATCGCAGGCGAGGCCCCGGCCAGCTCATCGGCGCCGGCGGCTTCGCCAAGCCCGGGCCAGCTGCGTCGACCAATGCGCCGGAGCACCGCCTGCAACTGCTCGGGGCGGAACGGCTTGACCAGGTACTCCACCACCGGTGAGGCGATCGCGCGCACCGCGGTGTCGACGCTGGGACGGCCGGTGGCGACGACGATGCGGCCGTGGCGCGCCAGGTCCAGCCCGTCCAGCAATTCCATGCCGTTGCCATCGGGCAGGGTCAGGTCGAGCAGGATCAGGTCGGTGGCGTGGTCGCGCACGAAGGCGCGGGCCTCGGCAAGGCTGCCGGCCAGCTGCACGCCGCAGCCCTCGTCAGCCGCAAGCTTGCCGGCAGCGCGCGCGAAACCGGTGTCGTCGTCGACGATCAGGACGGTAGGGGTCATCTGCCACCTCGAGGGAATAAGGGCAGCATCGACCCGCACCGGTTAAGCGAAGGTGGGCGGGAGTGCACGGCCACGTCAAAACGTGACCGTGCATGCGCCGCTCAGCCGTACCTCAGCGGTGGTTCGGGGTCACCGCACCGGTTCGGTCGGCGGTGGCGTCGTTGCCGGATCGCTCGTCGGGTCGCGGCCCGGATCAACGCAGTTCGGATCGTTCTCCGCGCACGGCACCGTGCCAGGCGGGACGCCCTGCTCGGGCCTCTCCAGTGTTGGATCGGTGGGCGGCGGGGTGGTCACCGGCTCCGGGGTCGTGGTCGCGGGCGTGGTGCCATCGACGGGTGCGGGCGTCGTGCCGGTGTCGGTCCGGCCGGCGTCGTCGTAGCGTGGGTCGCAGGCGGCAGCTGCCAGGACGATTGCGGCGAAAAGCAGTGGGATACGCATGGCGGTCCGCCTCGGTGCCGCTTATGCGGCACACGCATCAGACTCCCTGCCCGTCCCGCTCCGTGTGAACGCCTGCCGCGCGCCTGCTGAAACAGCGTCAAGCCGCGCCTGTATGCGCTTTACGTCCCCTGCACGGGCGCGGGCCGAAAGTTCCGGCTCCGGCGTCCCGCCAGAACTACCGAAGTGCAGACATGCCACGCCTCCAGCCCTCCCCCCGCCCCGGCTCCCTGGACCCCGCCCGCCTGCGTCGCTACCTGCCGGAGCTGCTGCAGCAGCTGGTGCCTGACGCCTCGCCGCAGCCTGCACGCCCGGTGGCGTCCACGCCGGTCGCGCTGGCGACGCTGCGCACGGAGCGCGCGCGATGAGCGACCGGGAGCGGGACAAGGACGCGCACCGCGGCGAACAGCCCGGCAAGCACGAGAGCCGGGATCGCAACGATCCGGAGGTGCAGCCCGGCGCACGCACCGGTCGCGACGAGCCTCCCTACGTGCATCCGGAGCCGCCGCGTGGACGTGGCGAAGAATAGGGGACGCAAGGCCCCGGCCCTGCTGCTGGTGGACATGATCAACCTGTTCGATTTCCCGGACGGGTCGGCCATGGCCACCGCGGCACGGCGCATTACCCCTGCGCTGGCGCGCCTGCGCGACCGATTCGACCGCGCCGGCGCGCCGGTGATCCACGTCAACGACAACTTCGCCCAGTGGCGCGGCGAGTTCCGCGACCTGGTCGCTTCCTGCATGGATGCAGGCGGCATCCCCGCCGAGATCGCCACCCGCCTGGCACCGCAACCCCAGCACTACCACGTGCTCAAGCCCAAGCACTCCGCCTTCGCCAGCACGCCCCTGCCGGTGCTGCTGGCCAAGCTTGGGGTGCGCAGGCTGGTAATCACCGGCATCGCCGCCGATTCCTGCGTGCTGGCCACGGCCCAGGACGCCAACATGGCCGAGTACGAGGTCTGGGTGCCCAGCGACTGCGTGGCCTCGCGCCAGCCGCAGCGCAAGCGCGAGGCGCTGTCGCTGCTGTCGCGCTCGCTCAATGCACGCATCGTGGCGAGCAACCGCGTGCGCGGCCTCTTCCCGGAATAAAGCCTGGAACCACCCATGGAGAAACGGCCGCATCATGCGGCCGTTTCCGTCTTTGGGCTCCCGGCTTACTTCTCGACCGGCGTCGTGGTGCCGGCACCGGGTCCTGCGCCAAGATCGGCGCCGGTCACCGGATCCACGTCCGGACGCGAGGCGGTGCGCTCCACCAGGGCAGCCATCGCGGCTTTCTGGGTAGCCGACAGCTTCACCGCCGGCTGGCCGTCGCCGCCGTCCACCGCAGACTGCTGCTCGCGGTCGGCGACGACCTCCCACTGCGGACCGCTGTTCCACGGACCCTGGGCATTGCCCTCGCCCTGGGACATGTCGAAGTAGGTGTCGGTGAAGCGCGGGTCGCCCGGCAGCTTTCCGGGCGGGAAGTTGTCCTCGATCGAGTACAACGCCTTCTCGAACGACTTCTGGTGCGCCACCTCACGGGTCATCAGGAAGGTCAGCGCATCCTTGATGCCCGGGTCGTCGGTGACGTTGATCAGGCGCTCGTAGACGATCTTGGCGCGGGCCTCGGCGGCGATGTTCGAACGCAGGTCCGCCAGCGGTTCGCCGATCGTGTCGACGTACCCGGCATTCCACGGCACGCCGCTGGAGTTCACCAGCGCCGGGCCGCCACCGTAGAGGATCTGCTGGGTGTGGCTGGTACTGTTCTGGGTGAGGGTGCGCATCTCCATCGCCTCCTCCATGCCTTCCGACAGCACCGCCTTGGGGCCGCTGTTGAGCATGGCGATGATCGAGCCGATGATCTCCAGATGGCTCAGCTCCTCGGTGGCGATGTCGTAGAGCATGTCCTTGCGCCCCGGATCGTTGTCGCCCAGGGCCTGGGTGAAGTAGCGCATCGCCGCGGCCAGCTCGCCCTGCGGGCCGCCGAACTGTTCGAGCATCAGCGTGGCCAGGTCCGGATCGGGACGGGCGACGCGTACGGTGTACATCAGGCGCTTGTTGTGGATGAACATTGGGGGGCTCCGTGGTGCCTGTCGGGGGTGCGGGACCGGGATCCCGCGATGGGATCAGCGCTTGGCGGTTACGCCTTCGGTGGTCTCGCGGGCGAGGAATGCGGCGATCACCGACTCGTGGTGGTCCAGGAGCCACTTCGCCATAGCCTCCTCTTCCTCGAGGATCTGGCTGCAGACGGTCGCGATGTCCTCGCGCCCGGCCGCGCGTGCGGCGATCACCAGCGCGCGGTAGGAGGCGATCTCCATGTGCTCGAACGCGTAGCTGATGCCGATGCCCTTGGCGACTTCGTCGCTCATCATCGAGTTGCCTGCCGCATGCATCGCGGCCATCGCGTCGGCGAGCATGCCTCGCGCCACCGGGACCGCCCCGTCCAGCTGCTCGATGCAACCCTTCAGGCGGGAGGACTGCTGCTGGGTCTCGCCCACGTGGGCCTCGATGCGTCCACGCAGCCCGGGGTAGTGCTCCAGGCGGCCGGCCATGGCCTTGAGCATGGTTTCCGCTTCCTGCTCCATGGCATAGGCGTCCTTGAGCCACATCAATAGACGCTCGGTGGTGGATCGGGTCATGTCGCTTCCTGTCCGGTGCTGCGGTACCGCGGCACACGACCCTGCGCTTGCGCGGGTGCAAGGGCCGTGGTGCATCAATGCAGCCTTTGCAATGCAGTGCATTCCAGGCACCGGCGTCCACGTTTCCTTCACATCAATGACCAGCAGCTTGGCTATCTTGGACGCGGGATTTCACGCATCGCTCACACTGGGGAGCCGCGTCGATGCCGACGGAAGATTCGATCCTGGAAAACGTGTCCGCTTCCACCACGGTGGAGCGCAACCCGCACGTGGCCGTCCTCGAGTCCACGCCCGACCTGGCCTGCCTGTTCGATCGCCAGCACCGCTGCATCTACGCCAACCGCGCCCTGCTCGAGGCCCTGGGCCGTCCACGCGAGCAGGTGATCGGGCGTTCGTTGCTGGAGCTGGGCTATGTGCCCTGGCACGCCGCCATGCACGATTCGGAACTGGACCAGGTGTTCGCCACCGGCCGCCCACTGCGCGGGGATGCACGCTTCCGTGGCGCCCGCGGCGAGCGCATCCACGATTACATCCTCGCCCCGGTACCGGGCGAGGACGGCAGCGTGGAAGCCGTGGTCGCCACCATCCGCGACGTGACCGAGCGGACCGCACACGAGGACGTTGCCCGCCGCAACGAACGGCGCCTGCGCGCGATCGCCAGCGCCAGTTCCAGCGTGATCTACCGGCTCGATCCGGACTGGACCCGGGTCCAGACCCTGGTCGGCCCCGGCGTGGACAGTCCGCCGCCGCTTTCGCGCGTGGAAGTACAGCGCACCCGCCTGCATCCCGACGACCAGGAGCGGATCGCGCAGGCGATTGCCCGGGCCCGCGAGGAAACCACGGTGTTCGAGGCCGAGTACCGCTGGTTGCTGGGCGATGGCCACTACCACTGGCTGGCCTCGCGGGTGGTACCGGTGCGCGGCGACGACGGTGTCGTGCACGAGTGGGTCGGCGCCACCACCGACGTGGAGGACCGCCGCCAGCAGGAAGCGCATCGCCGCCTTCTGCTCGACGAACTCAATCATCGGGTCAAGAACACCCTGGCGGTGGTGCAGTCGATCGCGGTGCAGACCCTGGGCCGCACCAGCGATGCGCAGGCGATGGACCGGTTCCATGCACGCCTGCTTGCCCTGGCCAAGTGCCATGACCTGTTGACCGCCTCGCGCTGGACCGGCACCTGCCTGCGCGACGTGGTGGAGACCGCGATCGGCCCGGGCATGGGCCGCGGGCTGGAACGTTTCGTGATCGACGGCCCCCGCGTGCACCTGGCGCCGCGGCCCTCGCTGGCGCTGTCCATGGCGCTGCACGAGTTGTGCACCAACGCGGTGAAGTACGGCTCGCTGTCCGTGCCCGATGGCCAGGTCGCGATCCGCTGGCGCGTCGACGAGCGCGAAGGCGCGCGCCGCCTGCAGCTGGAATGGCGCGAGAGCGGCGGCCCGCCGGTGGCGAAACCCGCGCGGCGGGGCTTCGGCTCGCGCCTGGTGGAGCGCGGCCTGCGCCACGACCTGGATGGCGATGTCGTGCTCGCGTTCGAGGTTGCTGGCGTAAGCTGCCGTATCGACATGCCGCTGGCAGAGGAGACCTCATGAGTGGAGAGGCACGAACCGTGCGCGCCCTGGTGGTGGAGGACGAGTTCCTGCTGCTGGCGCTGCTGGAGGAACTGCTGCCGGACCTGGGCGTCGAGGTTGCCGTGTGCGCACGTTCCCTGGACGGTGCGCTGGCCGCCGCGCGGGAGACCGCCAGGTTCGACATTGCCCTGGTCGACGTGAACCTGGGTGGCGAGCAGTCCTACGACGCGGTCGAGGCCCTGCTCCAGGCCGGGGTGCCGACGCTTTTCATCACCGGCTACGGCAGCGGCAGCCTGCCGCCGCGCTTCGCGTCGGTGCCCGTGCTGGGGAAGCCGTTCGGCCGCGACGACCTGGCCCGTGCGATCGGCACCTTGACGGCCGGACAGGCGCAGGCCTGAGCAGACGGCCGCGCCAGGCCGCGCGGCGCGCTGCACCCACTGCAGCATCTGCATTCCGCGCGCGTGGGATTCACGTGCGCGCGCGCACCGGACCCGGACGATGGAGTCGCGCCTACACGGCGCGCACATCCAAGGAGGCGTATCCATGGCTGACGAACCCAGCACCGGCGTCGCCGAAATGAAGGCCGTGCTCCTGGACCTGCTACACCCCGGGAAGCCAGCCCACGGCGATGCCTCCGACCAAGGTAACCAGCCGATGGCAGGACGCGATACCCACGACAGCGAGCACGCCCACGTCCCCGGACGCGCCGGCGGGCGCCAGGACGAGAAGCTCAACACCACCGACGACCGCCCTGAGGAGTACGGCGCAGGTGCCGACCAGGCCGCACCCGCCAAGGACGCCGATTCGGGCAACTGGCCGCCCAAGGACTGGGACGAGAACGGCAACGCACGACGCCACGGCCAGTCCCGCGAGGGCAAGGGCCCGGGAGGCTACGAGGACCGCTCGCGCGAACTGCGTGACTATGGCCCCGGCCCCGAGGGCAGCACCGGCGAGGCCTGGCGCACGTACGAGAACCATGCCGACGGCGACGCCAGCCCGGATCAGCAGGACGGAAAGGAAAGGAAGAAGGAATAGGACGCCTGTAGCGCGTAGCCTGGAGTAAAACCGGGTCACGACGAGCCTTTCGGGCGTCCACGCTGGCGAAGGTGCGATACGCACTCAAGGCGAGCGTCCGGTGTGCGCGGCTGGGGATGCCGCGCATGTCTCCATCCCCAGTCCTTCCTGGACCGGGACCAGCTTTCCGGCGAAGGGGATCGCGCGGTTGTGCAGGGGATTCTGGCGCCCGAGGGGAATGTATCGGGGCCATGCACTGCTGGCCCCGTCATTATCGTGAAGACCGCCTATTCAGGCTGTCGGGCGCGGCCTGAATTTGTAGGGGAAACCCTTACATGCGCCGCGGATGGATTGTTCCAGCCGCGCGGCGCTGATAGCAGGTTCCGTTCACTTTCCGCTCATCACCCAGGCTGACAGCGATGGTCGGCGAGCCACGACGGAGAACGGTCCGAACGAAGGAGTCCCTGCGTCACGCGGAAAACGCGCGCGAAGCCCACGGATATTGCGCACCAGGCGTGCACCCTGGCATGCGGAGACAGGTGAACATCAACCCGTCCCGCCATGCCACTGGGATAGTCGCGAGTCCGCAAGAGAACATCCGCACGCGGGATGGTGGGCCCACCAGGATTCGAACCTGGAACCAAGGGATTATGAGTCCCCTGCTCTAACCGTTGAGCTATAGGCCCCCGCGGGTCCGGGAGTTTAGAGGCACCGACGCGGCGCGGCCAGCGGATCCCGGGAAAAACGAAGGCCCCGCGTGGGGGCCTTCGTCATGCAGCTGCATCCTGCGCCCGGGGCGCGTGCCTTACTCGATGTCGAGGAAGCTGCGCAGCTGCTCGGAGCGGCTCGGGTGGCGCAGCTTGCGCAGCGCCTTGGCCTCGATCTGGCGGATGCGCTCGCGGGTGACGTCGAACTGCTTGCCCACTTCCTCGAGGGTGTGGTCGGTGTTCATGTCGATGCCGAAGCGCATGCGCAGCACCTTCGCCTCCCTCGGGGTCAGGCCCGCGAGCACGTCGCGCACCGTCTCCATCAGGTTGGTGTTGGTAGTCGAGTCGATCGGGGACTCCACGTTGGTGTCCTCGATGAAGTCGCCCAGGTGCGAGTCCTCGTCGTCGCCGATCGGGGTCTCCATGGAGATCGGCTCCTTGGCGATCTTCATGACCTTGCGGATCTTGTCCTCGGGCATGTCCATCTCCTTGGCCAGCTCCTCCGGCGTGGCCTCGCGGCCGTACTGCTGGAGCATCTGGCGGGAGATGCGGTTGAGCTTGTTGATCGTCTCGATCATGTGCACCGGGATGCGGATGGTGCGCGCCTGGTCGGCGATCGAGCGGGTGATCGCCTGGCGGATCCACCAGGTGGCATAGGTCGAGAACTTGTAGCCGCGGCGGTACTCGAACTTGTCGACCGCCTTCATCAGGCCGATGTTGCCCTCCTGGATCAGGTCCAGGAACTGCAGGCCGCGGTTGGTGTACTTCTTGGCGATGGAGATCACCAGGCGCAGGTTGGCCTCGACCATCTCCTTCTTGGCCTTGCGCGCCTTGGCCTCGCCGTAGGCGAGCTGGCGGCCGATCTCGCGGATGTCGGACAGGTCCAGGCACATCGCCTGCTCGATGGCGATGGTGGCCTGCTGCTCGGCGATGATCTGGTCCTTGACGTCGCGCAGGGCCGAAGACCACTTCTGCTTGCGCTTGAGGACCTCGTCCACCCACTCCAGGTTGACCTGGTTGCCTTCCCACGCGCGGATGAAGTCCTTGCGCGGCATGCGGGCGACGTTGGTGGCCAGGTGCAGCACGCGGCGCTCGCGGTCCTTGATCTCGGTCAGCACGTCGCGCAGCTTGCGCACCAGCACGTCGGTCAGCGGCAGCGGCAGCTTGAAGGTCACGAACTGCTCGGCCATCTCGGCGCGCAGCTTGATCACCTTCTTGTCCTGGGCGCCGGCCTTGGCGTGGGCCTTCTTGAACTTGGCGAGGTCGGCGGCCAGCTGCTCCATGCGGCGGGCGACCTCGGCCGGATCCGGGCCGGTCGGGCCGGCCTCGGCCTCGTCGTCCTCGGCCACGTCCTCTTCCTCGTCCTCGCCCTCGGCATCGGCGTCGGCGGTGTCTTCGACCGGGGCCGGCGGCTCGGGGGTCTCGTCGAGCAGATCGTTGAAGCCGACCACGACTTCGGCCAGGCGCTTCTTGCCGGCCTTGTGCAGCTCGTACTCCTCCAGCAGCGCCTCGACCGACGCCGGCACCGAGCCCAGGGCGGCCTGGACCTGGCCCAGGCCTTCCTCGATGCGCTTGGCGATGGCGATCTCGCCCTCGCGGGTCAGCAGCTCGACCGTACCCATCTCGCGCATGTACATGCGCACCGGGTCGGTGGTGCGACCACCTTCCGAATCCAGCGCGGTCAGCGCGGCGGCGGCTTCCTCGGCGGCGGTATCGTCGATCTCGCGGTTGCCGGTGTTGCCGTCGTTGAGCAGCAGGGTCTCGACGTCCGGCGCAACTTCATGGACATCAATGCCCATGCCGTTGATCATGCCGATGATGTCTTCGATCTGTTCCGGATCGACCAGATCGTCGGGCAGGTGGTCATTGACCTCGGCATAGGTCAGATAGCCCTGCTCCAGGCCCTTGCTGATGAGCTGCTTGATTTCGGATTGGGCTGGACGTTCGTTGGCCATGTGCGGCGCCACCGGTCTCGAAGGGGTGAAGTGAACCTAGCATTATAACAGGCCGGCGGCTCCATGCCCCTTCCGGCCTTTCACATCAACGACTTGCGCCACCTGCCGTTCAGCCGTTCTCAGGCCCTCAGCAGGAAGGTCACCGGTCCGTCGTTGACCAGGCTGACCACCATATGGGCCCCGAAGCGCCCGGTTTCCACCCTCCCCGGGATCTGCCGGCCGCAGGATTCGACCAGCAGGTTGAAGACGCGTTCAGCCTCGGCCGGCGGCGCGGCCGTGCTGAAGCTGGGACGCATGCCCGAACCGGTATCCGCGGCCAGGGTGAACTGGCTGACCAGCAGCAGGCCGCCACCGGAGTCGACCAGCGAGCGGTTCATCTTCCCGGCCTCGTCGGAGAACACCCGGTAGCCCAGCAGGCGCTGCGCCATCCGCGCCACCTGCGCCTCGCCATCGCCCGGCTGCACCCCGACCAGGGCCAGCAGGCCCGGTCCGGTCTGGCCGACCACTTCCCCTTCGACCTCGACCGAGGCACGGGTGACGCGCTGGATCAGGGCAAGCATGCGGGGCGGGGCTCCTTGGTCGACGGACGGCCAAGCATCGGGCCTGCGCCGCCGGCTGTCACCGGGTCCAGGGGCGGCGTGGCGGGCGGGTCGAGGGGGCGACCGGCTAGACTTCACCCATGTCAGCGCAACGCCGTGCCCGCTTCCTGTTCGCCCTCGCCTCGCTCCTGGGCATGCTTCCCTGGCCGCTGCTGTACCGCCTCGGCGACGGCGTGGCCGCGCTGTGGCGCTGGCGCAACGTGCGCGAGAGCCGGGTCGCCCGCCGCAACCTCGAACTGGCCTTCCCCGGGCTGGACGCGGCCGCGCGCGAGGACCTGCACCGCCGGATCCTGCGCACCACCGCCCGCCAGGCGCTGGAGACCATCAAGCTGTGGACCCGGCCGCCTGGGGAGAACCTGCGGCTGCTGCGCGCTCGCCATGGCGAGGCCCTGTACGACGCCGCGCTGGCCGCGGGCAAGGGCGTGATCGTCGCGGCCCCGCACTTCGGCAACTGGGAGCTGCTGAACCAGTGGCTGGCCTCGCGCGGCCAGATCGCGGTGGTGTACCGGCCGCCGGAGTCGCCCACCGGCGACGCGTTCCTGCAGATCGTCCGCGGCGTGGACAACGTGCGCCAGGTGCGCGCCGAAGGCCCGGCCGTGCGCCAGCTGTGGAAGGTGCTCAAGGAAGGCGGCGCCGTGGGCATCCTGCCGGACCAGCAGCCCAAGGCCGGCGACGGCGAGTTCGCCCCGTTCTTCGGCATGCAGGCGCTGACCATGACCCTGCTGTCGCGCCTGGCCGAGCGCACAGGCGCGCCGGTGCTGTTCGCCTGGTGCGAGCGCATCGGCGATGGCCCGGAGTTCGAGCTGCATGTCGAGCCGGCGCCCGCAGGGATCGGCGACCCGGATCCACGGGAGGCCGTGGCCTGCCTCAACGCCGAGGTCGAGCGCATCGCCCGGCGCTCGCTGGCGCAGTACCAGTGGACCTACAAGCGCTACACCCTGCGCCCCCCGGGCAGCGGCGAACCGAATCCGTACGGGAAGAACAGGCGCTGAGGTTCCAGGCGGGGCGGCGCCACGCCGGCCGTCCGCAGCGTCTGCCCAAGCGCCGCGGCAACGCTTAGGATCGGGGTCCCGCGATCCCGTGAAGACCCGCCGTGATTGAGCCCGCGTTCGAGCCGCCCGCCCTGCCCGCGTCCCCGGCACCCGGGGACTGGCAGCCGCTGCCCCGTCGCGGCGCACTGCTGTACGCAGGCGGCCTGGCGATCTCCCTGACCCTGCCGCTGGTGTTCGTGGCCGGAACCGTCGGGGCCAAGCTGCTGGATTCCCCGCGCTGGCTGCTGGTGGTGCTGGCGGCCGCGGCCGGCCTCCTCGTCGGTGGCGGCATCGGCCGCATGCGTCATCGCCGCATCGGCTGGAAGCTGGACGATGACGGTTTCGCCACCCGCCGCGGTGGCTGGTGGCGCAGCGAAACCCTGGTGCCGGTGTCGCGCGTGCAGCACCTGGACCTGGAGCGCGGACCGCTGGAACGACGGCTGGGCCTGGCCACCCTGGTGGTGCACACCGCCGGCACCCGCATGGCAGCAGTGAAACTGCCGCTGCTGGCGCTGGAGGATGCCGAGCTCCTGCGCGACCGCCTGGCCCGCCAGGTCGAACACGACGACGCCCTGTGAGCAGTCCCGACGCCATCGCCGCAGAAGCGCCCGAGCACCGGCTGCACCCGTGGTCGTGGCTGTTCGTGCTGCTGCAGCAGCTGCGCCAGTTCGTGGTGCCGCTGCTGGCGCTGCTGATCGCCGGGCGTCGCGACAACGGACCATGGGAGTACGCCGAGTACGCGCCACTGGCCGGCGTGCTGGTCCTGGTCGTGGTCTCGATCCTGCAGTACTTCACCTACCGCTACCGCATCGGCCGCGATGGCATCAGCGTGCGCAGCGGCCTGCTGCAGCGGAACCTGCGGCAGATCCCGTTCGCCCGCATCCACAACGTGGTCCTGCACCAGAGCGTGCTGCACCGGGTGTTCAACGTGGCCGAGGTGCGCCTGGAGGCGGCCGGCGGGCAGAAACCGGAAGCGCAGATGCGTGTGCTGGGCATGGACCAGGCGCTGGAACTGGAGCGCCTGGTGCGCGATCGCGGCGCGGCCCCGGCGGCCGCGGACGCGGAGACACAGGCCGCCGCGAAGCCGCCGCTGCTGGCGCTTTCCACAGTCGAGGTGGTCCGCCTGGGGCTCGTTTCCAACCGCGGCATGATCGTGTTCGCCGCCGGCTTCGGCCTGGTCTGGCAGGTGTTCCCGGAAAAGGCCGTGGCCGGCCTGCTGCAGGAATGGTTCCGCGGCGCGATGGGCTATGCCGGCGGGCTGCACCTGGGCTGGATGGCGATGGCGGCCGCCGGGCTCGCGTTCGCCACGGTGTTCGTGCTGGTGCTGCGGCTGCTGTCCGTGGTCCTGGCCCTGGTCCAGTACCACGGCTTCCGCCTGGTCGAGGACCAGCGCCGGCTGACCGTGGAGCGCGGCCTGCTGGCCCGCATCCGCACCAGCGTGGCGCCACGCCGGATCCAGGCCTGGCATATCGAGGAGACCCTGCTGCACCGCTGGTTCGGGCGCCGCGCGCTGCGAATCGATACCGCCGTCGGCGGCCAGGAGAACGATCCGCGCAAGCTGCGCGAGCTGGCCCCGATCGCCAGGTCGGAAACCTGCGACGAACTGCTGCGCCACCTGGTACCGCAGCTGGAGTGGCCGCCGCAGTGGCATGCCCTGCCGCGTCGCAGCTGGTGGCGGCTGTTTGCCGGCAGCGTGCCCTGGAACCTGCTGGTGGCCGCGGCGCTGTGCTGGAACTTCGGCCCGTGGGGCCTGCTGGTGCTGGCGTGGCTGCCGTGGTCGGCCTATGCCGCACGGCGCCAGGCCGGATGGATGGGCTATGCGGTGGATGCGCGCCAGGTCGCGGTGCGCGGTGGCTGGTGGTCGCGCTGGTGGCGGCTGGCCGAGGTCGACAAGATCCAGGCCCTGCGCCTGCAGCGCACGCCGCTGGACCGCTGGCTGGGCACGGCCAGCCTGCTCATGGATACCGCCGGTGCGGGGGCGATGTCGCCACCGCTGCGGATCCGCTTCCTGCCCGAGGCCGAGGCGCGCGAACTGCAGGCCAGGCTCGGCCGGCTGCTGGCGCAGCGGCGCCTGCGCTGGTGAGCGCAGGCGCGGCTCAGAAGCCCCAGTAACCCAGTTCGCGGCGGATCTGCAGCGCGCGCCAGCGTGCGGCCAGCGGCTTGCGCGCCAGGGTATGCAGGCCGGCCTGCAGCAGGGCCTCGGTGGCCTCGATCACCCGCTCCGAGGAACGGCCGTCGCGGTACGGATGGATCGCGTCGGCATAGCTGGCGATCGCCTCGCGCAGCGCCGGCTCCGGCGCGAATGCGCGGGCCAGCATAGCCGGCAGCGCCGCCGGATCATCGAAGTCGATCATGTGCGGCTTGGGCGCGCGGTTGCGGAAGGTCACCACCGGCTTGTGCTGGACCACGAACTCGGACACCACCGAGGTGGTGTCGGCCAGCAGCACGTCGGCGGCGCGCTGGGCGGTGACCAGCTGCTCGGGCTCGACGAAGGCGGCATTGGCGCCGGCCAGGGAGCGGTAGCGTTCGAACAGCTCCGGCGGGCACTTGGGATGCAGGGTCAGCAGCCAGTAGCGGCTGCCCTCGGCGACCTGGGCGGCGATGGCGTCGAACAGGTGCGGGGCCGCGCTCAGGCGCTCGGTGAAGGTCGAGGCGAACATCACCACCGGGCGCCCGGCGGCCGGCGCGCGCAGCGCCGCGGCCGCGCCGCCGTCGTCGCGGAACAGCGGGTCGAGCTTGGGCCAGCCGGTCTCGGTGACGGCGAAGTGGCCCTGCTCGCGGGCCAGGGCTTGGAACGGCGCGGTGGTCGCCGGCCCCTGGGTGCAGTAGAGGTCGAACAGGCCGCGCACGCGGAAGTGGCCGCGGCCGTCGGCACGCTTCTCCACGTTGAAGCCGTGGAACAGCTGGACCTTGGCGCCGGAGACGAAGGTCGGGACCTCGTTGGAGGCGCTGAACACCGCGCGCGGGCGCAGCCGTACCGCCTCGCGCACGCCTACCGCGCGCACCGGGCCAGGCAGGCGCAGGCCGGAGGCGCCAGCGGCCAGCAGCGCGTGCACGCCGTGGCCGCGGGCGTGCAAGGCGTCGGCCAGCGGCTGCAGAATGGGCAACCCGTAGCGCTCGGTCGCAAACAGCAGGTAGTCCGCCATCAATACTCCAGCCTCCCAGCCGGACCCCTCGCAAGGCGGCACCGTGCCGCTTTCGGCCTGCATTATCGCGTTCAACGAGGCCGGCCGCATCGGGGACTGCCTGGCCTCGCTGTCCTTCTGCGACGAGATCGTGGTGGTCGACTCCGGCTCCACCGACGCCACCGCGGCCCTGTGCGAGGCCGCCGGCGCGCGCGTGCTGCAGCGGCCGTTCGACGGCTTCCGCAGCCAGAAGCAGTTCGCGGTCGAGCAGGCACGCCACGACTGGGTGCTTTGCCTGGACGCGGACGAGCGGGTCGGCCCGGAACTGCGCGAATCGATCCTCGCCGCGCGCGCGGGTGGTTTCTCCGGCGCCGCCGGCTACCGCTTCCCGCGGCTGTCGGACTACTTCGGCCGCTTCCTGCGCCACGGCAACGCCTATCCGGACCGGGTGCTGCGCCTGTTCGACCGCCGCCGCGGCGGCTGGCGCGGCGAGCGCGAGATCCACGAGGCCGCGAGCGTCGACGGCCCCGTGCACGACCTGCGTGGCGACCTCATCCACTACCCCTACCGTTCGCTGGAGCAGCAGCTGGCCAAGACCCAGCGCTATGCGCGGATGATGGCCGAGCACGAATTCGCCCGTGGCAAGCGCGCGACCTGGACCAGGCTGGTGCTGGCGCCGGCCTGGCGCTTCTGGCGCGGCTACGTGCTGCGTGCCGGCTTCCTCGACGGCTGGCACGGCCTGGTCTACGCCTACGTGCGCGCCAACTACGTGCGGCAGAAGGCGATCATGCTGTGGCTGCTGCAGAACGGGCAGGCCGTCGCCGATCCACCGCGCGAGTGAGGCATCCACGCGCCATCGAGTACGCGACCAGGTGCTGACAACCCTGGGTTACCAGCCTTCTCCCTTGCCCCTCTCCCAAAGCGAGAGGGGTTCTTGCTGCATTGCCGGAGCGGGGGCTGCAGGTCAGCGCGGCGGCGCCGCCAGCTCGCGCGCGTCGAGGTAGCCGTCGCCGTTGGCGTCCTGGCGGACGAAGCGCTCGGCCAGGCGGCGGCGGTGTTCCTCGAGGCTGATCGGCTTGCCCTTGCCGCCGGGCTGCTCCTCCGGGGAGAGGACGCCGTCGCCATTGCGGTCCATGCGCTCGAAGGCATAGCCCATCCAGGCCACGTACTCGTCCTGCGAAACCCGGCCGTCGCCGTCGGTGTCCATGCGCGCCAGGTAGTCGGAGGTACGCTCGACCTGGGCGGCGGCCGGTCCTGCGAAGGCAACGACCAGCAGGCCACATGACAGCAGGCCCGGGCGCTTCCGCCCGGGCCTGTCGATTGCATCGCGTGGGAGCTGCCGCATCAGTGCGCCAGGGCGTAGCCCTTGAGGCGCATCGAGTATTCCTGCAGCGCGCGGATGCCCGAGGCCTCGGCCTCCTGGCACCAGGCCTGCAGCTGGCGCAGGCGCTCCTGGGCGTCGTTGCTGCGCGCCTCGAGCAGGGCGGCCAGGCGGGCGCGATGCTCGACCAGCTCCTTGATCCGCGGACGCTGCTGCACCCATTCGCGCAGCTGCTCGCGCGCATCCGGCTTGAGCCAGCGGCCATCGTCGACCAGGCCACGGCGCATGCGGCGCGGCAGCAGCTCGCGCATGCGCGCACCGGCGGCGGCGGCTTCCTCGCGCAGGACCGGCATCAGCACGTTGCGCTTGTAGTCGGTCATGGCCTGGAAGCGGTGCGACAGCAGCGCGCGCAGGGTTTCGGTGTCCGGCGCGGCGATGTTCGGGCGGATGTCCAGGCTCGGCGCCACGCGCAGGACCTTGGCCAGGCCGACCTTCTCCATCGCCTTGATCGCCGCCCAGCCGATGTCGAACTCCCAGCGGCGCATCGAGAAGCGCGCCGAGGACGGGAAGGCGTGGTGGTTGTTGTGCAGCTCCTCGCCGCCGATCCAGAACGCCCACGGGGTGAGGTTGGTCGAGGTGTCGGCGGATTCGAAGTTGCGGTAGCCCCACCAGTGGCCGAGGCCGTTGACCACGCCGGCGGCCCAGAACGGGATCCAGGCCATCTGGATCGCCCAGATGGCGATGCCCGGCAGGCCGAACAGGACGAAGTTCACCAGCAGCAGCAGGGTCGGGCCCATGTTGGCGTGCGGGGTGTAGACATGGCGCTCGAGCCAGTCGTCCGGCGCGCCCTTCCCGTACTGCTCGATGCTGGCGCGGTCGGCGCGGGCCTCGCGGTACAGCTCCACGCCCTGCCAGAAGACCTTGCCGATGCCGCGGGTCTGCGGGCTGTGCGGGTCTTCCTCGGTCTCGACCTTGGCGTGGTGCTTGCGGTGGATGGCCACCCACTCCCGGGTGATCATCGAGGTCGTCAGCCAGGTCCAGAAGCGGAAGAAGTGCGAGACCACGGGGTGGAAGTCCACGCCGCGGTGGGCCTGGCTGCGGTGCAGGTAGAGGGTGACAGCGAAGATCGTCAGCTGGGTGAAGACCAGCAGCACGGCCAGCAGGCCAAGCCAGCCGAGGCCGGCAACGCCGGAAGTGAGGAACTGGATAACGGAATCGGACATTGCCGGTGGGACTCGAGGTAGCGGAACGGTCCGGACCGAGGCCCGGGCAAGGACATGATGGGCCCTCCTCCGGCAAACTTCATCCTGCACCGCACGGTCTGGTCCCTGGCGGCTGCCACCGTTCAGGAAACCTTGATGCCCCTGCCCGCCCCACAGGCCCCTTCCGACTCCCTCCCACCCCTGATCGAACTGGACCGCGCCAGCGTGGTGCGCGGCCAGGTCCGGGTGCTGGATGAACTGACCCTGCGCATCGACCAGGGCCAGCACACCGCGATCCTCGGCCCCAACGGCTGCGGCAAGTCGACCCTGATCAAGCTCATCACCCGCGAGCTCTACCCGCTGGCGCGCGCCGGGGATACCCCCGTCCGGGTCATGGGCCAGGCCCGCTGGCAGGTGGACCGGCTGCGCTCGCAGCTGGGCATCGTCACCGGCGACTTCGGCGCCACCCTGGGCCGGCTGGAGAACCTCACCGCCGAGGACGCGGTGCTGGGCGGGCTGTTCGCCAGCTTCGCGCTGCCGCCGTTCAGGGAGATCAGCGACGACCAGCGCGATCGGGCGGCCGAGGCCCTGGAACGGGCCGGCGCCCTGCCGCTGCGCCGGCGCTACTACGCCGAGCTGTCGGCCGGCGAGCAGCGCCGGGTGCTGATCGCCCGCGCCCTGGTCAACCGCCCCCAGGCCCTGCTGCTGGACGAGCCCAGCACCGCGCTGGACCTGGTCGCCCGCGGCCACCTGCTGGAAAGCCTGCGCGGCCTGGCCCGCGAGGGCGTGACCCTGGTCCTGGTCACCCACCACGTCGAGGAGATCGTCCCCGAGATCGGCCGGGTGGTGCTGATGCAGGGCGGGCGCATCCTCGGCGACGGTGCCCCGGCCGACATGCTGACGGGCGAGCACCTGTCCCAGGCCTTCGGCGGCCCGGTGCGGGTCTGGCAGGACCCCCAGGCCGACGGCGTGCGCTACCTGGCCGTGGCAGGCTGAGCCATGCCCGAGCTGCCCGAGGTCGAGACCACCCGCCGCGGCCTGGCACCGCACGTGGAGGGACGCCGGGTCACCACCGTCACCCTGCGCCGCCCCGACCTGCGCTGGCCGATCCCGCGGGAGGTGGTGGAGGAACTGCCGGGGCGGCGCATCGCCGCGGTCCGTCGCCGCGCCAAGTACCTGCTGCTGGACACCGACCGGGGCGACAGCGCCCTGCTGCACCTGGGCATGTCCGGGATGCTGCGGGTACTGCCGCCGGAAACGCCGGTGAACACCCACGACCATGTCGACATCAGCCTGGATTCGGGCCGGGTACTGCGCTTCACCGACCCGCGCCGTTTCGGCTGCCTGCTGTGGCAGCCGGCCGGCACCGTGCACGAACTGCTGCAGGACCTGGGTCCCGAGCCGCTGTCCGGGGACTTCGACGGCGACTGGCTATACGCCCGCAGCCGTGGCCGCAGCGCACCGGTGAAGGCATTCCTGATGGACCAGCGGATCGTGGTCGGCGTGGGCAACATCTATGCGGCCGAGAGCCTTTTCCGCGCCGGCATCTCGCCGCTGCGGGCGGCCGGCAAGGTCTCCCGTGCCCGCTACATCGCCCTGGCCGATGCGGTGAAGGAAATCCTCGGCTACGCCATCACCCGCGGCGGCACCACCCTGCGCGACTTCCTCAATCCGGACGGCGCGCCGGGATATTTCGAGCAGGAGCTGGCGGTCTACGGCCGCGGCGGCCTGCCCTGCCCGGCCTGCGGCACGCCGCTGCGCGAGGCCAGCATCGGCCAGCGCACCAGTGCCTGGTGCCCACGCTGCCAGCGTTGACGGCTGCAGGGGACGCCGCCACGGTTTGCTGAACAGGGAGATTCCGCCCCGCCTGCCGCGGCGGGCCGCCCGTGCGCCGGATGCTTAATATGGCGCGCCAATCCCCCTTACCGATCGCGCCCATGCACAGACGCCAGTTCCTGGGCCGCACGGCTGCCGTACTCGCCGCCGCGGGCCTGCCACTTCCGCTGTTCACCGCCGCCGCCGCGCCGGTGCCGTTGGGCAACCGCCATCCCTTCGACTATGCCTGGCTCAAGGGCCATGCCCGAGCCCTGGCCGGACGCCCGTACCAGCCGCGCAGCGGGTCGCTGCCGCCGTCGGTCGCGTCGCTGGACTGGGACCAGTACCAGTCGATCGGCTTCCGCCAGGACCATGCGCTGTGGGGCGACCTGCCAGGATCGAAGTTCCAGGCCAAGTTCTTCCACCTGGGCCTGTACTTCAAGCGCGCGGTGCGCATGTTCGAGGTCGCCGGCGGCCAGGCGCAGGAACTGGCCTACGACCCGGGCATGTTCGACTACGGCCGCAGCGGCCTCGACGGCAAGCGCCTGCCGAAGGACCTGGGCTTCGCCGGTTTCCGCCTGAACTCCACCGACGACCTGACCCGCGACTGGGCCGCCTTCCTCGGCGCCAGCTATTTCCGCGCGGTCGGCTCGAGCATGCAGTACGGCCTGTCGGCGCGCGGCCTGGCGGTCGACACCGGCATGCCGCGCCCGGAGGAATTCCCGGACTTCACCGCGTTCTGGCTGGAGCGCCCGCAGCCGGGCTCGGAGACCCTGGTGGTCTACGCCCTGCTCGATTCGCCCAGCGTCGCCGGCGCCTACCGCTTCGCCATCACCCGGGGCGAGCCGCTGGTGATGGACGTGGACGCGGCGCTGTACCCGCGCAAGGAGATCGAGCGCCTGGGCATCGCCCCGGCGACCAGCATGTACCAGGTCGGCGAGAACGACCGGCGCATGGACTGGGACTGGCGCCCGGAGATCCACGACACCGACGGCCTGGCCATGTACACCGGCAGCGGTGAATGGATCTGGCGTCCGCTGGGCAATCCCGAGCACCTGCGCTTCAACGCCTTCGCCGACGACAACCCGCGCGGCTTCGGGCTGCTGCAGCGCGACCGCAACTTCGACCATTACCAGGACGACGGTGTCTTCTACGAGAAGCGCCCGAGCCTGTGGGTGGAGCCCAAGCACGGCTGGGGCAAGGGTTCGGTGCAGCTGGTCGAGATCCCCACCGTCGACGAGACCTTCGACAACATCGTCGCGTTCTGGAACCCGCAGGCCAGGCCGCAGCCGGGCCAGGAGCTGCTGTTCGGCTACCGCCTGTTCTGGGGCGAGCACGCGCCTGCGCGTCCGCAGCTGGCCGAATGCGTGGCTACCCGCACCGGCCTGGGTGGGGTGATCGGCAAGAAGCGCGAGTACTTCTCCTGGCGCTTCGCGGTGGATTTCGCCGGTGGCGAACTGGCCGCGCTGGCCGCGTCCAATGCCGAGGTCGAGGCGGTGGTCGAAACCAGCCGCGGCCGCCTGGAGACCATCTCGGCGCGTCCGCTGCATGCCATCAACGGCTACCGCGCGATGTTCGACGTGGTGCCGCCGGACGAGTCCACCACCCAGGTCGACATCCGCCTCTACCTGCGCCACAAGGGCCGCGCCCTGACCGAGACCTGGCTGTACCAGTGGAACCCGCCGCCGCCGGCGCAACGGATCCTCTACTGAGGCAATGCCGGAAACGGGCCGCGCAATGCGCGGCCCGCCTGTTTCCATCCGCCCTCGCCGGGTACCGGCCTCAGGCCGGCAGGGCTTCCCGGATCAGGTCGGTGAACTGGCCGAGCCGGAACGGCTTCTGCAGGAAGCGCGTGCCGGCCGGCAGCGGCGCCAGCTGGTAGCGCGGATGCCCCGAGGCGAGGATCACCCGTGCCTCCGGGTGCCGCTCCAGCAGCGTCGCCGCCAGCGCCAGCCCGTCCACGCCGCCGGGCATGTGGATGTCGCTGAAGAGCACGTCGCACGGCCATTCCTCGAGGATGCGCAGCGCCGCGTTGCCATCGTCGGCCGTGCGCACCTCCATGCCCATGTCCTGCAGCACGTCGCACAGCAGGTCCCTCAGCTCGAACTGGTCCTCGACCAGCAGCACCTTCGCCGGCGCGCTCATGCCGCGCCGTCCCGCGCGGCCGGGCAGGTCGCCACGCGCTTGTTGTCCATGCCCATCAATGGTCCCCTGTCGCTTCGCTCAAACCCGCACAGCTTGGGGATCGCGCGTGAAGACGGCGTAGACAGCCGCCTCGCTACCATCCCGCGTTTTCACATGTACGGAGCCGCCAGGGGAGATGGACAACCAGGGGAACGTGACCGGACGTGATTCCGGCATTCTCGCCGTCGCAGTGCTGCTTGCCGCCGCGACCATCGGCCTGGAACTCGTCGTACCCCTGGGTTACACGATCTGGCTGGTCTATTTCCTGGCGATCGGCACGACCATCTTCCAGCGCCGCGCCTGGGTGCCGCTCGGCGTGGCCGGCCTGGCCTGCGTGCTGCTGGTGATCGGCTTCAATCTCGCCCCATCCAGCGACAACTCCGCCTTCTCCGTGGTCAACCGCTCCATGGGCGCGGTCTGTTTCGCGACCACGGCGCTGATCGTCAGCCAGGCCATCCGCACACGGCACCAGGCCGAGCGCGCGCTGTGGCTGCAGCAGGCGGACAACGCCGTGGCCCTGGCCCTGCAGGGCGACCTGAGCCCGGGTGCCGTGGCCGAAGCCGCGCTGCGCGAACTGTGCAAGCTCACCGGCGCCCAGACCGGCGTGCTCTACCAGCTGGGCCAGGAGCAGCTGACCCTGGTCGGCGGCGTGGCCCTGGCGCGCAACGTGCCCGAGTCCATTCCCTCCGGCGTTGGCCAGCTGTGGGAGATCGTCATCCGGCCCGAACCGCGCATAGTGCGCGGCCTGGATGCCGCCCACGTGGCGGTGGAGTCGGCCCTGGGTGAGAGCCCGGCGCGCGAGCTGCTGCTGGCCCCGGTCACCGCCGATGGCGTGGTCAATGGCGCGCTCGAGCTGGGCCGCACCACCCACCTGGCCAACCAGGAACTGGCGCTGGAGCTGATGCGCCGCTGCGCCGAGAAGATCGGCATCGCCCTGCGCACCGCGCGCCTGCGCGCCGAGCTGATCGAGCTGCTGGAGGAAACCCAGCGCCAGAGCGAGGAGCTGCAGGCGCAGCAGGAAGAACTGCGGGTGGCCAACGAGGAGCTGGAGGAGCAGAGCCGCACCCTGCAGCAGTCGCAGGCCAACCTCGAGGAGCAGCAGGCGGAGCTGGAGGCGACCAACGTCCAGCTGGAGGAGCGCACCCACGAACTGGAGGCGCAGCGCCAGTACCTGATCGCCGCCCGCGATGACCTGCTGCGCAGCCGCGCCGAGCTGGCCGCGGCCTCCCGCTACAAGTCCGAGTTCCTGGCCAACATGTCGCACGAGCTGCGCACGCCGCTCAACAGCGCGCTGATCCTGGCGCGGCTGCTGGCCGAGAACCGCGAAGGCACGCTCAACGAGGAGCAGGTCAAGTACGCGCGTGCGATCCACTCGGCCAACAACGACCTGCTGGCGCTCATCAACGACATCCTCGACCTGTCGCGGATCGAGGCCGGCCACGTCGAGCTGGTGGACGAGACCCTGCACACCCCGCAGCTGGTGGAGCGCCTGCGCGAGACCTTCGAACCGCTGGCCCAGCAGAAGGGCCTGGAGCTGCGCATGGAGATCGCGCCGGGCGCGCCGGCGCAGTTCCTCGCCGACGGCCAGCGCCTGCAGCAGGTCCTGAAGAACCTGCTGGCCAACGCGGTGAAGTTCACCGAGCACGGCTCGGTGGCGCTGTGCATCGAGGGCCATGGCGAGGGCCGCATCCGCTTCGCCGTCAGCGACACCGGCATCGGCATCGCCAGGGAACAGACCGAGGTGATCTTCGAGGCCTTCCGCCAGGCCGACGGCAGCACCAGCCGCCGCTTCGGTGGCACCGGCCTGGGCCTGGCGATCTCGCGCGACCTGGCCGAGCGCATGGGCGGCAGCCTCACCGTGGAAAGCGAACCGGGCCGCGGCAGCTGCTTCACCCTGGAGTTGCCGGTGGACGGCGCACCGGAGGCGGAAGCCCCGGCGCCCGCTCCCACCGAAACCACGCGGGCCAGGCCTGTGGCGACGCCCGGTCCGGCCAGTGCGCCCGCCCCTGCGACGCCGAAGACGCGCGAGGCCAGGCCGGCCGCGCCTGCGGCCGACGCCCCGGCCACGCAGGTGGCCGACGACCGCGACCAGCGCCGGCATCCGGGCCGCCTCATTCTGGTGATCGAAGACGACGCCGACTTCGCCCAGGCCATGGTCGCCCTGGCCCACGAGCTGGAATTCGACTGCGTGGTCGCCGGCACCGCCGAGGAAGGCCTGGCCCTGGCGGCCAAGCTGCAGCCCAGCGGCATCCTGCTGGACATCGGCCTGCCCGATGTCTCCGGCCTGAGCGTGCTGGAGCGCCTCAAGCGCGACCCGGCCACCCGCCACCTGCCGGTGCATGTGGTCTCGGCGATGGAGCGCAGCCAGGTGGCGCTGGAGCTGGGCGCGGTCGGCTACCTGATCAAGCCGGCCACCCGCGAGCGCCTTGCCTCCGCCATCCGCCAGCTGGAGGAAACCCACGAGCGCGACATGCGCCGCCTGCTGATCGTCGAGGACGACCGCGACCTGCGCGCCAACCTGCAGCTGCTGCTGGCGCGCGACCAGCTGGAGATCGTCGCGGTCGGCACCATCGCCGACGCGATCGCCGAGCTGGACCGCAGCACCTTCGACTGCATGGTCACCGACCTGTCGCTGCCCGACGGCAGCGGCTACGACCTGCTCGAGCGCATGTCCGGCAGCGAGACCGGCGCCTTTCCCCCGGTCATCGTCTACACCGGCCGCGCCCTGACCCGCGACGAGGAGCAGCGCCTGCGCCGCTACTCCAAGAGCATCATCATCAAGGGCGCGCGCTCGCCGGAGCGCCTGCTGGACGAAGTCACCCTGTTCCTGCACAGCGTCGAGGCCTCCCTGCCCGGCGACCAGCAGCGTCTGCTGCGCGAGGCGCGGCGTCGCGACGCGGTGCTCGATGGCCGCTCGCTGCTGCTGGTCGAGGATGACGTGCGCAATATCTTCGCCCTGTCCAGCGTGCTGGAGCCGCTGGGCGTGCGCCTGGAGATCGCGCGCAACGGCCGCGAGGCCCTGGAGACCGTCGGCCGCCAGGAGTTCGACCTGGTGCTGATGGACATCATGATGCCGGAGATGGACGGCCTGACCGCGATGCGCGAGATCCGCCGCAACCCGCAGTGGCAGGACCTGCCGATCATCGCCCTGACCGCCAAGGCCATGGCCGACGACCGCGAGAACTGCCTGGCCGCCGGCGCCAACGACTACATCGCCAAGCCGGTGGACGTGGACAAGCTGATTTCGCTGTGCCGGGTGTGGTGCGCGCGGCGATGAACCCGGCGGAGATCTTCGACCTGGAACTGGGAGTGCTGCTGGAGGCGATCTACCGGCGCTACCACTACGACTTCCGCGACTACGCGGCCTCGTCGCTGCGCCGCCGCGTGCGCCAGGCGATGGACCGCTTCGGCTGCGACACGGTGGCCGCCTTCCAGCACCGGCTGCTGCACGAGCCGGCGCTGTTCGCCCAGGCGATGCAGTACTTCACCGTGCAGGTCTCGGAGATGTTCCGCGACCCGGAATACTTCCGCGCCCTGCGCGAGCAGGTGGCACCGGTGCTGCAGACCTATCCCTCGTGCAAGGTCTGGGTCGCCGGCTGCAGCACCGGCGAGGAAGTGTGGTCGCTGGCGATCCTGCTGCACGAGGAAGGCCTGCTCGACCGCACCATCCTTTACGCCACCGACATCAATCCCGAGGCACTGGCCGCGGCCGAGGCCGGGCGCTTCCCGATCGACCGCATGGCCGGCTTCAGCCGCAACTACCTGGCCGCCGGCGGCCGCGCCTCGCTCTCGGACTACTACACCAGCGCCTACGGCGGCGCCCTGTTCGACCGCTGCCTGCGCCGCAACATCGTGTTCGCCGACCACAGCCTGGCCACGGACGAGGTGTTCTCGGAAGTGCACCTGGTGTCCTGCCGCAACGTGCTGATCTACTTCAAGCGCGCCCTGCAGGACCGCGCCATCGGCCTGTTCCACGAGGCCCTGGTGCACCGCGGCTTCCTCGGCCTGGGCAGCAAGGAGTCGCTGCAGTTCGGCGCGCACTCCGAGCGCTTCGAGGTCTGCTCGCGCGAGCACCGCCTGTACCGGAAGGTGGCATGAAGCGGCGCACGCCCCCACTCGCCGGCCGCTACGACGCCATCGTGATCGGCGCCTCCGCCGGCGGCGTGGCTGCGTTGCGGATGCTCCTCGATGCCCTGCCCTCCACCCTGCCGGTGCCGGTGCTGGTGGTGCAGCACCTGCCGCGCGACCGTCCGAGCCAGCTCGCCGAGCTATTCGCCCATGGCTGCCCGCTGCCGGTGGCCGAGGCCGAGGACAAGTCGCGGCTGGCCCCGGGCGTGGTCTGGATCGCGCCGCCGGACTACCACCTGCTGGTCGAGGACCGCGCCACGCTCGCCCTGTCGCTGGACGAGCCGGTGATGTTCTCGCGACCCGCCATCGACCCGCTGTTCGAGAGCGCCGCCGCGGTGTTTGGCGAGCGCCTGCTGGCCCTGCTGCTGACCGGCGCATCCAGCGACGGCAGCGAGGGCATCGCCGCGGTGCGCGCCGCCGGCGGCACCGCCTGGATCCAGTGCCCGGATGAGGCGGCGTCCTCGACCATGCCGGCATCAGCCCTTGCCCACGCCGGGGCCGACGAGGTCCTGACCCTCGACCAGATACGCGAACGCCTGCGGGGTTTCCATCCATGAACGTCACTCTCTCCGTCCCCGCCGCCAGCCAGGCACCGGGCAAGGTCAACGTCCTGGTCGTGGACGACGTGGCCGAGAACCTGGTCGCGATGCGCGCCCTGCTGCAGCGCGACGACGTGGAGGTGCTGTGCGCGTCCTCCGGCGCCGAGGCGCTTGAACTGCTATTGGGCCATGAGGTCGCGGTCGCCCTGCTGGACGTGCACATGCCCGAGATGGACGGCTTCTCGCTGGCCGAGCTGATGCGCGGTGCCTCGCGCAGCCGCGAGGTGCCGATCATCTTCCTCACCGCCTCGCCCAGCGACCCGCGGCGCGCGTTCAAGGGCTACGAGGCCGGCGCGGTGGACTTCCTGCACAAGCCGGTGGAGCCGCAGGTGATCGTCGGCAAGGTGAAGGTGTTCGTGGAGCTGTTCCAGCAGCGGCGCCTGCTGAAGGAACGCGCCGATACCCTGGAGCGGGCGCTGCAGCTCAACGAAACGATGATGGCCGTGCTCACCCACGACCTGCGCACGCCGCTGTCGGCGATGCTGGTGTGCGCGGAGAAGCTGTCGATGCAGCTGCCGGACGACGAGCGGGTGCAGCGCACCCTCGCGCACCTGGAGAACAGCGGCTGGCGCATGGCGCGCATGGTCGAGCAGCTGCTGGACTTCTCCCGCATCCGCAGTGGCGGCCTGCACCTGCAGCCGCGGCCACTGGAGCTGGCCGAGCTGCTGGCCGGCGCGGTCGGCGAGGTGCGCCGCGCCCATCCGGACGCGCGCATCGAGCTGCGGGTGGAGTCGCCGCTGGAACTGCACGCCGATCCCGACCGCCTGGCCCAGGTGGTGTCCAACCTGGTCGGCAATGCCGTGCTCCATGGCAGCGGTGGCGCGGTCGGCGTGGCCGCCAGCCTCGACGGCCGCGGGGTGCTGCTGCGGGTGTCGAACCCGGGCCGGATCGACGACGAGCTGCTGCCGCGGCTGTTCGAGCCGTTCAAGGGCTCGTTCCGCTCCAGCCACGGGCTGGGCCTGGGCCTGTTCATCGCCCAGCAGTTCGTGCTGGCGCACGGCGGGCGGCTGGAAGCGGTCAACCGCGATGGCGAGGTCCACTTCGAGGCCTGGCTGCCGGCGGTCGCCGGGACAGCCTGAGCCCCGCGGGACGGGGCGACCGCGTGGTTAGAGCAGCGGCGCCTGCAGCGGCTCGATCAGGCCTTCGCCGCGCATGACCTTCTTGAACTCGGGACGGCTGACCGAGACATAGCGCTCGTTGCCGCCGATCTCCACCTGCGGGCCGTCCTGCACGGCGCGGCCCTGGGCGTCCACGCGCACGTTCATCGTGGCCTTCTTGCCGCTGTGGCAGATCGTCTTGATCTCCTCCAGCTCGTCGGCCCAGGCCAGCAGGTACTGGCTGCCCTCGAACAGCTCGCCGCGGAAGTCGGTGCGCAGGCCGTAGCACAGCACCGGGATGCGCAGGCCGTCGACCACCTCGCTCAGCTGCCAGACCTGGGCGCGGGACAGGAACTGGGACTCGTCGACCAGTACGCAGCCGAGCTTGCCGTGGGCGGCGATGTCCTGCTCCACCAGCCGTTCCAGGTCGCTGTCACGGTCGAAGGCCGTGCCCTCGGCGCGCAGGCCGATGCGCGAGGCCACCACCCCGCCACGGCCGCCGCGGTCGTCCAGCCGCGGCGTCAGGATCAGGGTGCGCATGCCGCGCTCGCGGTAGTTGTACGCCGACTGCAGCAGCGTGGTGGTCTTCCCGGCGTTCATCGCCGAGTAGTAGAAGTAGAGCTTGGCCATGGGCGGGAATTCTAGCGCCCGCCCATGGCCGCGCGACGCCTCAGGGCCCTTCGCTGTCCACCATGGTCGGCATGCCGACGTCGACCTGCGGCACCTTGCCCCAGACCTCCGCCTGCCAGCGGTGGTAGGACTCCGGTTCCCAGTAGCGCTTGTCGTAGTACTGGGAACCCTTCATGACCTTGCGCGTGCCGTTTTCCTCGTAGGCGATCTCGAGGTTGTGGGTCATCGAGCCGGTACGGCTTCCGGTGGCTTCCTGCAGCTGGCGGCGCAGGTGGTCGTCCATGCGCGGCTTGGCCACGGCGTCGCCGTACTGGGCAAGCAACTCCTGCTGCAGCTGGGCCGAACGCTCGCGCTCCTCCGGGGTGAGGGCGGCGGCGAACTTCTCGCGCATCTGCACCAGCAACGGGTAGCCGCGCTCGGCCGCCACGCTCATCCAGGCGTGGGCGAGGGCGCGATCCGGCGGCTGGTTGCCGCCGTACCAGTAGATCTCGGCCAGGTAGCCCTGGGAGGGCTTGTCGGCATAGTGCGCGCCCAGAAGGAAGTTCTTGACGGCCCCCTCCTGGTCGTTGCGACGCATGGCGTTGACACCCCACTGCCGGTACATCATGTCCGGATGGGCGTCGAGGAAGCCCGGCACGCTCATGACCTGGCGGTCGCGATCGGTCAGCAGGGGGCCTGAAGCCTGCACGGGCAGGGCGAGGAGCAGGCAAAGGGCGAACATCAATGTACGCATTGGTCAGTTCCTTTGATGGGTGATTGCCGAGGATCCATTGGACGGGCCGGGGAGCGGGCCGCGCAAGGCGGCTGAAGGCAGGTGCAATCCGGCCGGATCTATGCTTGGACAGAAGGTTTACGGGCCCGGTGCCGGGACCTGCTCCGGGTCGCCGACGTCCACCTTCTCGCGCGGCGGGGCCTTCCAGACCTGGTCCTGCCACGCCCAGTAGTAGCCGGGTTCCCAGTACTCCCTGCGGTAATAGTCCTCCGCCCGCATCACCGCGCCCTTGCCGGCCATCGGGCCGGTCATCGGGATGATGCGGACGAAGCCGGATGAACCGGTGCGGCTGCCGGTAAGCTGGCGGCGCTCTCGCCGCAGGATCCGCTCCAGTCGCGGCTTTGCCACCTCGTCGCCGAACTCCGCCAGCAGGGCCTGGCCGCGGCGGATCGCGTCGTCCCGCTCGGCCGGCGACAGGTCGCCCCAGTAACGCTCGCGCAGGATCGTGAAGTTGGGATACATGCGTTCGGCGGCCAGGTCCATCCATGCGTACCCGATCGGGCGGTCGACCGGCACCCCAAGCCCCTTCCAGTGCATCTCCGCGAGCATCGCCATCGAGGCCTTGTCGGCGTAGGCGGCGGCCTTGCGGAAATGCCCCAGGGCCTCCCCGTAACGCTCGTTGTGGAAGGCGTGCAGGCCCTCGCGGCGCCAGCGGATGTCCGGGTGCGCGGCGAGGAAGCCTTCGGTCAGCAGTTCCGGCGCGATGTCCGGCTCGCCGACGAAGTTGCCGAAGGTGGGCCGCTCGACCGGCCCTTCCCATTCGAGCAGATGGACCGGCGGGTCCGTGGCCCGGGAGGCCGGCGTCAGGCAGGTGGCCAGCAGCAGCGCCAGGGGAATGGCGGCGCGGCGACCGGCGCGGTTGCGCTCGTTCATGTCAGTGCTCCCTGCAGATGAACGCCAGGTCCTCCAGACCCGGCGCCGCCAGACGGCGGCCGGCCGAACTTAGCAAAGGGCCGCCGGCGCTGCACCGGGTAGAATGGGCCGCCCGTTCCATCGTTCCTGCCGTGCTCAATCCTCCACAACGCGCCGCCGTACTGCATGACCAGGGTCCGCTGCTCGTGCTGGCGGGCGCCGGCAGCGGCAAGACCCGCGTCATCGTCGAGAAGATCGCCCATCTGATCGCCTCCGGTCGCTATCCGGCGCGGCGCATCGCGGCCATCACCTTCACCAACAAGTCGGCGAAGGAAATGCGCGAGCGCGTGGCCAAGCGCATCAGGGGCGACGCCGCCGACGGCCTGACCATCTGCACCTTCCACGCCCTGGGCCTGAAGTTCCTGCAGATCGAGCACGAGGCCGCCGGGCTCAAGCGTGGCTTCTCGATCTTCGACGCCGACGATGCCGCCGCCCAGGTCAAGGACCTGATGCCCGGCGCCAAGCCCGATGCGGTCGAGGACGTGCGCAACCTGATCTCGCGCGCCAAGAACGCCGGCCTGTCGCCGGAGCAGGCCCTGGCCGTGGCCCGCTCCACCCGCGAGATGGAGGCGGCCAAGCTCTACGCGCGCTACCAGGCGCGGCTGCAGACCTTCAACGCGGTCGACTTCGACGACCTGATCCGGTTGCCGCTGCAGATCCTGGAGAGCAACGAGGACGTGGTCCGCGCCTGGCGCGAGCGCATCGGCTACCTCCTGGTCGACGAGTGCCAGGACACCAACGACGCCCAGTACCGGCTGCTGCGCGCCATCGCCGGCCCGGCCGGCAACTTCACCTGCGTGGGCGACGACGACCAGAGCATCTATGCCTGGCGTGGCGCCAACCCGGAGAACCTGGACCAGATGGGCCAGGACTACCCGGACCTGCAGGTGATCAAGCTGGAGCAGAACTACCGCTGCTCCAACCGCGTGCTGCGCGCGGCCAACGCGCTGATCGCGCGCAACCCGCACAAGCACCTCAAGACCCTGTGGTCGGACCAGGCCGACGGCGAGCGCATCCGCGTGTGGGAGTGCCGCGACAACGAGCACGAGGCGGAGAAGGTCGCCGGCGAGATCGCGTTCCTGCACGAGGCCAGGCAGGTGCCGTGGAACGAGTTCTGCATCCTGTTCCGCAGCAACCACCAGTCGCGCCCCCTGGAGAAGGCGCTGCAACTGCTGCGCGTGCCCTACCACCTGACCGGCGGCACCGCCTTCCTGGAGCGCCAGGAAGTGAAGGACGCGCTGTCCTGGCTACGGGTGATCGCCAACCCGGACGACGATGCGGCCTTCCTGCGCGCGGTGCAGTCGCCCAAGCGCGAGGTCGGCGCCACCTCGCTGGCGCGGCTGGCCGAACTGGCCGCCAGCAGGAACATGCCGCTGTCGCGCGCCGCCCAGTCCATGGGCGCGCTGCAGCAGCTGCCGCCGCGCGCGGCCAACGGCCTGGGCGCGTTCAACGACGCCATCGACGACCTGCGCGACAACGCCACGAAGATGAGCGCGGCCGACCTGGTGCGGCGCCTGGCCGAGAAGTCGGGCCTGCTCACCGAACTGCGCGCGCAGTGCAAGGACGAGGCCTCGTTCCAGCGCCGCAAGGCCAACCTGGACGAGCTGGCGGAGTGGTTCGAAGGCGGCCCGCGCGGCGCCACCGCGGGCGACCTGGCCGCGCAGCTGGCCCTGCTCTCGCGCAACGACAAGGACGACGGCGGCAACCAGGTGCGGCTGATGAGCCTGCACGCGGCCAAGGGCCTGGAGTTCGGCTACGTCTTCATCATCGGCTGCGAGGACGGCACCCTGCCGCACGACGCGGCGATGGAGGAAGGCTCGCTGGAGGAAGAGCGCCGGCTGATGTACGTGGGCATCACCCGCGCCAAGAAGCGGCTGTGGCTCAGCTACAGCCGCGAGACCCGCCGCTTCCGCGAGAAGGTGCGGCTCAAGCCCAGCCGCTTCATCGACGAGCTCCCTGCCTCCGAGCTGCAGCGCGATGGCGCGGACCCGGTGGCCGACGCCATGCACAAGAAGGAACGCGCCAGCGCGGGTTTCGCCGCGATCCAGGCACTGCTGGACGACTGAGGCCCACGGGCCTCAGGCAGGCCCCAGCAGGCCTCAGTCCCAGGCCATCCGGTACCACGCCGAGGCCTGCTGGCCCGGCTGCAGCTGCGGCGAACCGAGGTTGAACGCATCGGCCGGGCCGGTCTGCGGCTCCACGCAGGTCGAATGCGCTGTGCCGTCGTACACCACCCAGTGGTCGCAGTCCGAAGTCAGGCGCAGGACCTGGCCGGCGCGGTGCAGCACCACCGGCGCGGTGTTGACGAAGCAGTCGTCCCACGGCCCCGGCCCAGGCGGGACCAGCGGCAGGGTGGCGACGTGGCTCTCGTCGCGCGGATACATCGCGGTGGGCTCGAACTCCAGCCGCTCCGGCTTGCGGAACCACGGGTGCCAGCCGAACACCACCGGCATCGCGCGCTCGCCGGCGGTGACGCTCATCTCCAGCAGCAGGCCGCGCGGCTCCAGCGCGATGCGCTGGCGGGCACGGCCGCCGAACGGCCAGCGCTCGTCCGCGGGCAGCTCCAGCACCAGTTCCAGCTCGTGTTCCGACTGCGCCGCGACCTGCCAGGGCAGGACGAAGCCCCAGCCATGGATCGCGTGGCCACCGAGGTTGCGCGGCAGCTGGTAGTCCTTGCCGGCGAAGGCGAAGCGTCCGTCGCGGACGCGGCCACACCACGGAACCATCGTGTACGAGCCCCAGGCGATCGCCGCCTCCGAGCCGTACTCGCCGTAGCCGACCAGCTGCTCGATCCCGTCGACGCGGATCTGGGCGATGCGGCCACCGGCCTGCGGCGCCACGTCGATCGACACGGCGCCGTGGGACAGCGTCAACAGCGGACCCGGGGGCAGCTCGGTGAGCGGCCCCGGGGCTTCGACCTCAGGCGCCATACGGATGCAGGGTGCGGATGCTGCCGTCGGCTTCGTACTGCAGCTCGGCGACCTTGATCGAACGCAGGTGGGTCACGCCGCCGGACAGCACGGAGTCGTGGTAGTACAGCCACCACTTGCCGCCGAACTCGACGATCGAATGGTGGGTGGTCCAGCCCACGACCGGGGTGAGGATCACGCCGCCGTAGGTGTACGGGCCATACGGGTTGTCCGCGATGGCGTAGCACAGGTGGTGGGTATTGCCGGTCGAGTACGACAGGTAGTACTTGCCCTGGTACTTGTGCATCCACGGGCCTTCGAAGTAGCGGCGCGCGTGGTCGCCGGCCTTCAGCGGCTGGCCGTCCGCGTCGAGGATCACCACCTCGCGCGGCGCCTCGGCGAACTGCTTCATGTCCGCGGTCAGGCGCGCGACACGCGCGCCCAGCGCCGGCTCGTCGTCGCCCGGCTCCTCGTTGGCCGCGTCGTAGCGGTTGTCGCGGTACTTCTGCAGCTGGCCGCCCCACAGGCCGCCGAAGTACATGTAGTGCTCGCCGTCGTCGTCGCCGAACACGGCGGGGTCGATCGAATAGCTGCCCTCGATCGCTTCCGGCTCGGCCTTGAACGGGCCTTCCGGGCGGTCGCCGATGGCGACGCCGATCTGGAAGATGCCGTCGGCGCGCTTGGCCGGGAAGTAGAAGTAGTACTTGCCGTCCTTGCAGGCCGCGTCCGGGGCCCACATCTGCTTGGCCGCCCACGGCACGTCCTTCACGTGCAGGGCCACGCCGCAGTCCTCGGCCGGTGCATCGGGCGAGTCCTGGCGGAAGACGTGGTAGTCCTCCATCTGGAAGTGGCCGCCGTCGTCGTCGAACGCGGCACCGGCCTCGATGTCGTGCGAGGGATAGATGTAGAGCTTGCCCTCGAACACGTGGGCCGACGGATCGGCGGTGTAGATATGCGTCACCAGGGGACTGGAGATGGCCTTGTCGGCCAGCGCCTTCAGTTCGGCCTCGGTGTATTCACGGTCTGCCATGGGATTCCTCGGAGTGCTTGCGATGGCTCAGGCCGGCTTGGCGACGCGGCGCGCGGCCAGGTCGCTTTCGATCTGCGATTCCATCGGCTTGTTGATCTTGTAGAAGAACAGCAGGGCCGCGGCCACCAGGAACGGCACCGAGCAGTACAGGCTCACCGCCAGGCGGATGCCGTTGACCGTGTCCGGTTCCTGCGCCGGCAGGTCGGCGTTGTAGCCGTAATGGGCCAGGATGCCGGCCACCAGGGCGCCGCCGACGCTCAGGCCCACCTTCAGGCCGCACAGGATCGCGGAGAAGATGATGGCGGTGGCGCGGCGGTGGTTCTTCCACTCGGAGTAGTCGGCCACGTCGGCCACCATCGCCCACAGCAGCGGGATGGTGATGCCGTAGAAGAAGCCGTGCAGGATCTGCGCACCGAACACCAGGCCGATGCGATCCGGCGGGATGACGTAGAAGGCGAGCATGAACAGGGTCGAGATGACCAGGAACACGCCGAACACGTCGCGCTTGCCGAAGCGGTCGGCCAGCTTCCGCGAGAAGCCGATGCCCACCACCATCAGGATGATGCCGCCGGCGTTGAACAGGCCGAAGGCGGAGGTGGTCGCGTCGCTCGGCAACTCGAAGCCGGCCAGGCCCATGCCGACCAGGGCCGAGTTGATCCCGCCCAGGATGCCGTAGAAGCCGATCGAGTCCAGGAAGCGGGCCATCGCCGGCTCTTCCAGGTAGTTCTCGAAGTAGTAGACGTAGGTGCCGCCCTTAAGCGCGAGGGTGGTGAACACCAGGATCGTCACCAGCAGCATGACCAGCCACGGCCGGTTGGCGGCCAGGTCGGCCAGGTCGCGGCCGATGCTGGACTTCTGCTCCTGTGCCGGGACGACGCGCTCGCGGGTGGTGAAGAAGGTGATCAGGAAGAACACGGTGCCGACCACGGCGAACAGCAGCATGGTGTTCTGGAAGCCCTGCACCCGATCGCCGTCGCCAAGGATGTTGACCAGGGGCAGCAGCAGGGCCTGGACCACGAGCTGGGCCACCATCACCGCCACGAAGCGATAGGCCGACAGGCTGTTGCGCTCGCCCATGTTGCCGGTCAGCACACCACTGAGCGCCGAGTACGGCAGGTTGTTGGCCGCGTAGACCAGCACCAGCAGGGTATAGGTGCCCGCCGCGTAGATGACCTTGCCCTGCGGGCCGAGATCAGGCGTGCTGAAGGCCAGCAGCGAGAGCACGCCGAAGGGAATGGCGGTCCACAGGATCCAGGGGCGGAACTTGCCCCAGCGGCTGTTGGTACGGTCGGCGAGCACCGCAACCAGCGGGGTGAACACGAAGGCGCCCAGCAGGCCGACCACGAAGATGATGGTGGCCGCGGTTGCGGCGGGGATGCGGTAGATGTCGGTGTAGAAGTACGCCAGGAACGTCATCAACGTCTGGAAGATCAGGTTCGCCGACAAATCACCCAGGCTGTAACCGATCTTCTCGCGTACGGAAAGGATCTCGCTGTTGCTGCTCATGCTTCCCCGGCTCGATGCTGAAGTGGTGGATGGGCGGCCATCCGGATCTGTCCCCGGCGGTGCAAACGCCATGCGACCGGCGCCGTTACCGCTACCATCGGTCCCGAAGCATACCCCAAGAACAGGCCTGCACAGGCGCGGTGACAGGCAGCCCGCGACGCACCTTGAACCGTTGCGCCACTGGCCCTGCGAAGGTGGCCCGAAACCCCTTGGTTTGCAGGGTTTTCGAGGCCCTGCAACGAAGACGGCCCACGCCGGTGCCGAAGCACCGGGTGGGCCGCAATCCTTATTGCAGTGCAACAATCAGAACGTGCCGCGGATACCCACGGTGACGGTGCGACCCGGGTCGTACATGTCGTTGACCGCGTTCGGGAACGCGAAGTACGAACGACGCTCTTCGCCGGTGAGGTTCAGCACGTTGAAGGTCAGCTGCGGCTGCGAACGGATGTTCTTCAGCGTGTAGCTGGCCGACAGGTCGAGCTGGCCACGGTCCTCGCCGTAGATCTGCGCGAACGGGATGCCCTGCTGGTTCGGGCCGGTGCCGGCGGCACCCTCGGCCCAGGTATAGGACAGGCGCACCGAGGCGACGTCGTTCTCCCAGTAGGTGGTCGCGTTCCACATCGACGGAGCCACACCGTAGACGTTGCCCGACAGCGCGGAAGCGTCCTTGCCCAGGGTCTTGATGTCCAGGTCGGTGTAGTTGGCCATGAAGCCCAGGCCCTGCAGCACGAAGCTCAGCGGCTGCACCCAGATCGCTTCCCAGCCGCGGATCTCCAGCTCGGCGTCGGCGTTGACCTGCTGCTGCACGTTGACCGTGGCCACGTCCGGGCCGCCACGGTTGTTCAGCGCCACCTGCTGGGTCGGATCCAGGTCCTCGAACGGAATGCCCAGGCTGCGGAACGGACGGGTGGTCACGCCCTGGAAGGTGTAGCCCTCCACGCGCTTGTTGAACAGGGTCAGGCCGACGAAGCCCTCGCCACCGGTGTACCACTCGCCACCCAGATCGAAGTTGGTGGAGATGTACGGCGTCAGGTCCGGGTTGCCCTGGTTGGCCACCTGGGCGGACATGTCGGTGAAGGTGGTGGCCGGCAGCATCGAGCTGGGGTTCGGACGGGTCATGGTGCGCGAACCGGACATGCGCAAGACCACGTTGTCGGCCACGTCCCAGGCGGCGCTGAACGACGGCAGCCACTCGCTGTAGTCGCCGGTCAGCGACTGCCACTGGCGCACTTCGCCGATGGTCACCGGGCCGGCCACTTCCTGGTCGGTCTGCACGTAACGCATGCCGACGTTGAAGCGCACGTTGCGGTCCAGCACCTCGGTCTCGCCGTTGACCTCGACGTAGGCGGCGAAGGTTTCCTCGTCGAATCCGCCGGTCGCACCGCCGGTGTTCGGGCCGCCGGACTCCGGAGCGGTGTCCCGGTAGAAGGCGTAGTTGGTGTCGTTCTTGAAGCGGTCGGCGTCGACGACGATGAAGCCGTGCGGACCACGGCGCAGGTAGCCGGCCAGGGCCGCGTCGGACAACAGGGCGGTGCCGCCGCCGTTGCAGGCCGGGCGCGGATCCGGGGTGCTGCCGTCAGCGTTCAGGCCACGGCACACCAGGTCTTCCCACGCACCGCTGTTGTCGAAGCCCTGGATGCGGCGCTGGTTCTGGTCCCACGCCACGCCGAGCTTGATGTTGTTGCGGTCCTCGCCCAGCTGCAGGTCGGCGCGGAAGCCGCTGGTCTCGGTGACGCGCTTCTCGTTCTGCACGTTCAGGCGGCCACCGGCCCAGGTCCAGCCCAGGTTCGGATCATTCAGATCCAGCGGGGTGTTCCAGGTCGGGGTATCACCGCTGTTGGTGTACTCGAGGGTGGTGAACGGCGAGTTGACCAGGATGGTCGGGGACTCGCGGAACATCCAGCTGCGGCTGGTGCTGGCCTGCACGTCCAGCTTGACGTTCTGGTCGTCGCCGAACCAGAAGGTCGCGCCCGGGTTGATCTGCCAGTACTGCACGTCCTCGATGTACTCGCGGTGCTCGAGGAAGAACTGCGCGTTGGTGAAGTCCGCGCGGGTGACGACGTTGTTCTCGTCCAGCTGCATGTTCTGCGGGATCATCTGGCCGTTGCGGCCGATGAGGTTCATGTCCACGCGGCTGTTGGTGCGATGGGCCTTGGTGTAAAGGGTGTCGAGCCTGAACTCCATGCTGTCGTTGGGACGCCACTGGAACGAGCCCAGGAAGCCGTCGCGGTCGCGGTCGCCGGACATGTGCACCGGGCGGCCCAGGCGCGGGATCAGCGCTTCACCGATCTGCGCGGTGGTCAGGCCCGGGTTGTTGGCCAGCAGCCACTCGGCGTCGATCGTCTCGCCCGGGGTCAGGCCGATGGCGGTGCCCGGCACGGTGTTCGGGATGCGCCAGCCGTTGCCACCGGTGACATTGCAGGGCTGGCCAAGGGACGGGAAGCCCGCCTGGTCGCCGTTGCCAAGGCACTGGTCGTTGGTCAGGTTGGGGTTGGTCCAGCCGATGGTCTCGTAGCCTTCCACGCCCAGCTTGCCGCGGGTTGAGGTCAGGCCGACCAGCGCGCCGAAGCGGCCGTCTTCGCTGTTCCAGTTGGCGATCACCGAGCCACGCGGGCTGGCCTTCTTGCTGTTGTCGTTGTAGTCGGCCTGCAGCGAGTAGGTGACGTGGTTGCCGGAGATGTCGAACGGACGCATGTTGCGCATGTCCACGACACCGGACGCGCCGCCCTCGGGCAGGCTGGCAACCGGCGACTTGTAGACCGTGATCTGGTTGAAGAACTCGGTCGGGAACATGTTCAGGTCGACTTCGCGGTTCTGGTTGGTCGCATCCAGGCCGATCGAAGCGGTGGCGACAGAAGCGCCATTGATCGTGGTCTTGGTGAAGCTGCTGGGCAGGCCGCGGATGGCGATGTTGGTGCCTTCGCCGTTGACGTCGCGGTTGAGCTGGATGCCCGGGATGCGGGCCAGCGACTCTGCGATGTTGGTGTCCGGGAACTTGCCGATGTCCTCGGAGAAGATCGAATCGGTGAAGCCGGTCGAGTCACGCTTGGCTTCGGTCGAGTACTGCAGGCTCTGGCGGAAACCGCGGACGGTCACCGCATCCAGTTCGACTGCTTCCTCATTGGCCGGCGCGGCGGCGGCCGGCGCGGCTTCCTGCGCGAGTGCGCTGCCGCTGGCAAGCGCCAGGCACAGCAGACCTAGTGCGCGCGACAGCTCGGTCTTGCAAGGCTTCCTGTTCACCGTACTCCCTCCCGTTACAGATGGTCCGGTGCGCGGCAATGGCGAGGGCCGCTGTACACCGGTGTCTTCAAATTTGGTATGTGGTTTATGCAAGCGGGGATATCGGTATTGGAATTGATGATACCGGTCCCACGAGCGGCGGCGATGGTAGCGCTCTCACAAAACGCAGTGCAAGGAACAGCACAACATCCACCTTCGATGTTGCGCCGCACGATGAAAACCGCTGTTTTCACGGGCGAAATCGCGATTCCGGAATGACAGCGCTGAGATGGCCACTTTCACGGAAGATGACGGGTGGTGGCAGATTTCGCGCTGTGTTAATGATAGCGATATCAAAGCAGGTGGCTTCGGGAAGGGGTATTTATGCTGCACCGCAGTAAATCCGTATTTATGTTGCGCCGCGTCATTCCGGCGCGCGGAGGTAACCGGTGACCGCGTCGACCCCGGCGGTCGCCGCCCGGGTCGGGAAGTTCCGCTGGCGCGTGTGCGCCATGCTGCTGGCCGCGACCACGATCAACTACATCGACCGCCAGGTGCTCGGCGTGCTCGCGCCGTTCCTGCAGGACGAGATCGGCTGGAGCGAGATCGAGTACGGCTACATCGTCATGGCGTTCCAGGCGGCGTACGCGATCGGCCTGCTGTGCGCCGGCGCGGTGATCGACCGCTTCGGCACCCGTATCGGCTATGCGCTGGCGATAAGCATCTGGTCACTGGCGGCAATGGGCCATGCGCTGGCAGCGAGCGTGCTGGGCTTCATCCTCGCCCGCTTCGCGCTGGGCCTGGGCGAGGCGGGCAACTTCCCGGCCGCGGTCAAGACCGTCGCCGAATGGTTCCCAAAGCGCGAACGTGCGCTGGCGGTGGGCATCTTCAATGCGGGCTCCAACATCGGCGCGATCGTCGCGCCGCTGATGGTGCCGATCGTGGCCGCAGCCTGGGGCTGGCAGGCGGCGTTCCTGTGCACGGGTGCCCTCAGCGCGATCTGGCTGGTGGTGTGGTTGACCCGCTACCGCCCGCCGGAGCAGCAGCCGCGCGTTTCGGCCGAAGAACTGGCGCACATCCGCTCCGATCCGCCGGAGAGCACGGTCAAGGTGCCGTGGCTGCAGCTGCTGCAGCACCGCCAGGCGTGGTCGTTCGTGGCCGCCAAGTTCATCACCGATCCGGTGTGGTGGCTGTTCCTGTTCTGGCTCGGCAAGTTCCTCGCCTCCGAGTACGGATTGTCGCTGGCGACGATCGGCCCGCCGATGATCGTGGTCTACCTGATGGCCGACGTGGGCAGCATCGCCGGCGGCTGGCTGGCCGGGCGCTTCATGCGCCTGGGCTGGAGCCTCAACCGCGCACGCAAGGGCGCGATGCTGGTCTGCGCGCTGTGCGTGGCACCGGTGGTGCTGGTGACGCAGGTCGACAACCTTTGGCTGGCGGTGGGCCTGATCGGCCTGGCCATGGCCGGCCACCAGGGCTGGTCGGCCAACGTGTTCACCCTGCCGTCGGACATGTTCCCGCGCCAGGCCGTGGCTTCGGTGGTCGGCATCGGCGGCTTCGCCGGCTCGGTCGGCGGCATGGCCATGTCCTTCTTCACCGGCGCGCAGCTGCAGTCCACCGGCAGCTACAGCACCATCTTCCTGATCGCCGGCTCGGCCTATGTCTTCGCCCTGGTCGTGGTGCACCTGCTGGCGCCCCGGCTGGAGCCGGCCCGTTTCGAACTCCCGCGCGCGAATGGCGCCTGAGCCATCGCGCGCAATGCTGACGCCACCTGCCGGCCTTCCGGCACGTGGCTGCCACCTAGAGGGATCCAACTGATGAACAAGCGTCACCTCGTCCTGCTGGGCCTGGCCTTGCTGTTGCCGGGAACGGCACTGGCCGCTCAGGACTGCCGCAGCCCGGCCGTGGTCTGCGAGACACGCACCTCCGGCAGCCTGGCCTTGATCGAACGCGGCACGCCGTTGCCGGTGCTGGTGGACGAGGGCGATTTCCAGGCGGTGAAGCTCGCGGCCGAAGCCTTGCGTGGCGACCTGGCAGCGGTCTCCGGCAAGGAGCAAGCCAAAGGCGCGCAGAAGCTGGCGATCATCGCCGGTACCCTGGGCCACAGCCCGCGCATCGATCGCATCGTCCGTGATCACCGGATTGATACCGGTGGCGTAGAGGGCGTGTGGGAGGCCTACCTGCTGCAGGTCGTCGACAGGCCCGAGCCCGGCATCGACCGCGCCCTGCTGGTGGTAGGCGCCGACCGTCGCGGCACGGCCTACGGCCTGTACGAGCTTTCGCGCCGCGTCGGCGTCTCGCCGTGGACCTGGTGGGCGGACGTGCCGCCACCGAAGCGCAGCAGCCTGCATATCGCCCCGGGCCGCTTCGTCGACGCGCCGAAGGTGCGCTACCGCGGCATCTTCATCAACGACGAGGATCCCGCGCTGGGTGGCTGGAGCAAGGCCAGCTTTGGCGGCACCAACCACCGTTTCTACGAGCGCGTGTTCCAGCTGATCATGCGCCACAAGGCCAACTACCTGTGGCCGGCGATGTGGCTGCCGCGCGCGTTCTACGACGACGACCCGAAGAATGCCGAAGTCGCCGACGCCTGGGGCGTGGTGATCGGCACCAGCCACCACGAGCCGATGATGCGCGCCCACGATGAGTGGTCGCGCTACGGCAAGGGTCCGTGGGACTACCGCCGCAACGCGAAGGTGCTGCAGGAGTTCTGGCGTGGTGGCATGGAGCGGCTGCAGGGCCGCGAGGCCGTGGTCACCCTGGGCATGCGCGGCGACGGCGACGAGCCGATGAGCGAGGAGACCGCCACCGCCCTGCTGGAGCAGATCGTCGC
This sequence comes from Pseudoxanthomonas suwonensis 11-1, assembly GCF_000185965.1. Lineage (NCBI taxonomy): Bacteria > Pseudomonadati > Pseudomonadota > Gammaproteobacteria > Lysobacterales > Lysobacteraceae > Pseudoxanthomonas > Pseudoxanthomonas suwonensis. Next base: position 3,165,787 of record NC_014924.1, read on the forward strand.
GGACCAGCGGCGGATCATCGGCGAGGTCACCGGCAAGCCGGTGGAACAGACCCCGCAGGTGTGGGCGCTCTACAAGGAAGTTCAGGACTACTACGACAAGGGCATGCGCGTGCCCGACGACGTCACCCTGCTGTTCGCCGACGACAACTGGGGCAACATCCGCCGCCTGCCCGATCCGGCCGAGAAGCGTCCTGGCGGCTACGGCGTGTACTACCACTTCGACTACGTCGGCGGTCCGCGCAACTACAAGTGGCTCAACACCACCCAGGTCGAGCGCGCCTGGGAGCAGATGCGCCTGGCCTGGGCGCACGGCGTGGAGCGGCTGTGGGTGGTCAACGTCGGCGACATCAAGCCGCAGGAACTGCCGATCAGTGCCTTCCTCGACCAGGCCTGGGATCCGGATGCCGCCGACCTGGAGTGGATCAAGGCCTATCCGGCGCGCTGGGCGGCCGAGCAGTTCGGCCCGGCGCACGCCCAGGCCATCGGTGACATCGTGACCGGCTATACCCGGCTCAACGCGCGCCGCAAGCCGGAGCTGATCGACGCCGAGACCTGGAGCCTGGTCCACGACAACGAGGCCGGGCGCGTGCTGGGCGAGTGGGACGCACTGGTGGCGAAGATGCAGGCGCTGGCGCCGAAGATCCCGGCCAGCCACCGCGATGCCTGGTACCAGCTGGTCGAATACCCGGTGCTGGCCAGTGCCAACCTCAACCACCTGCACGTGGCCGTGGCCCGCAACCGCCTGTACGCGGCGCAGGGCCGGGCCTCGACCAATGCCTGGGCGGCGAAGGCGCGCGAGCTGTTCGGCCGCGATGCCGAGCTGCAGCGCGTGTACGAGCAGGAGATCGCCGGCGGCAAGTGGATCCACATGATGAGCCAGCCGCGCATCGGCTATACCCACTGGCAGTCGCCGTCGCGCAACGTGCTGCCGGCGCTGGCGAGCGTCGACGCACCCGAGAAGGGCGCCACCGGCGTGGCGATCGAAGGCGATCCCGCCGGCTGGCCCGTGCGCCTGCGCGCGCCGCGCCTGCCGGAACTGGACCCGGTGGCCGCGCCGACCCGCGAGGTCGTCGTGTTCAACCGCGGCCAGGCGCCGATTCCGTTCACCGCCACCAGCCGCGCGTCGTGGCTGAAGGTCTCGCCGGCTTCCGGCGAGGTCACCGATGAGCAGCCGCTGAAGCTGGAGATCGACTGGGATGCGCTGCCGGAAGGTCGGCACGAGGGCGTCATCTACATCCGCGGCCAGGACTGGACCGAGGTCTACGTGACGGTGCCGGTGCACAAGCCGCCAATGCATCGCGGTGCGCGCGGCTTCGTCGAGGGCAATGGCGTGGTCGCCATCGAGGCCGAGCATTACAGCCGCGCGGTGCCGCCCCCGGGTGGCCAGTGGCAGGTGATTCCCAACCTGGGCCGCACCCTGTCCGCGGTCACGGCATGGCCGGCAACCGGCGAGCCGCTGTCGCCCGGCGGCGATGGCGCGCGCCTGGAATACCCGGTGGTGATGCACGAGGACGGCGAGATCGAACTGCGGGTACTGGTCTCCCCCACCCTCGACCTGCGCCACCGCGGCGGCCTGCGCTACGCCGTCTCGGTCAACGACGAGCCGCCGCGGCTGGTGAACATCCGCCTGGATCCCTCGCCCGGCGACCCCGACTTCACCGCCTGGGAAGCGGCGGTGACCGACAACGTGCATGCGGGCAGCTCGCGCCACCGCGTCCGCGCCGGCGCCAACACCGTCAAACTGTGGCTGGTCGACCCGGCCCTGGTGTTCCAGCGCATCGAACTCGTGCGCCGTCCCACTCCCACCACCCTCGGCCCCGGGGAAAGCGTGCGCCGCTGACGGCACGCGCGACCCCGACCGGACGCAACCACACATGGAAGACCCGATGAACGCCACCGGCCGCCCGCTGCACCTGCACCAGGACCGCCTGTTCCCGTCCGATCCGACCCAGCGCGCGATCGCCCGCCGCCTGTACGCGCAGGTGGCGGAGCTGCCGATCGTCAGTCCGCACGGGCACACCGATCCGTCCTGGTTCGCCGGCAATGCGACGTTCGCCAATGCCACCGAGCTGCTGCTGGTGCCGGACCACTACGTGTTCCGCATGCTCTACAGCCAGGGCATCGGCCTGGATGCGCTGGGCATCCCGCATGCCGATGGCAGCCGTGCCCAGGTCGACCCACGCCACGCCTGGCGGGTGTTCGCGGAGAACTTCCACCTGTTCCGCGGCACGCCGTCGTCGCTGTGGCTCAACCACGTGTTCCACGAGGTGTTCGGCCTGCGCGTGCGCCTGGATGCCGGTACCGCGGACCATTACTACGACACCATCACCGAAGCCCTGCAGACCGAGGGCTTCCGCCCGCGTGCCCTGTTCGAGCGCTTCAGGATCGAGGTGATCGCCACCACCGAGGGGCCGCTGGATCCGCTGGCGCACCATCAGGCCATCCGCGACAGCGGCTGGAATGGAAAGGTCGTCACCGCCTACCGGCCCGACGAGGTGGTCGATCCGGAGCACGAGTCCTTTGCCGAGGCACTGCAGCGCTTCGGCCATGTGACCGGCGAGGACGTGCACGGCTGGGACGGCTACCTGCGCGCGCACCGCAACCGCCGCGCCTTCTTCAAGTCCATGGGCGCGACCTCCACCGACCATGGGCACGAAAGTGCGCTGACCACCAACCTGTCGCACGCCGAGGCCGGGCGCCTGTTCGCGAAGATCCTCAAGGGCGGCTTCTCGCGCGAGGAGGCGGCACTGTTCCGCGGCCAGGTGCTGACCGAGATGGCGGGCATGAGCCTGGACGATGGCCTGGTGATGCAGCTGCATCCGGGCTGCTATCGCAACCACAACCCGCTGCTGTTCGCCCGCCACGGCCGCAATGTCGGCGCCGACCTCCCGCTGGCCACCGATTACGTGCACGCGCTCAAGCCGCTGCTGGACCGCTTCGGCAACGAGCCGGACTTCCGCCTGATCCTGTTCACCCTGGACGAGTCCACCTACTCGCGCGAGCTGGGCCCGATGGCCGGGCACTATCCCTGCCTGTACCTGGGCCCGGCCTGGTGGTTCCACGATTCGCCGGAAGGCATGTGGCGCTTCCGCGAGCAGACCCTCAGCACCGCCGGCTTCTACAACACCGTCGGCTTCAACGACGACACCCGCGCCTTCCTCTCGATTCCCGCGCGCCACGACGTGGCCCGGCGCATCGACTGCGCGGTGCTGGCGAAGCTGGTCGCCGAGCACCGCATGGACGAGGACGAGGCCGCCGAGGTCGCGGTGGACCTGGCCTACACCCTGCCCAAGCGCGCCTACAAGCTGTAACCCCCGCGTCCGCCCCCGTGGAGTCGCCTGCATGACGACCGAGTCGCCGCCTCCTGCGCGGCATCGTGCCCGCCGCTTCGCCGCGCTCCTGCTGGGCCTGGCGACGCTGGCGTCCGGGCTGCCGGCGGCGGCGGAAGTCGCGCCGCGTGAACGCATCCGCCTGGACCAAGGCTGGCGCTTCCACCGCGGCGATCCGACCGGGGTGGACGGTCGCCTGGACTACGACGCGCGGCCTCAGGTGCAGGCAAGCGCCGACGGCAAGGATGCCGACAGCAGGCCCGACGCAGCGGTCCGGGTGCAGGCCGACCGGCCCGTGCTCAAACCCTGGATCCTGCCGACGGCCAACCGTTTCATCCGCGCTCCCGCGCAACGCCACGTGCCTCCGGCCACGCAGCCGGACGTCGGCGACATCCCGTTCCTGCGCGCCGGCTACGACGACTCGGCCTGGCCGCAGGTCACCCTGCCGCACGACTGGGCCATCGCCGGCCCGTTCCTCGCCGACGGCCCCTACGGCGGCATGGGCCGCCTGACCAGCTGGGGCATTGGCTGGTACCGGCGGCAGCTCGACATCCCCGCCGACCAGCGCGGCCGTCGCATCTTCCTGAACCTGGACGGCGCCATGTCCTACGCCACGGTCTGGCTCAACGGCCGGCTGGTTGGCGGCTGGCCCTATGGCTACAACAGCTGGCGCGTGGACCTCACGCCCTACGTGGAGTTCGGCGGCAACAACACCTTGGCAATCCGTCTGGACAACCCGCCCGACTCGGCGCGCTGGTATCCCGGCGGCGGACTTTACCGCGACGTCTGGCTGGTCAGCACCGCGCCGGTGCATGTCGCACAGTGGGGCACCACGGTTACCACGCCGCAGGTGTCCGCCGAGGCCGCCGACGTCCACCTGCGGGTGGAAGTGGACAACACCACCGACCGCATGGTGAAGGTGGCGGTGGAGAGCGAGTTCTACGAGCTCGATGCGGACGGACGGCGCGGCGCCGCTCCGGTGGCACGCATCCCGCGCATCGGCTTCCAGATCGTGCCGGGGGGCAGCAGCGCTGCCGCGTCCGGCGCCACGATCGCGCGGCCGCGGCTATGGGGGCCGCCGCCGAACCAGCAGCCGCACCGCTACGTCGCCGTGACCACACTGCGCCAGGACGGACAGGTGGTCGACCGCTACGAGACGCGCTTCGGCATCCGCCAGGTCGGATGGGACCCGGACCGCGGTGTGGTGGTCAACGGCGAGCACATCGTGCTCAAGGGCGTGAACCAGCACCACGACCTCGGCGCGCTGGGCGTGGCCTTCAATGTCCGCGCGGCCCGGCGCCAGCTGGAGATCCTGCGCGGCATGGGCGCCAACGCCATCCGCCTGGCGCACAACCCGCCCGATCCGCAGCTGCTGGAACTCACCGACGCAATGGGCTTCCTGGTGATCGACGAGATCTTCGACTCCTGGGAGAAGAAGAAGACGCCGCTGGATTTCCACCTCGTGTTCCCGGAATGGCACGAGGCCGACCTGCGGGCGATGTTGCGCCGCGACCGCAACCATCCTTCCGTGATCCTGTGGAGCGTGGGCAACGAGGTCGGCGAGCAGTACGACGGCGAGGCCGGCGCGGCCATCGGCCGGCGCCTTGTGCAGATCGTGCGCGAGGAGGATCCCACCCGTCCGGCCACCGCCTCGATGAACTGGGCCAAGGCCGACATGCCGTTCCCTGCGGCGTTCGACGTCATCAACCTCAATTACCAGGGCGAGGGCATCCGCCAGGAGCCGGAGTTCGAGGGCACCGAGCGCATCCGCACGCCGCCCTCATATCCGGCATTCCGCACCGCCTTCCCGGACAAGGTGGTTTTCGGCAGCGAGACCGCCTCCGCGCTGAGCACGCGCGGCACCTACCTGTTCCCGGTAAGCGCGGCGCAGAGCGCGCCGGTGCGCGACCACAACGGCGGCGACTCCCGGCGCCGCCTGGTCAGCGCGTACGAGCTGCATGCGGTGGATTTCGGCTCCAGCGCCGACAAGGTGTTCGCCACCCTCGACCGCCATCCCTATGTGGCCGGCGAGTTCGTGTGGAACGGCTTCGACTACCTGGGCGAGCCCACCCCATACTACGAGTCGCGCAGCTCCTACAGCGGCATCATCGACCTGGCCGGATTTCCCAAGGACCGCTACTGGCTGTACCAGTCGCGCTGGCGCCCGGAACTGCCGATGGCGCACATCCTGCCGCACTGGAACTGGCCCGGCCGCGAGGGCCAGGTCACGCCGGTGCACGTGTTCACCTCCGGCGACGAGGCCGAACTGTTCGTCAACGGCATTTCCCAGGGCCGGAAGAAGAAGGGTGCCTACGAGTACCGCCTGCGCTGGGACGAGGTCGTCTACCAGCCGGGAACGCTGCGCGTCCAGGCCTGGCGCGATGGCAGGCCGTGGGCATCGGCCACGGTGGAGACCACCGGCGCACCCGCACGCCTGGCGCTGGAGGCCGACCGCTCGCGAGTCGGCAACGACGGCCGCGACCTGTCCTTCATCACCCTGCGCGTGCTCGATGCCAAGGGGCGCGCAGTGCCCGATGCCGATACCCGCGTGCGATTCCGCATCGACGGCGCCGCGGAACTGGTGGCCACCGACAACGGCGATCCGCGCGACCTTACCGCTTTTCCTTCGGCCGAACGCAATGCCTTCGGCGGCCTGGCCCTGGCCATCGTGCGCGGCCTGCCCGGCCGCAGCGGGACTGCGCGCGTGAGCGTGGAGGCCGACGGCCTGGAGGGCGCCGTGCTGGAGCTGCGCGTGGCTCCGGCCGTCGATGCACACTGAGCAGCCACGTCCGCGGCACCGTCATCCGTCGCGCCCCCAACGCGCAAGCCCACGCATAGATCCCGGAGGTCGCCCATGATCCGTCCCCGCACCGCCCTGCTCGCCGCGCTGGCCCTGGCCTGCGGCAGCGCGCTCGCCGCCCCGAAGACGCTCAAGGACGCCTACCGCGACGACTTCCTGCTGGGAACCGCGGTCAACGACGCCATCGTCACTGGCGAGGACGCGGCGCAGCAGGCGCTGGCGGTGCGGCACTTCAACGCGATCACCCTGGAGAACTCGATGAAGGTCGAGGTCCTCCATCCCGAACCCGGCAAGTGGGACTTCGAACGCGCCGATGCCTTCGTCGAGTTCGGCAGGAAGCACGGCATGTTCCTGGTCGGCCACACCCTGGTCTGGCACAACCAGACCCCGGCCTGGTTCTTCGAGGACGCCGGCGGCAAGCCGGCTGGAACCGAGGTGATGCGCGAGCGCCTGCGCCAGTACATCCACACCGTGGCCGGGCGCTATGCCGGCAAGGTGCAGGCCTGGGACGTGGTCAACGAGCAGATCGGCGAGGATGGCCAGTACCGTGACACCACCTGGGTGCGCGCCTACGGCGGGGACGGTGATGCGCTGATGCGCGACGCCTTCCGCTTCGCCGCCGAGGCCGCGCCGGGTACGGCGCTTTACTACAACGACTTCAATGCCTGGCGCCCGGAGAAGGTCGCCGGCATCGTGCGCATGGTCGGGATGCTCAAGGCCAGCGGCATCCGCATCGACGGGGTCGGCATCCAGGGCCACTGGGGCCTCAACTATCCCGCGCTGGCCGATATCGAGGCGGCGATCGACGCCTACCACGCCGCCGGGGTCGAGGTGATGGTCACCGAGCTGGACGTGGACGTGCTGCCGCTGACGAAGGAAGGCCAGATCATCGGCCAGGGCATGCTGCATCCGCAGTTCCAGCTGCCGGAGTTCACGCGCTTCCTCGATCCGTACCGCGACGGCCTGCCCGGCGAGGTGCAGCAGCAACTCGCCGCGCGCTACGCCGAGCTGTTCGCGCTGTTCCACCGCAAGCGCGACAAGCTCTCGCGGGTATCGGTGTGGGGCGTGGCCGACGACATGTCGTGGAAGAACGGCTATCCGATCCCCGACCGCACCAACTATCCACTGCTGTTCGACCGCGCGCGCCAGCCCAAGCCCGCGCTCGATGCGGTCCTCAAGGTGCCGCAGGGCCGGTAACGCCATCCGCGGCGGCGGCGAGCGCCCAGGCGTCGTCGCCTGTCCGGCCCGGCTGGCAGCGGAAGGGATGCGTCCATCCGCCCGCCTTGACCACGGCCACCTGGTCGGAATGATCGAAGGCGACCAGCACGTCGCGTTCCCGGTCCGGACCGCCATGCGGATCCGACCAGGGCAGCTGGCGCGCGGCGATCACCAGGAAGGGCGAGACCGCCAGCACCTCGCCGCTGCCGTCCCAACATCCGCTGTAGGCGCACAGGGACAGGCCGCCGTCGCTGGCGAAAGCCAGGTCCATCGGAGTAAATCCGCCTTCCCCGGTGGCGCCGCAGCTGTCGCCCGAGCAGGACACCTCCAGGTCGTTGAAGCAACGCCAGGTCTCCGCCTGGGCGCCGCCACAGGCCAGGACCAGCAATCCCAGCGCGCGCGTCGGCATGCGCATGCATCCCCCCTTCCCGTTCCGCCTGCGGCCGATGGTGCCGCGGTGCGCTCGCGTCCGCCAGCCTGAAGCAGACAGGTGGCCAGGCGCTGCGTCGCACATCCTGAGACCGGGAACCCGTACAAACCGCGCTCCACGATGGAGCCGCCATGTCCGCACTCGCCCCCCTGACCGCGTTCGACCGCCCCGCCCTGCCCGTCCCGGGGCCCGACGGCGCCAGCTTCGCCCTGCGCCTGGCCGGCAAGTACCAGGGGCGGGTCACCGGCCACTTCGTCCAGCCCGGTCGCGAGGGACGCTATGCACCCCTGCCGCAGGACCTGCCGCCACGCCTGGCCGCTGCCCTGCGCGCGCGTGGCGTCGAGCAGCTCTACGCGCACCAGGCCGAGGCCTGGGATGCGGTGACCGCCGGCGGCAACGTGGTGCTGGCCACGCCCACCGCCTCGGGCAAGTCGCTGTGCTACACCCTGCCGGTGGTCAGCGCGGTCATGACGCGCAAGGCCAAGGCGCTGTACCTGTTCCCGACCAAGGCCCTGTCGCAGGACCAGGTGGCCGAACTGCTGGAGCTCAACCGCGCCGGCGACCTCGGCCTCAAGCCGGCCACCTTCGACGGCGACACGCCGGGCGACCAGCGCCAGGCGATCCGCCTCAATGGCGACATCGTGGTTTCCAATCCCGACATGCTCCACCAGGGGATCCTGCCGCACCACACCAAGTGGGCGCAGTTCTTCGAGGGCCTGGAGTACGTGGTGATCGACGAGATCCATACCTACCGCGGCGTGTTCGGTTCGCACCTGGCCAACGTCCTGCGGCGGCTGAAGCGGGTGTGCGCGTTCTACGGCTCGAAGCCGCAGTTCATCCTGTGCTCGGCCACCATCGGCAACCCCAGGGACCACGCCGAGGCCCTGCTGGAGGACGAGGTACGCGCGATCACCGAGTCCGGCGCGCCCAGCGGCGACCGCCACGTGCTGCTGTGGAACCCGCCGGTGGTGAACCCGGACCTGGGCCTGCGCGCCTCGGCGCGCTCGCAGTCCAATCGCATCGCACGCGCCGCGCTCAAGGCCGGCCTCAAGACCCTGGTGTTCGCGCAGTCGCGGACCATGGTCGAGGTGCTGACCAAGTACCTGAAGGACGTGTTCGACAGCGACCCGCGCAAGCCGGCGCGGGTGCGCGCCTACCGCGGCGGCTACCTGCCCACCGAGCGGCGTGAGGCCGAGCAGGCCATGCGCGCCGGCCGCATCGACTGCATCGTCTCCACCTCGGCGCTGGAGCTGGGCGTGGACATCGGCAGTCTGGACCTGGTGGTGCTCAACGGCTACCCCGGCTCGGTGGCCGCCACCTGGCAGCGCTTCGGCCGCGCCGGCCGCCGCCAGCAGGCCTCGCTTGGCGTGATGGTCGCCAGCTCCGATCCGCTGGACCAGTACATGGTGCGCCACCCGGAATTCTTTTCCGCCGCACCGCCGGAGCATGCGCGCATCGCCCCGGACCAGCCGGTGATCCTGCTCGACCACATCCGCTGCGCCGCGTTCGAGCTGCCGTTCCTGCAGGGCGAGCGCTTCGGCAACGTGGAGCCGGAGGTCTACCTGCAGCTGCTGGCCGAGGATGGCGTGGTACATCCGGACGGCGGGCGCTGGGAGTGGATCGCCGACAGCTACCCGGCCAACGCGGTCAGCCTGCGCTCGGTGGCCGACGGCAACTTCGTGGTGGTCGACCGCACCGATGGGCGCCAGGTGATCATCGCCGAGGTCGACTTCAGCTCCGCGCCACTGATGCTGTACGAAGGCGCGATCCACATGGTCCAGTCCGTCCCGTACCAGGTCGAGCGGCTGGACTGGGAAGGGCGCAAGGCCTACGTCACCCGCACCCACGTCGACTACTACACCGACGCGATCGACTACACGAAGCTCAAGGTACTGGAGCGCTTCGACGGCGTGATCGCGGGCGCCGGCACCTGCCACCATGGCGAGGTGCACGTGGTCAGGCGCGTGTCCGGCTACAAGAAGATCCGCTACTACACCCACGAGAACATCGGCTACGGCCCGGTGAACCTGCCGGACCAGGAGCTGCACACCTCGGCGCTGTGGTGGCAGCTGCCGCAGGCCGAGCTGGAGGCGCGCTTCGCCAGCCGCCAGGACGCGCTGGACGGCTTCCTCGGCGCCGGCTACGCCCTGCACGTGGTCGCCAAGGTCGCGGTGATGGCCGAATCGGCCGACCTGCAGAAGGCGGTCGGCAGCGGCGACGGCGCCTGGTTCGCCAGCGGCGACGGCCGCGGCCAGCTGCGTGCACTGGACGGCAGCATGGTCGATCCCGACCGCCACGACAGCTTCGTGCCCACCGTCTACCTCTACGACAACTACCCCGGCGGCATGGGCCAGAGCGAGCCGCTGTGGAAGCGCCAGCGCGAACTGGTGGTGCGCGCACGCGAACTGGTCGAACGCTGCGACTGCCGTGCCGGCTGCCCGGCCTGCGTCGGCCCGGTGCTGGCCGCGCAGGAGGACGAGGAGACCACGCCCAAGGCGCTGGCGCTGCGCGTGCTCGGCGCGCTGGAGGCGGCATGAGCCTGACCCTGGCCAAGCTGCAGCAGCTCAAGCGCCAGGCCGGCGCCAGCACGCCACAGCGCGCGGCGTCGCCTGCCGCCCCAGCGGCGACCGACCTCGACCAGCTGCGCCGGCTGCTGCGGGTGCGTGCGCGTCCGCTGGCGGCGCCGGTCGGCGGCGACCGCAGCCTGCCCGGCACCGAGATCGCCAGGGGCCTGTTCCTGGTGGAGGAGCTCCTGCCGGCACCGGATGTGCCCGAGCTGCTGGATGGCACGTTCGACCGCGGCGAACCCATCCCCACCGGCGACGTGCTGTTCTTCGACACGGAGACCACCGGCCTGGCCGGCGGCACCGGCACCCGCGCCTTCATGATCGGCGCGGCCGACTGGTGCGGCGACCAGTTGCGCATCCGCCAGCTGACCCTGGCCAGCATGGGCGCCGAAGCGGCGATGCTCGACGTCTTCGCCGGCTGGCTGCAGCCACGCAGCATCCTGTGCAGCTACAACGGCAAGTGCTACGACGCCCCGCTGCTCACCACCCGCTACCGCCTGGCACGCCGCGCCACTCCGCTGGCCGGCCTGCGCCATGTCGACCTGCTGTTCCCCACCCGCCGCAGCTACCGCGGCGTGTACGAAAACTGCCGCCTGGCCACGATCGAACGCCACGTGCTGAAGATCGTGCGCGAGGACGACCTGCCCGGATCGGAAGCACCGGCCGCCTGGCTCGGCTACATCCGCGGCGGCGGTAGCGGACTGCTGCGGCGCGTGCTGGCGCACAACCGCCAGGACGTCATCACCCTGTCGCGTCTGCTGGCCAACCTCGCCGGTGCGAGCCGCGATGACGGAGCGTTAGCGGCACGTGAAGCCATGCTGCCGATGGAATGATCCATCGTGCCGGCGCGCCTGGCCGCTGGATTGCCGCAGGCTCCGCCGAGGCCGCATAGTGCGGACAACGGCGCCGCGGGCGCGCAGGAGCTGCACCATGCACACAGAAGGGCAGGATCCGGGCGGCGACGGTCCGCGGCACAGGGACGTGGTGATCCTGGGGGGAGGCCTTGCCGGCCTCACGCTTGCCCTGCAGTTGCGCCAGCGCAATCCCGGCCTGGCCATCACCGTGGTCGAGCGGCGCGCGCATCCGGTGCGCGAGGCGGCACACAAGGTCGGCGAATCCACGGTCGAGATCGGCGCGCACTACTTCGCCGACGTGCTTGGCCTGCGCGAGCACCTGGAAACCGAACAGCTGCGCAAGTACGGCCTGCGCTACTTCTTCAGCGAGGGCCAGCACCGGGTCGAGGACTGCAGCGAGATGGGCGTCAGCCACCTGTTGCCCACGCCGTCCTGGCAGCTGGATCGCGGCCGATTCGAGAACTTCCTTGGCGACAGGGTGCGCGAGGCCGGCGTCGAGTTCCTCGACCAGGCCGTGGTGCGCACCCTGGAGCTGTCGGAATCCGATGCGCCGCACCTGGTGAAGTTCGACCACGGCGGGCAATCACATACGCTCGCGGCGCGCTTCGTGGTCGATGCCTCGGGCCGTGCCGGCCTGATCAAGCGCAAGCTCGACCTGGCCCAGCCCAACGACCACGACGCCAACGCGGTGTGGTGGCGGATCGATGGCCAGACCGACCTGGACCAGTGGTCGGACGACCCGTGGTGGCGCCAGCGCTTCCAGCCGGCACGCCGGGTCAATTCGACCAACCACATGTGCGGTCCGGGCTACTGGTTCTGGCTGATCCCGCTGGCCTCCGGCTCGCATTCGCTGGGCATCGTCTGCGACGCGAAGATGCACCCGCTGGAGACGATGAACACCCACGCCAAGGCCATGGAATGGTTGCGCCAGCACCAGCCGCGCGTGCACGCGGCGCTGGACAAGCCCGGATTCGCCCTGCAGGACTTCCTGTTCCTGCGCCACTTCTCCTATGGCTGCAGGCAGGTCTATTCCGAACATCGCTGGGCGCTGACCGGCGAGGCCGGACTGTTCCTGGACCCGTTCTATTCGCCGGGCAGCGACTTCATCGCCATCAGCAACACCTACGTGTGCGAACTGGTGGAACTGGACCGTGCCGGCAAGCGCATCGGCCCCTACGCCGAGCTCTACCAGCAGCTGTACTTCTCCTTCTACGAGAACACGCTGACCCTCTACCAGGACCAGTACCCGATCTTCGGCCACCCGCAGGTGATGCCGGTCAAGGTGCTGTGGGACTACGCCTTCTACTGGGCGCTGCTGGCGCCGCTGTTCTTCAGCCGCCGCCAGGCCGACCTGCCCATTCTCTCGCGGCTCAGGCCCCACTTCGCGGAAGGGCGCGCGCTGAACCTGGCCATGCAGCACCTGATGCGCGAGTGGGGCACGCGCGACAGCACGCCGGACCTCGCCCAGTCCCGCGCCTACGACCAGTACGAGGTCCAGTGGTGCCGGGAGATGAATGGCGCACTGACCGACGAGCTGGACGACGATACCTACGTCGCCCGCACCGCACGCTGGGTGGGGGGCATGCGCCAGCTGGCGGCCGAGGTGCTGGCCCTGGCCCGCGATGCCTTCCCGGATATCGGAGACCATGGCCTGGACGCGCTGCTGGCCGGGCACGACATCGACGCCCATCCGGCGATGCTGCCGCCACACTGGTTCGCGCCGATCGAGGACGCCGAACCCGCCGCCGCCGAGGCCTGAGCCTGCCGGACGAGCGCGCGCCCTCCCGCCCCCGCGATGGTGGCAGTCCGCGCGGGGCCCACTGCACGTGCAAGGACGACTGCATTGCCTTGCCGGACCGCTGGAACCATCAGCGGCCGTGAGGCGACTCAGACCACCAGGTCCAGCAGTAGCACGCCGGCCAGGCCGACCACGGAGATGGTGGATTCCATCACCGTCCAGGAGCGGAAGGTCTGCGCCATGGACAGGTTGAAGAACTCCTTGAACATCCAGAAGGCCGAGTCGTTGACGTGGGAACCGAACACGCTGCCGGCGCCCACGGACAGCACCATCAGTTCCGGCGATACGCCGGTGGTCTCGACCAGCGGACCGACCACGCCGGCGGCGGTGATCACCGCCACGGTGGAGGAACCGATCATCACCCGCAGCAACGCGGTTGCCAGCCAGGCGAACAGCAGCGGCGGCATCTGCCACTGTCCGGCCAGGGCGGCGATGGTCGCACCCACCCCACTGTCCACCAGCACCTGCTTGAACACGCCGCCGGCGGTGATGATCAGCAGGATCACGGCGATGCCGCCGATCGCGGCATTGAGCCAGCGCGTCTGCGTCTCCAGGCCGACGCCGCGGCGGTGACCGAGGCACCAGAAGGCCAGCAGGGTCGACAGCAGCAGGGCGACGGTCGGGTTGCCGAGGAACAGCAGCGCGGTACGCGCCAGGCCTTCCGGCAACAGCCCATCGGCGATCACCGAGATGCTGATCAGCAACACCGGCGACAGCGCGATCAGGAACGAGCACAGCGCTCCCGGCGGTTCGCCCTTCGCGCCGTCCTCCGGCCCATTGAACAGGTCCGGCAGCGGCGGATTGATCGACTTCAGCCGTCGCGACAGCCAGGGTCCGGCGATCACCACCGCCGGCGCGGCCATCACGATGCCGTACAGCAGGGTGCGGCCCATGTCCGCGCCGAATGCATTCACCAGCACCACCGGCCCCGGATGCGGCGGCAGGAAGCAGTGTGTGGTGCTGAGCGAAGCCACGGTGGGAATGGCGAGCAGCAGGATCGGCAGGCCGGTGCGACGGGCCAGCGAGAAGATCAGCGGCACCAGGATGATGAAGCCGGCATTGAAGTACAGCGGGATGCCGACCAGGAAGCCGGTCAGCAGCAGCGCCCACTGGATGTTGCGCTCGCCAAAGGCGCCGATCAGGGTGGTTGCGATCTTCTCCGCTGCGCCGCTCTCCTCCAGCACCTTGCCCAGGATCGCGCCGAGCACGATCACCAGCGCCAGGCCCGCGAGCGTGCTGCCCACGCCGGTGTCGATGGTCTTCACCAGGTCCTGCGGCGCGATGCCCAGGGCCAGGCCCATCGGGATCGCCACCACCAGCAGCGACAGGAACGGACTCAGCTTGCGCGCGGTGAGGAAGATCTGCAGCGCGATCGCCGCGGCAATGATGAGGAACGTGAGCATCCAGCGACTCCCGGGAGTGAGGTGGTGCGACGTCCGGCCAGGGCCGGCGCGATCAGGCGGTCGTGCAGTCCTTGCCGCGCGGCGTCAGTCCCCTCCCGCCGCGCGACGCTGCGCCAGGGCCGCGCGGCCGGCGCGCAGGGTCTCGACGATGGCGTCCACGTCGTAGACGCAGCCGCCCCAGGTGCCGCCGCTGGCTTCCTGCAGCGCAGCCCACAGCCGGGTGTCGGCCGGCAGCTTCGGATGCGGGGCGATGGCCGGATGCACCGGCCGCGATGCCAGCACCGCTGCCGCTTCCTCCGGCGACAACGGGTTCGCCTCGTCGGTGCCGATGAAGTCGATGCTCCCCTGCAGCGTGTTGCGATCGATTACGATCCGCACCAGGTCGCCATCGCGCAGCCGGCCGATCGGTCCGCCGGCCAGCGCCTCCGGCCCGACATGGCCGATGCAGGCGCCGGTGGAAACGCCGGAGAAACGCGCATCGGTCAGCACCGGCACGTGCTTGCCCCAGGGCAGGTACTTGAGCGCGGAGGTGAGCTGGTAGGTCTCCTCCATGCCGGTGCCCGCCGGGCCGCAGCCAGCCAGCACCACGACGTCACCGGCCACCACCGCGCCCTCGCCCTTGGCCTTGATCGCGGCGATGGCCTCGTGCTCGCTGGCGAACACCCGCGCCCTGCCGGTATGGCGGTAGACGTTGTCCGCGTCGACCACCGAAGGATCGATCGAGGTGGCCTTGATCACCGAACCGTCGGGCGCGAGGTTGCCGACCGGGAACACCAGTGCAGACGTCAACCCGGCGGCACGGGCCGCGTCCGGACCCATGATCACGTTGCCGGGATCGACGCCATCGAGCTCGCGCAGCCGCTGCCGCGCGATGCGGCGTGCCTGGCTGTGCTCCCACCATTCCAGGTTCTCGCCGACCGTGCGGCCGCTGACCGTGGGGATGTCCAGGTGCAGCAGTCCCATGTCGCGCAGGTGCAGCATCACCTCCGGCACGCCGCCGGCCATGAACACCTGAACCGTGGGATGGTGGCGCGGGCCGTTGGGCAGCGCGTCGACCAGGCGCGGCGTGGCGCGGTTGGCCGCGGTCCAGTCGGCCACCGTCGGCGCGGTGAGCCCGGCGGCACGCGCGATTGCCGGCACGTGCAGCAGCAGGTTGGTGGACCCGCCGAAGGCGGCATGCACGACCAGCGCGTTCTCCACCGCCTTGCGGGTGAGGATCGCCGACAGCGGAGTGCCGGCCTGCGCCAGCCGCATCAGCGCCAGCGCCGAGCGCCGAGCCATGTCCAGCCACACCGGTTCGCCGGACGGAGCGAGCGCACTGTGCGGCAGGGCAATACCCAGGGCCTCGGCGATCACCTGCGAAGTCGCGGCGGTACCGAGGAACTGGCAGCCGCCGCCCGGCGAGCCGCAGGCGCGGCAGCCCATCGCCGCCGCGTGCTCGAGGTCGATCAGCCCATGCGCGTAACGCGCGCCGATGGTCTGCACCTTGGCCGTGTCCTCGGCGCCGCGCGCCGGCAGGGTCACGCCGCCGGGCACGATCACGCCGGGCAGGTCGCCGCAGCCGGCCAGGGCCAGCATCATCGCCGGCAGGCCCTTGTCGCAGGTGGCGATGCCCAACACGCCGCGACGCGTTGGCAACGAGCGCACCAGGCGGCGCATGGTCATCGCCGCGTCGTTGCGGTACGGCAGGCTGTCGAACATGCCGGTCGTGCCCTGGGTGCGGCCATCGCACGGATCCGAGCACATCACCGAGAACGGCAGGCCGCCGTGGCCGGCGAACGTTTCCGCGGCGGCGCGCACCAGGCGGTCGATCTCCCAGTGGCCGGTATGCAGGCCGAGTGCGACCGGCTGGCCGTCCCCGGCGCGCAGTCCGCCCTGGGTGCTGACGATCAGGTACGGATCGCGCGCGATCTCGCTGGCGCGCCAGCCCATGCCGGCATTCTGGGTCATGCCGAACAGGTGGCCGCTGGGCGCCTGGCGCAGGGTCGCGTCGTCGATCGGCAGGCGCCCGGGCGGACCCTCGCCGGAGGTACGGGTTGCCGCCAGGGCGGTTCCGTCGCCGAGGATCGCGTCGAGGGCGTCAGCCTGCATCGTTCACCTCATGCGTCGGCGGTGGTCCACTTGCCATCCACCAGGCGCCACAGGGAGCCGGTGGGATTGGCATCGCGCAGCGCCATCGGCAGGCGGTGCGAGCGCACGTTGTCGTAGCTGTGCAGCGCGCTGAAGCGCAGCAGCGAGGCCGGGATGCCGACCGCGGTGAACGCCGGATGCCCGGTGGCCGGATACGGACCGCCGTGGTTCTGCGCCGGCGACACCGCAACGCCGGTGGGCATGCGGTCGTTGATCAGGCGGCCGACGCGGTTGCGCAGCACCGGGGCGACCAGGTCGTACTGCGGATCGTCCGAACCGGCGGTATCGCTGTAGATGGTGCCGGTGAGGTTGCCCTCCAGCGCATGTGCGACCTGCAGCACCTGCTCGTCCGAGTCGGCCAGCACCAGCAGGCAGACCTGGCCGAAGGCCTCGTTCTGCAGCTCGCGCGGGGCTTCCAGGAAGCGCTTGCCGGACACCCACAGCAGGGTCGGCTGGAAGGCGTAGCCGGCCGCATCATCGGCGACGCCGCCGCCGGCCAGCAGCTCGGCACCAGCCGCGCGCAGCGAGGCCACTGCTTCGCCCACCGATTCGGGCGCACGCGGGGTCAGCAGCACGCCGGCGGGGGTGGCCGCGGTCAGGCGCTGCATCTCCTGCACGAAGGCGTCGGTGTGCTCGCCCGGCGGCAGCACGGTCACGCCCGGGCGGGTGCAGAACTGGCCGGCGCCCATGGCGCAGGAACCGGCCAGTTCCGCGGCGATGGCCGCGCCGCGCTCGCGCAGCGCGCCGGCCAGCACGAACACCGGATTGACCGAGGACATCTCCAGGTAGGCGGGCTTGCCTGCGGCATCGGCCGCGGCCTTGATCGCCATGCCGGCCGGACGGCTGCCGGTGAAGGCGATCGCCGCGGTGCGATGGTCGGTGACCAGGCGCAGGCCCAGCTCGTTGGAGGTGTGGAAGAACATCTGCACCGTGCCCGATGGCACGCCGCTGGCCTGCACCGCCTCGACCGCGGCCTGGGCCAGCAGCAGCGAGGTATGCGGATGCGCAGGATGCGCCTTGGCGATCACCGGGTTGCCCGCGGCAATGGCCGCGGCGAAGTCGCCACCGGACACGCCGTTAAAGGCGAACGGGAAGTTGTTGGGACCGAACACCACCACCGGGCCACCCAGCGGACCATGCATGGAGCGCAGGTTGTTGGCGGTGTCGATGGTCGGGCGCGCCCAGCTGCCATCACGCGCGGCCTGCGCGGCCTGGCGCAGCTGGCCGGTGGTGCGCGGCAGCTCGGCCTTGCGCAGGCGCGGTTCGACCGGCAGGCCGGTCTCGCGGTGCGCGGATTCGATCAGGGCCTCGGCGCGGGCCTCGATGCCGTCGGCGAAGGCCTCGAGGAACTGGGCGATGCGCTCGCCCGGCAGGCGCGCCAGCTCGACCGCTGCGCGCTTGCCGGCCTCGAGCATGGCGTCTAGGTCTTCCCAGCCGGAAACCGGATAGTCGTGGCTGTCCACTTCCAGCTTCTGCGAAGGGTTGTACGCGCGGAAGCTGCCGGCCGGCGAGGTCGACTCGACCCAGCGGCCGTCGATGAGGATGGGTTGCAGGTTCTTGCTCATTGCACGGGGTTCTCCAGGACCAGGCCGTCGATCTCGATGCGCACGACATCGCCGGACTGCAGGGTGAAAGTCTCGTCCGGCACGATGCCGGTGCCGGTAAACAGGAAGGCGCCGAAGGGGAAGGACAGCTCGCGGACCAGGTAACCGGCCAGCTCGTCCAGGCCACGCTTGATCTGCGAGGTGCGGGTCTGGCCGGCGAAGGCCTCCTCGCCACCACGCAGGATACGCAGGCCGATCGGGAGATCCGTCATCGCCGCGGCCGGGCACAGGCGGATCGCCGGGCCGATCGCGCAGGAGCCGTCATAGACCTTGGCCTGCGGCAGGTACAGCGGGTTCTCGCCCTCGATGCTGCGCGAGGACACGTCGTTGCCGACGCTGTAGCCGCGGATCGCGCCGCTGGTGTCGACCAGCAGCACCAGCTCGGGCTCGGGCACGTTCCAGTGGCTGTCGGCGCGCACGCGGATCGGCTGGCCGTGGCCCACGGTGCGCCAGCCGGCGGCCTTGAAGAACAGCTCCGGGCGCGCGGCGCCGTAGACCTTCTGGTACACGTCGGCGCTCTGCGACTCGGCCTCGCGCGCCATGCGGCTGCTGAGGTAGGTCACGCCGCTGGCCCAGGCTTCCTGCACGTCCTCGATCGGGGCCAGCAGCGGGCCATTGGCCGGCTCGCCGGTGGCCGCGCCGTCGAGCGCCGCCTGCGCGGCGGCGGCCGGCAGCGCCAGCCAGGCGGAAAGGCTGAAGCCCGCGGGCAGGTAATGGCCATCCAGTGCCCAGCGCGGGCCGTCGGAGGTGGCGTGGCGGGTGAGGCTGGCGGTCATGGTCACTCCACTGTTCGACGGTTGGGGAAACGGGCCGGTCAGGCCGCGGCAAGTACTTGGCGCAGGTGGTCGGGCGTGGCCGGTTCGAGCGCGGCGTAGGCATCGCGCAGCGCCGCGACGAAGCGCGCGTCGCCGGCCAGCGTACCGAACACGCCGTCCAGTGCGAGGAACGCGTTCACGTCCTGGGCTGCATCGCCGCTGCAGGCCGCGCCGATACGCGCCAGCCCGGTCGCCAGCGGATCGGTGATGGCCACGCCACGTCCGGCCTGGCGGCGCACGAACTGCAGCCAGCCGGCCACCGGCAGGCACAGGCGGGTGACCGCCCTGCCCGCGGCCAGGGCGTCGGCGATGGTGCCGAGCAGGCGCACCGGGATCTTCTGCGAACCGTCCCAGGCGATCTGCGCCAGCAGGTGGCGGATGGCGGGATTGCGGAAGCGCTCGAGGATGGCGCCGACATAGGCGCCCGGATCGAAGCCCTCCGGCACCTGCAGCGAGGGCACGATGTCCTGCCGCATCAGGCGCTCGACGAAGCCGGCCAGCACCGGATCGCGCATGGCATCGGCCACGCTTTCCAGCTCCATCAGCGAGCCCAGGTAGGCCAGCGCCGAATGCGGGGCGTTGAGCAGGCGCAGCTTGGCGCGGTCGTAGCCGGCGATGTCGCCGCTCATGACCACGCCGGCGCGCTCCAGCGGCGGGCGGCCGTTGCGGAAATCGTCCTCCACCACCCACTGGGTGTAGGGCTCGCGCTGCACCGGCCAGGCATCGGCCACGCCCAGCGCGGACTGCACCCGGGCGCGCACGCCGTCGTCGGTCGCGGGGGTGATGCTGTCGACCATCGAGCGCGGGAAGCCGACCTCGCGTTCGATCCAGGCCGCCAGCTCCGGATCGATGCGGCCGGCGTAGTCCAGCACCGCGCGACGCAGGCGGCCGCCGTTGTCGGCCAGGTTGTCGCAGCTGAGCACGGTGTAGGCCGCCAGCCCGCGCTCGCGGCGCAGGCGCAGGCCCTCGACCAGCCAGCCGATCGCGCTGACCGGCTGGCGTGGGTGGACCAGGTCGTGGGCGATATCCGGATGGCTGGCGTCCACGCCATCGGCCGACAGGCAGTAGCCCTTCTCGGTGATGGTCAGGGTCACCAGGCGCACGTCGGCATCGGCCAGGCGCGCGGCCACCGCCTCGCGCTGCTGCGGCGCGCACAGCACTTCGCGGATCGAGCCGACCACCCGCAGCCGGGGCTGCTCGCCCAGCAACAGCAGCGTGTACAGGCCGCACTGCGGCGCCAGCGCATCGCGCACGCCGGGGCTGTGCAGCGAGACAGCACTGATCGCCCATGCCGGATCCAGCGCCAGTAGGTCGTCCAGGTACACCGCCTGGTGCGCGCGGTGGAACGCGCCCGGGCCGAGATGGACGATGCCGATGCGGGTGGCCGCGCGGTCGTAGGCCGGAGTCGCGACATTGGCCGGGATCCGGCCCAACGTGGCGGGGGAAAGGCGTGGGGTTTCGGTGGAACTCATCTGCTTGCCGGTGGGGGAATAAGGCCCGCGCGGGCATGGCCGCGCGCGGAAAGGAATGGGACTGGCGGGACCGGTGTCCTGGGAGGTCGCACCGGTCCCGCCGCCCCGTGCCCGACGCCAGCGGAGAGAGAAGGCGGCGGGCACAAGACGGTCAGCGCGTGGCGACCTCCAGCGGTACGCTGGCACGGATGTCAGCGCTGGAGGCGCCGACCTGCACTTCGTAGCGGCCCGGATCGACGGTGTAGCGGCCGGCGGCCTCGTCGTACACGCGCAGGTCACGCTCGGGGACGATGCTGAAGGTGACGGTGCGCGATTCGCCCGGCTGCAGGTGCACGCGCTGGAAGCCGCGCAGTTCCTTCAGCGCGCGCTCGCGCTGCGGCTTCACCGGCGCCAGGTACAGCTGCACCACCTCGTCGCCGGCACGCTTGCCCTGGTTCTTCACGGTGACGCTGACGGTGACCTCGTCACCGGCGCCGGCCCGCTTGCGGTCCAGCTTCAGGCCGGAATAGCCGAAGCTGGTGTAGGACAGGCCATGGCCGAACGGGAACAGCGGCTGCCCGGTGAAGTAGCGGTAGGTGCGCTCCTTCATCGCGTAGTCGTCGAACGGCGGCAGCTTCTCGTCGGCGCTGTAGAAGGTCACCGGCAGGCGGCCACCCGGGTTGTAGTCGCCGAACAGGGCCTCGCCCACGGCGGTGCCGCCGCGCTGGCCCGGGTACCACGCCACGAGGATGCCCGGCACGTTCCGCCTGGCCCAGTCGATGCCCAGCGCTGAGCCGGTGGTCAGCACCATGACCACCGGCTTGCCGGTGGCATGCACGGCCTCCAGCAGCTTCTGCTGGGTGGCCGGCAGGCGGATGTCGGTGCGATCACCGCCGGCGAAACCGGGGTAGTCGACCTTCATTTCCTCGCCTTCGACGTCGCCGGTCAGGCCGCCGACGAACACCACCGCGTCTGCGCTGTTGGCGGCCTCGAGCGCGGTCTCGAACGGCGGCTTGGCGCCGGGACGGTCCCAGGCCAGGCGCACGGCCGCATCGCGCTCGTTCTCGTAGTAGTCCAGGCGGATGTCGTAGGCACGGCCGGCCTCGAGGTCCAGGCTGACGCTGTCGGCGCGCAGGCGCTCGGCGTCCTCCCAGTGGTCGAGCACCAGCTTGCCGTCCACGTACAGGCGCATGCCATCGTTGGCCGCGGCCTCGATGCGGTAGCGGCCGCTCACCGGCGGAAGCAGCTGGCCGGTCCAGCGGATGCTGAAGCCGTCGTTGGGCACGGCGTTGTCCGGACCGGCCTCGCCACGCGCCATCAGGTTGTCGGTGGGCGAGCCGCGGTCCCAGCGGAAGGCGATCTGCTGGTCCACGCGCACCAGCACCGGGGTGCCGGACAGGTCCTTGTTGCGGAAGTACTCGCCGCGCAGGCCACGCTCGGTGGAACCGGCCTCCGGACGCAGGTACTGCGGCTCGATCAGTGGGGTGGCGGCCGGGTCGTCGCGACCCTCAACCAGGTCGACGCCACGCGCGTACACCACGTCGACGCCCGGCGCCGCCTCGCGGATGCCGCGCAGGATGGTCACCGGATCGGCCGGGGTGCCGTAGTAGTTGCCCAGCAGGGCCATGGTGTCGTCGGCGGTGGGGCCGACCACGGCCAGGCGGCGGATGTCCTTCGACAGCGGAAGCACGCCGTCGTTCTTCAGCAGTACCAGCGATTCCTGGGCCATCTTCCGCGCCAGCGCGTCGTGTTCGGCGGACTGGTTCACCGAGTACGGCACCTGGGCCCAGCGCACCTGCTCCGGCGGGTCGAACATGCCCAGTTCCATGCGCGCCACGAACAGCCGGGTCAGCGCATCGTCGAGCTCGGCCTCGCTGATCAGGCCCTTCTTCACCGCCACCGGCAGGTGGTCGGCGTAGGTGCTGCCGCAGTTGAGCTCGGTGCCGTTCTTGACCGCCAGCGCGGCGGCTTCCTCCGGGGTCTCCACGATCTTGTGGTTCTTCCAGATGTCCACGATCGCCCAGCAGTCGGACATCACGTAGCCATCGAAGCCCCAGTCGCGACGCAGCGTATCCAGCAGCAGGAACTTGCTGCCGCTGGCCGACTCGCCGTAGACGCGGTTGTAGGCGCCCATCACCGCGTAGACGTCGGCTTCCTTCACCAGGCTCTCGAACGCCGGCAGGTAGGTGTCGTACAGGTCCTGCTTCGACGGATGCACGTCGAAGGTGTGGCGGTCGGCTTCCGGACCGCTGTGCACGGCGAAGTGCTTGGCGGTGGCGTCGAGCTTGCGGTACTTCGGATCAAGCGGCTGTCCGGTCTGGGGGTCCATGCCCTGCAGGCCACGCACGAAGGACACGCCCATGCGCGTGGTCAGGAACGGATCCTCGCCGTAGGTCTCCTGGCCGCGGCCCCAGCGCGGGTCGCGGAAGATGTTGATGTTCGGCGACCAGAAGGTCAGGCCCTGGTAGCGGCCGTGTTCCCCCTTGCGCAGGAAGTCGTGGTGCTTGGCGCGGGCCTCGTCGCTGATCGCCGCCGACACCTGGTCCATCAGCGGCACGTCGAAGCTGGCGGCCATGCCGATCGCCTGCGGGAACACGGTGGCGCCACCGGCGCGGGCGACGCCGTGCAGCGCCTCGTTCCACCAGTCGTAGGCCGGCAGGCCGAGGCGCTCGATCGCCGGCGAATCGTTCTGCATCTGCGCCGCCTTCTCCTCCAGCGTCATCCGCGACACCAGGGCCGCGGCGCGCTCCTCGAAGCTGAGCGAGGTGTCCAGCCACGGCCGCGCATCGTCGGCCTGGGCGTGGACCGCGGGCAGCGCGACCAGCAGTGCCAGCGCGCAGCCGCGGGCGAGCATGCGCCGGCGGAGGCCGTGCACCCTCGCGCTGGCGGGGGCATGGCGGACGGTTCCGTTGTTGGCGTGCATGACTCGCTCCTCTCTCGTTTTCGGGATTGGGTGGTGCGGTGTGCCGGCTTCAGCGCTTCTCGATCCGCGCGTGCGGGCCGAGGGTGGCGCCGATGAAGCCGCCCGCCACGTCGGTGCTGAGGATGGTGCCGTCGGCGTCCTCTACCAGCCAGGTGACGCCCTGGCCGTCGCCGGCGTCGAAACCGAAGCCGTAGCTGCCCTCGTTGCCCTTGATGTGCAGGGTCAGCAGCTCGACCTCCTTCGCCGGCTGGCTGGCCACGACCTCGACCTCGCCACCGGCCTTCTTCTCCAGGAACACTTCCACGCCCTGGTCGCCGCCACGGCGCACGCCCAGGAAGTACCAGTGGTCGTCGCCCTGGAACGCGGCCAGGCCCGCGGCCACGCCGGGGGCCGGCAGCTCCATCGCGGTGCTGGCCTCGAACACCAGGTGCTGCTGGCGGCGCGCGTAGAAGGCCATGTTGGTCTTGGCGTCCAGGCGCTCGGGCAGCGGCCTGATCGCCAGCCAGCCCGGGCGCGAGCTGCCGTCGTACCACTCGGTCTTCGGCACGCGCGGGGTCATCCAGCCCTTGCCCAGCTCGACCGTGTCGAACTCGTCGCGCCAGGTGAAGTTGCCGGTCATCGGCGCCTGGTCGACCGGCTTCTTCATGAAGGACGGGCCCGGCAGCGCATAGGGGATCTTCTCCCCGTGCGGCAGGATCACCGGCCAGCCGTCCTTCCAGGTCACCGGCAGCAGGAACGCCTCGCGGCCGGTGTTGTAGTGGTCCACGCCGTAGTTGCGGCTGGCCAGGAAGGTCGCCCACCAGCTGCCGTCCGGACCCTGCACCAGGTCGGCATGGCCGGCGTTGGTGATCGGCAGCTCGCGGTTGGGATCGAGGTCGCGCTGGGTCAGGATCGGGTTGTCGGCATAGGGCTCGTACGGGCCCCAGACATCGCGGCTGCGCAGGATCACCTGCGAGTGCTGCGGACCGGTGCCGCCCTCGGCGTCGCACAGGTAGTACCAGCCATCGACCTTGTAGATGTGCGGGCCTTCGATCCAGATCGGGTTCTCCTCCGGCTTCACGCCGCCGTCGATCAGCACCTTGCGCGGACCGAACGGCTTGCCGTTGGCGATGTCGATCTCCTGCAGCCAGATCGCGCGGTGGCCGTCGTAGCGCACCGGCACTTCCGGCTCGTCGTTGTTGAGGATGTAGACCTTGCCGTCGTCATCGAAGAACAGCGACGGATCGATGCCGCCGATGGTCGGCAGCCACACCGGGTCCGACCACGGGCCGGCCGGATCCTTGGCGGTGACGAAGAAGTTGCCACCGGCGTCGACCGAGGTGTTGACCACGTAGAACGTGCCGTCGTGGAACTCGATCGCCGGGGCGAACACGCCACGCGACATGCCGAGGCCGTCGAAGTCCAGCTGGCCCGGGCGGTGGATCGCGTTGCCGACCTGCTTCCAGTGCACCAGGTCCTCGCTCTCGAACACGGGGATGCCGGGGAAGAACGAGAAGGTCGAGGCCACCAGGTAGAACTTGCCGTTGGCGGCGGTGACGCTGGGATCGGAATGGAAGCCGGCCAGCACCGGGTTGCGGTAGTGGCCCTCCGGCAGCGGAGCCTCGAACGCGGCGTCGCGGCCGGTGTACTCGAACCAGTCGAAATGCACCGGGGCCGCGTCGGTACCGGCCGTGGCCCGGGCCGATTCCTCGCCGGCGGGCTTGCCGCCGCAGGCGGCCAGCGCCAGCGCGGCCGCGGCGACGGCGAGCAGGCGGAGGGAGGTGCCGCGACGTGGGCGGCGGGCGCTGCGCTTGTTCATTGTTGCTCCGTGTCTATGCGTTTGGTTTACCAGTCCCACATCGAGCCGTCTTCCAGGCGCGCGATCGGCAACTGCTTGGGCGAGTACGGGTATTTCGCGGCCAGATCCTCGTCGATGTCCACGCCGATGCCCGGGGTGTCGCCGACGTGCAGGCGGCCGTTGCGCAGCACGTAGTCGTGCGGGAACACCGCGTCGGTCTCGTCGGTATGGAACATGTATTCCTGGATGCCGAAGTTCGGCACCCAGGTGTCGAAGTGCAGCGCCGCGCCCATGGTCACCGGCGACAGGTCGGTGGCGCCATGGAAGCCGGTGCGCACCTGGTGCAGGGCGGCGAAGTCGGCCAGCCGGCGCAGGTGGGTGATGCCGCCGCCATGGACGATGGTGGTGCGGATGTAGTCGACCAGCTGGTTCTCGATCAGGTGCTTGCAGTCCCAGATCGAGTTGAACACCTCGCCCACCGCCAGCGCGGTGACCGAGTGCTTGCGGATCAGCTCGAACGACTTCTGGTTCTCGGCGGGGGTCGCGTCCTCCAGCCAGAACAGGCGGTAGGGCTCGAGCGACTTGGCCAGGCGCGCGGCCTCGATCGGGCTGAGGCGGTGGTGCACGTCGTGCAGCAGCTCCACGTCCGGGCCGTGGTCGGCGCGCAGCTGCTCGAACAGCTTCGGCACCACGTCCAGGTAGCGCGGGGTGTTCCAGGTGGTCTCCAGCGGCAGCTCGCTCTCGGCCGGTTCATAGCCCTTGGCATTGGAGACACCGTAGGCCTTCTTGATGCCCGGCACGCCGCACTGCGCGCGGACCGCGAGGAAGCCCTGCTCGATGAAGCGGCCCACCGCATCGGAGGCCTCGGCGATGTCGCGGCCGTTGGCGTGGCCGTAGACCAGCGCGCCTTCGCGCGAGCGGCCGCCCAGCAGCTGGTAGACCGGCATGCCGGCCATCTTGCCGAGGATGTCCCACAGGGCCACGTCGACCGCGGCGATCGCGCTCATCGTGACCGGGCCACGGCGCCAGTACGCACCGCGGTACAGGAACTGCCACATGTCCTCGATCCGCCCGGCGTCGCGGCCGATCAGGTTCGGCACCACGTGGTCCTGCAGGTACGAGGCCACGGCCAGCTCGCGGCCGTTGAGGGTGGCATCGCCCAGGCCGTACACGCCCGAGCGGGTGGTGATCTTCAGAGTGACGAAGTTGCGGCCCGGGCAGGTGACGATGACCTTGGCATCGACGATCTCGCGGTCATTCTTCGAGCCGTGGGGGGTGGTTTCGGTGGGGATCTGGCTGCTCATCGTGCTTCTCGTCACTTCGCCTGCGGGGCAACGGGGAATTCGAACGGACCGGCGGGCATGCCGTCGGCGTCGTACAGGGTGCAAACCGGGCTGTCGGCCCAGCAATAGCGGATGCGCGTGGCCTGCGCGGCGTTGGACGCCTGCAGGGCCACGCGGTTGCCGCGGATCTCGGCACGCGCGTACTGGCAGCTGCCGGCATCGGCGCCGCACAGCTCGAATCCGATCGGGGACCCGGCGCTGTACGCCACCAGTTCGCCGCCGACGTCGCCGAACTCGACCACGACGGCATCGCCATCACGCGCGGCCGCGCGCGGCACCGGGCCGGACGGGGCGATGCGCTCGCCGTACACCGCCTGGCGCGCGGCCTGCGCCAGGCGCTTGCCGACCTGCTGCTTGTTGGCCGGATGGATGTCGTAGCGGTCGCCGATGTCGATCGCCACGGCCAGGCCGGAGCGTGCGTCCTCGGCCGCCACCACGCGCTGGGCCTCGCGTACGCCGGCCCAGCCGCTTTCGGTGGGACGGGTCGGGGCCGGGCCGTAGTTGGCCAGCTGCACCACCAGGAAGCCCAGCTCCTTGCCGAACTGGCGGCGCCAGTCGCTGCGCAGGGCGCGCAGCAGGTCGGCATAACGCTCCGGCTCGCCGGTGTTGGACTCGCCCTGGTACCACAGCGCGCCCTTGAAGCCATGCCCGACGAGCGGGGCGATCATGCCGTTGTACAGGGTGGTCATGCCGGCAGCACTCTGCCACGGCGCGCGCGGCGGCTCGGCGATGCCGCCCGGCGCGATGCGGTAGCTCCAGCGCGCATCCAGCTGCAGCCGGGTGCCATCGGCCAGGCGCACGGCATGGATCGAGGCCGGGCCGGACAGGCCGCCCTCGCGGTAGGTATCCAGCACGTTCACCACCACGGTGTTCGTGCCCGCCTTCAGCAGGCCGGGCGGCAGGCGGTACTCGCGGCCGCCGCCGGCGCCATAGGTGCTGCCCACGGCCTGGCCATTGACCCAGGTCATGTCGACCTCGTCGGCCGGACCCAGCTCGAGCACGGCCTCCTGCGCGGCCTGTGCCTCGTCGAGGCTGACCGTGGTGCGGTACCAGACCATGCCGTTGTAGTCGGCCAGGGCCGGCACGCCCCACTGCTCCCAGGCGCCCAGCTGCGCCGGCGCCTGCTTCCAGCCGTCGCCCGCGCCCGTCCAGGGCTGGTCGGCGGCCTCGCTGCCGGCCTCGCGGCTCCACCAGGCCTGCCAGAACGCGCCCCACCGGCCGAGGCCGGCCAGCTCGTCCTTGCCATAGGTATCCAGCACGGCCAGCTCGCCGTCGTACCAGGACAGCGCCTTCAGCCCTTCGGCGCTGATCCAGGGCTGGATCTTCGCGCCACCCCAGGAGGCGTTGACCAGGCCCATGGGCACGTCGACGGTCTTCTGCAGCTCGCGGGCGAAGAAGTAGCAGGCCGCGGAGAAGTCACGGACCGATTCGGTATCGACCGGCTTCCACGCCACCGGCTGGGTGAACTCGCGCTGCGGCTCGACCTGGGCCACCTGCGGCACGGTCAGCAGGCGGATGCGGTCGTTGCCGGCGCCGGCCAGCTCCGCGCGCGCGTCCAGCGATCGCCACACCTGCAGCTCCATGTTCGACTGGCCCGAGCACAGCCACACGTCGCCGACCATCACGTCGGACACGCGCTGGGTGGCGTCGCCGGCCTGCGCGACCAGGGTGTAGGGACCACCGGCCTTGAGCGCCGGCAGGCTCGCCTCCCACTGGCCGTCGTCGCCGGCGCGCACGCGAGCGCGCTTGCCGGCGATCTCGACCTTCACCTGCGCGCCCGGCTCGGCGCGGCCCCAGACCTTCAGCGGCTGGTCGCGCTGGAGCACGGCGTGGTCCTGGAACAGCGAATGCAGCAGCGGCGTGGCCGCTGCGGTGGCGTCCTGGGCCTGTGCCAGCGGCGCAAGCGCCAGGCCGAGGGCCGCGGCGAGGTGGATCAGCTTGGTTTGGCTCACTTGCCGTCTCCGGGTGCGAACGGGAACTGCAGGGACTTGTAGTACTCCACGTCATGCGGGGGCTCGGCTTCGCCGGCCGGCAGCGGACGCCTGGAGAAGGTCTGGAAGTAGGCCACGCTGGCATCGCGCCACCACTGCGCCTCCTTCTCCTGGATGCCGAGGAACACCGCGACCTGGTGGTGGCGCTCCTGGTCGACCTTGCCTTCCAGCGTGGACCAGGTGCGGCGCATGCCGCGCACGTAATCCACGCCGCGGCCGTAGCGGCTGACCAGCTCGTCCCACAGGCTGCGGCCGGAGGCCATGCGGTGGTCCCACGGCACGTGGTGGAACCACAGCAGGAAGTCTTCCGGCACGGTGTCGATGCTGCCGAACTGCTCCGCCACCGGCGGCGCGTACTGGGCCACGGCATTGCTGCCGGTGGCGCTGCGGTCGAAGCCGATGCCGCGCGCGTCGGCGCGGTGGTAGTAGACCGAGGTCCAGTCCGCGCGCGGACCGCCCTCGACCCACGGACCCGGGCCGTAATGGTGGCCACGGCCCATCAGGTGGTGCAGGCCCAGCGGAGTCATGTAGTCGACCACCGCCTGGTGCGAGCCCATCATCATCGACACCACCGGCTCGACCACGGCCGGGTCGGTGGAGAAGGTCATGCGCGCCCAGTCGCGGGCGATCTCCTCGGCGCTGGCGTGCGGATCCCAGGCCATGCGGCCGTACACGTACCAGTTGGCCTGGTCGAAGTGGGAGCCGCTCCAGTTGCGGTCCACGCCGATGTTGGCCACGCCGGCCATGCCGGTCAGCGCGTGGCTTTCCAGCGAGCCGTCGATGATCTTCGCCACCGTGGAGCCGGGACCGCGCGCATGGGTGTCGGCGCGCAGCACTTCCTCGTACATCGGGCCCAGGTACACCAGGTGGGTGGCGAAACCCAGGTACTCCTTGGTGATCTGGAACTCCATCATCAGCGGCGTCCTCGGCATCGCGCCGAACAGCGGGTGGAACGGCTCGCGCGGCTGGAAGTCGATCGCGCCGTTCTTGACCTGCACCAGCACGTTGTCGGCGAACACGCCGTCATGCGGGACGAACTCGGTGTAGGCCTGCTTGGCGCGGTCGTCCGGCTCCTCGTGCGAGTACACGAAAGCGCGCCACATCACGATGCCACCGTGCGGCGCCAGCGCCTCGGCCAGCATGTTGGCGCCGTCGGCGTGGTTGCGGCCGTAGTCCTGCGGACCGGGCTGGCCCTCGGAATTGGCCTTGACCAGGAAGCCGCCGAAATCAGGGATGGTGCGGTAGATCTCGTCGGCCTTGTCCTTCCACCACTGGCGCACCGCCGGGTCCAGCGGATCGGCGGTCGCAAGGCCACCGATCTCGATCGGTGCGCTGAAGCGGGCACTGAGGTAGACCTTGATGCCGTACGCGCGGAACACCGAGGCCAGCGCCGCCGTCTTTTCCAGGTACAGCGGTGTCAAAGCCTGGGCGCTTGTATTGACGTTGTTGAGCACGGTGCCGTTGATGCCGATCGAGGCATTGGCGCGGGCGTAGTCGGTGTAGCGCGGATCCAGCCAGTCCGGCAGCCTGTGCCAGTCCCAGATCGATTCCCCGGCATAGCCACGCTCTACGTAGCGGTCCAGGTTGTCCCAGTGGTTGAGCACGCGCAGCTTGACCCTGGGCGACTCGCGCACGTCCACGCCGGCCAGCGGCTCTCCGGACTGCACCAGCCGCAGCAGGTGGAAGCTGCCGTACAGCGCGCCGACGTCGCTGTTGGCGGCGACCACGGTGGCCTTGCGCCCGTCGATGCGGGCCTCGCGGATCAGGTAGCCCTCCTCGCCCAGGCCTTCGAGGTCGCCCTGCAGCGAGGCCAGCTGCGGCACCGAGGCGGGGGTACCGACCACCAGCGCGCCATTGCGGCGTACAGCCGCCGCCTGCGCCGGCTCACGCCCCAGCAGGCCGCCAAGGCCACGCACCAGTTCGTCGCGCGCCGCCTGCTGGGTCGGAGTCTGCACCGGGGCCACCAGCTCGGCGCCGAGCTCCCGGTACTGCCTGGCCTGGGCCTCCGGCAGCGGCTTGTAGCGCAGCCACAGGTCGTAGCCGTCCTCGGCCAGCGCCGGCAGCGCGAAGGTCCAGGCCAGCAGCATGAGCAGCAGGGCCGGGAGGCCACGGGAGGCGGCAGGATGTCGTGGGGGGGCGGTTCGTGCTATCGATATCACTTCGTTACACCTTGGTTTCGCGGGGCCACAGACCCCGTGCGAGCGCAAAGGGAACCGCAGGGCGCACGCGCGCCGCAGTCCGTCGGGAGAGAAGGATTTGGCCACTACCAGCAAGTCGGCGCGCCGCAAGGGGCGTGCAGTCACCATCCATGAAGTGGCCGCCGCGGCCGAAGTCTCGCCGATGACGGTGTCGCGGGTGATCAACGGCAACGCCAACGTGCGTCCGGCCACCCGCGAGCAGGTCATGCGCGCGGTGCGCGAACTCGGCTACACGCCCAACCTGGCGGCACGCTCGCTGGCCGCCGCGCAGGGCACGCGGATAGCGCTGATCTACACCAACCCGTCGGGTGCCTACCTCAGCGAGCTGCTGGTCGGCGCCCTGCGGGGCGCGGCGCGCTGCGCGGTGCAGCTGGTCGTCGACAGCTGGGACGGACTCAGCGCCGAGGCCGAGCGCAGCGCCGCCCGCGCCCTCGGGCGCAGCGTCGCCGGCGTGCTGCTGCCGCCGCCGCTGTGCGAATCCAAGGGCGTGGTGGCCGAACTGGTGGCCGCCGACGTGCCGGTGGTCGCACTGGCCTCGGCCCGCTTCGGCGACGACGTCTCGCACGTGCGCATCGACGATTTCCGCGCCGGCCGCGAGATCACCGAGTACCTCCTGTCGCTGGGCCACACCCGGATCGGCTTCATCAAGGGCCACCCGAACCAGACCGCCAGCACGCGGCGATTCGAGGGTTTCCAGGCGGCGCTGGCCACGGCCGGCATCAGCCTGGACAGCGGCCTGGTCCAGCAGGGCTACTTCACCTACCGCTCCGGACTGGAGGCGGCGGAGAAGCTGCTCGCGCGCAGGAAGCCGCCGACCGCGATCTTCGCCAGCAACGACGACATGGCCGCGGCCGTGGTCTCGGTCGCGCACCGGCGCGGCCTGGAAGTGCCGCGCGACCTCTCGGTGGTCGGCTACGACGACACCTCCGCGGCCACCACCGTGTGGCCCGAGCTGAGCACGGTGCGGCAGCCGATCGCGTCCATGGCCGATTCGGCCATGGACATCCTGGTGCGCGCGATCAACCGCAAGGAGAAGGACGTGCACATGGTCGTCGACCACGTCGTGGCCCACGAACTGGTGAGGCGGGACTCGGTGGCCCCGCCGGCCAGCCAGGACTGAGACGGGGCCGCCACCCATCCCCGTCATCCTTCCATCTGCTCCAGCTCGCGCCCGCGGGTTTCGCGGACGAAGCGCAGCACGAAGAACACCGACAGCACCGCCGCCGCCGCGTACAGGCCGTAGGCCGCCGCCAGGCCGATGCCGGCCAGCAGCATCGGGAAGGTCCAGGTGATGACGAAGTTCGCCACCCACTGCGCCAGGCCCGCCACCGCCAGGCCCGAGCCGCGGATCTGGTTGGGGAACATCTCGCCCAGCATCACCCACATCACCGGGCCCCACGAGGCGTTGAAGAACACCACGTAGGCGTTGGCCGCCACCAGCGCCACCAGGCCCATCTGCCCCGGCAGCTGCAGCTTGCCGGCCGCGTCCAGGGTGCCGGTGGAGAACGCCCAGGCCACGATGCCCAGGGTCACCGCCATGCCCGCCGAACCCACCCACAGCAGCGGCTTGCGACCGACCTTGTCCACCAGCACGATCGTCACCAGGCAGGCACCGATGCTCAGCGCGCCGGACAGCACGTTGATCAGCAGCGCGTCGTTCTCCGAGAAGCCCACCGCCTGCCACAGCACCGCGCCGTAGTAGAACACCACGTTGATGCCCACCAGCTGCTGGAACGTGGCCAGGCCGATACCCACCCACACGATCGGCCGCACCTTGCCGGTGGCCTTGCTGATCAGGTCCGACAGGCGCGGACGGTGGTGGTCGGCCGCCAGCGAGGCGTCGATCTCGGCCAGCTTGCGCGCCCCGCCCTGCTCGCCGTACAGCCGCGCCAGCACCTTGGCCGCCTTGTCCTTCAGGCCACGGGCCACCAGGTAGCGCGGGCTCTCGGGGATGAAGAACAGCGCGCCCAGGAACAGGAAGGCCGGGGCCAGCTCGGCCCAGAACATCCAGCGCCAGGCCTCGTAGTCCCACCACAGCACCGCGGTCGAGGCGCCGGCATGGCCGGCCAGCCACCAGTTGCTCAGGAACGAGAAGAACAGGCCGGAGATGATCGCGATCTGCTGCACCGTGGCCAGGCGGCCGCGGTAGCGCGCCGGGGCGACCTCGGCGATGTAGGCCGGCGACATCACGCTGGCCGCACCTACCGCCAGGCCACCGAGCACGCGGTAGACCACGAACTCGGCCGAGGAGGTGGCGATGCCCGAGCCCCAGGCCGAGACGATGAAGAACACCGCCGCCCACAGCTGCATCGTGCGGCGGCCGTAGCGGTCGGCCAGGGTGCCGGCGAACCAGGCGCCGACCGCGCAGCCCAGCAGCATCGAGGCGACGTTGAAACCGGTCACCGCCGCGTCGGACTTGAACGCCGCGGTCAGGCCGTCGACCGTACCGTTGATCACGCCGCTGTCGTAGCCGAACAGGAAGCCACCGATGGTGGCCACCAGGCTGATCAGGATGATGAAACGCGTGTTCTCGCCGCCGGCTTCGATGTTCGTCGTGCCGGTCTGCGTGTTTTCAATAACCGCCATCGGGGGCCCCTCCCTCGAGAATCCGCGCGCCCGCCGTGATGCGGCTGGCGGGCGCGGCGCGGTCGCCGGGGCGCGGGCGCCCCGGCTCGTTTCGCGTCAGCGACGCAGCAGGTACTGGTTCAGCAGGTTCTCGTAACGCTCCTGCTTGCCGCTGGTCTGCTTCGGCTCGCCGATCTTGGCGGCCAGCGAGGCCAGGTCGGCCAGGCCCAGCTTGCCTTCCTCGAAGGCCTTGCCGTCGCCGGAGTCGAAGCTGGCGTAACGCTCCTTGCGCCAGGTCTCCCACGGCGAGTCATTGAGCAGGGCGTGGGCGACTTCCAGGCCCTTGGCGAACGCGTCCATGCCACCGATGTGGGCGATGAACAGGTCCTCCATGTCGGTCGACTCGCGACGCGGCTTGGCGTCGAAGTTCAGGCCGCCGACCAGGCCGCCCTGGCGCAGCACCACCATCATGGCGCCGACGGTGTCGTACAGGTCGGTCGGGAACTGGTCGGTATCCCAGCCGTTCTGCGCGTTGCCGCGGTTGGCGTCGATGCTGCCCAGCAGGCCGTGGTCCGAAGCGACCTGCAGGTCGTGCTCGAAGGTGTGGCCGGACAGGGTGGCGTGGTTGGCCTCGATGTTCAGCGAGAAGTCCTTCTCCAGGCCGTGCTCCTTCAGGAAGCCGGCGACGGTGGCGCTGTCGAAATCGTACTGGTGCTTCATCGGCTCCATCGGCTTGGGCTCGATGAAGAACTGGCCCTTGAAGCCGATGCTGCGGCCGTAGTCGCGGGCAGCGGTCAGGAAGCGGGCGAAGTGCGCCAGCTCGCGCTTCATGTTGGTGTTGTGCAGGGTGGCGTAGCCCTCGCGGCCGCCCCAGAACACGTAGTGCTCGCCGTCCAGCTCGACCACGGCGTCCAGCACGGCCTTGACCTGCACCGCGGCGCGCGCGACGACGTTGAAATCCGGGTTGGTGGACGCGCCGTTCATGTAGCGCGGGTGCGAGAACAGGTTCGCGGTGCCCCACAGCAGCTTCATGCCGGTGGCGTTCTGGCGCTCCTTGGCCAGGCCGACGAGGTGCTTGAGGTTCTTCTGGTAGGTGTCGATGTCGTCGGCGTCCGGCGCCAGGTCGACGTCGTGGAAGCACCAGTAAGGCACGCCCAGCTTGGTGAAGAACTCGAACGCGGCGTCGACCTTCGCCTCGGCGGTGGCCATCGCGTTGCCCTTCTCCCACGGGAAGGCGCGGGTGCCCGGTCCGAACGGGTCGGCGCCGGCGTTGCAGAAGGTGTGCCAGTAGCAGACCGCGAAGCGCAGGTGGTCGCGCATGGTCTTGCCGCCGATCACCTTGTTGGCGTCGTAGACCTTGAACGCCAGCGGGTTGTCAGAATCCGGACCTTCGTAGGGGATCGCGCCGATGCCGGGGAAGTATTCGGTGGCGCCGATGAAAGGCTTGCTCATTTTCGGGGTTCCGTTTGGGAGTTCGTGCAGCTGGGATGCGTCAGGCGTACAGCGGCCGGATCGCGTCGAGGTGGGAAAGGAAGCGGGCGTACTGGGCCGCGTACGCGGCCGTTGCCTCGGCGTGCGGATGCGCCGACAGGCGCGGCTCCAGGCGTACGTGCGCGGCCGCCAGCGCGGCCAGGTCGGCATTGCCGCCCTGGGCACGGGTGGTGGCCCACAGGGCCTGCAGGGCGGCGCCGAAGGCAGCGCCCTCGGCCTGCTCGGGCACGTCCACCGGCAGGCCGAATACGTCGGCGACCATCTGTCGCCATACCGCGCTGTGGCTGCCACCGCCGGTCAGGCGGATGGCCTCGAAGCGCATGCCGGCGTCGACGAAGGCGTCGTAGCCGTTCTTGAGGCTGTACACCGCGCCTTCCATCGCCGCGCGATAGAGGTTGGCCACGGTGAAGTTGGTCGCGGTCATGCCGAACAGGCTGCCGCGGCCGTTGGGCAGGTTCGGGGTGCGCTCGCCATTGAGGAACGGCAGCATCAGCAGGCCCTCGGCGCCCGGGCGGGTGCCGGCCAGCAGGGCGTCGCCCTCCTTGGTCGAGAAGCTGCACAGCTTGCCCACCGCCTCGGTGGCGACGGTGCAGTTCATGGTGCAGATCAGCGGCAGCCAGCCGCCGGTGGAGTCGCAGAACGCGGCCCAGCGGCCGGCGTCATCGACCATGGCGCGGTCCGAGTACGCGAACAGCGTGCCGGAGGTGCCCAGGCTCATGCTCAGCACGCCCTGGGTCACGTTGCCGGTGCCGATGGCGGCCATCATGTTGTCGCCACCGCCGGCCGAGACGCGCACGTTGCGCGGCAGGCCCAGGGCATCGGCGATGTGCGCGGCGATCGGGAAGGTGGCATCGGCCTCGACCAGCGGCGGCAGCAGCGCGCCCAGGTCGCGGTCCGGATCGGTGGCGCGCAGCATCTCCTCCGACCAGTGGCGGTTGCGCACGTCCAGCCAGCCGGTGCCGGAGGCGTCGCCGCACTCCATCCAGCGTTCGCCGGTGAGCCAGAAGTTGACGTAGTCGTGCGGCAGCATGATCGAGGCCAGCTGCGCGTATGCCTGCGAGCGGTGGATACGGGTCCACGGCAGCTTGGAGGCGGTGTAGCCGACCAGGATCGGGTTGCCGGCCAGTTCGATGCTGCGCGCGGCGCCGCCGACGGCGTCCATGATCAGGTCGCACTCGGCCGCGGTACTGGTGTCGCACCACAGCTTGGCCGGGGCCAGCACGTTGCCGTCGCGGTCCAGCGGCACGAAGCCGTGCTGCTGGCCGGACACGCCGATGGCGACCACGCGCTCGCGCAGGGCCGGATCCAGCTGGGCGAAGCAGCTGCGGATCGCCTCGATCCACCACTCGGCGCGCTGTTCGCGGCTGCCGTCGTCACCGGCGGCCAGCTCCAGGGCGTGGCCGCTGGTGGCCGCGACCTGGCGCGCGTCCGGGTCGTAGGCGACCAGCTTGACGCTCTGGGTGCCTACATCCAGGCCGACGTACAGGCTCATGCGCGCACCCCGTGCGCGGACGGGCAGCCCAGGGGCCGCGGGTTGGAACGTATTGCCGGGGCAGTGGTCATGGAGCGCTCCAGTGCGCGAAAACGTCGCCAAGGTCCCGCCAGCAAAGGCTTGTTGCAGCGCAACAAAGGCTTCGGCCACGACTTGGCCCGGTCGGGTGCGAAGCCCCGGCCGGGCATCAAGTTAGCGGTATCATTTGCGCTTTCTACCACGATCCGACCACGCGCGCATGCTGCGGGTGCGTATGGACCGGAAGGGATGACGGCGGGGGCAGCGCAGTCCACGGCTCCGGACCACGGGCGGCGGCGGACCCGTGCATGCGAAGCTTTGGCCCCGCCCCGGGGATCGAGACATGCGCGACCACTTCGCCCTGCTGGCCGATTACAACCGGTGGATGAACGCCTCCCTGCACGTGGCGGCCCTGCGCCTCCCGGAAGGCGGGCTGGCCGAGCCTCGCGGGGCGTTCTTCGGCTCCATCCTCGGCACCCTCAACCACCTGGTGGTGGCCGACACGATCTGGCTGCAGCGGTTCGCCGGCAACGACCCGGGCCACTGGCGCGCGTTGCGCCCGCTCGCCGACCTGCCCGTGCCCCGGCGCCTGGACGAGGCCGCCTGCGCCGACCTGCACGCCTGGTGGGAGCGCCGGCAACTGCTGGACCAGGCGATCGCCGACTGGATCGCGGCCTTGCAGCCGCACGACCTCGAACGCGCCATCGCCTATCGCAACATGGCCGGCCAGCCGCACGGGCGGCGGCTGTCGCACCTGCTGCTGCATTTCTTCAACCACCAGGCCCACCACCGCGGCCAGGCCACCACGCTGTTCCACCAGCTGGGCGTAGACGTCGGCCCCACCGACCTGCTGCTGCGGCTGCCTGCCGCCTGAACCCGCCCGGCGAGCCGCTAGAATGCGCGTTTGCCGTTGCGAGTCCGCCCCATGCGTCCTGCCCCGATCTGCGCCGCCCTGTTCGCGCTGGCGCTCGCCGCCTGCCAGCCGGTGCGGCCCGAAGCCCCGCCCGCCGCACCCGCCACCGCGGCGGTGCCCGCCGACGACAACCTCAATGCGGTGCTGTGGGTGCAGCGTTCGACCGAATACCGCGCCCTGCTGGAGCAGGCCTACCGCGCCGCCACCGACAAGCTGGATGCGGCGCTGGCCGACCCGCGGTGGAACGCGCTGGTCGAGGAGGAGCGCGAGGGCAGCGGCCCGCAGCTCAAGCCGGCGGTGGTGCTGGACATCGACGAGACCGTGCTCGACAACTCGCCCTACCAGGCCCGCCTGGTGCGCGACGGCGCCGAGTACAGCGATTCGACCTGGGACGCCTGGGTCGAGGAGCGCAAGGCCCGCGCCGTGCCCGGCGTGGTCGAGTTCGCCCGCGCCGCCAACGCCCGCGGCGTCACCCTGGTCTACATCTCCAACCGTGCCGTGCACCTGACCGAGGCCACCCTGGACAACCTGCGCGCCGAGGGCCTGCCGGTCGAGGGAGACGACGTGTTCCTGGGCCTGGGCCTGAAGGTGCCCGGCTGCGAGCAGCACGGCAGCGAGAAGGACTGCCGCCGCCGCCTGGCCAGTCGCAGGTACCGGGTGCTGATGCAGTTCGGCGACCAGCTCGGCGACTTCCTCAAGATCGAGGACAACAGCCCCGCCGGCCGCCAGGCCCTGCTCGACCGCCATGGCGAGTGGTTCGGCAGCCGCTGGTGGATGCTGCCCAACCCGACCTACGGCGGCTGGGAGCCGGCGCTGTTCGACAACAACTGGAAGCAGCCGCGCGACGCCCGCCGCGCCGCCAAGCGCGCCGCGCTGGAGACCGCGCCGTGAGTCGCGCCCCGCTGCAATTGGCGCCGGAGGAGCGCCTGATCTTCGCCCTGGACGTACCCGGCCGCGCCGAGGCCGTGGAGTGGATCGACCGCCTCGGCGACAGCGTCCGCTTCTACAAGATCGGCATGGAGCTGCTGGCCTCCGGCGAGTACTTCGACGTGCTGGACCTGCTCGGGCAGCGCGGCAAGCGGGTGTTCGTGGACCTGAAGTTCTTCGACATCCCGGCCACCGTGGCCGGCGTCATCCGTGGCCTGGGCCGCTGGAAGGTGGACTACTGCACCATCCACGGCTGGCACCCGGCGATGATGCAGGCGGCCGCCGAGGCGAATACCAATTCCGACATGCGCCTGCTGGCGGTGACCGTGCTGACCTCGATGGACGGCAACGACCTGCGCGCCATGGGCATCGACGGCGAACCGGAACAGGTGGTGGTCCAGCGCGCGCTCGCGGCCCAGGCCGCCGGCATCGACGGGGTGATCGCCTCCGGTCGCGAGGCCGGTCCGATCCGCCGCGCCACCGGCGCCGGGTTCTCGATCGTGTGTCCCGGCATCCGCCCGGACGGCGGTGGCGGCGACGACCAGAAGCGCAGCGTGGGCGTGGCCGAGGCCTTTGCCGCCGGCGCCGACGCCATCGTGGTCGGCCGCCCGATCCGCAATGCCGCCGATCCGGCCGCCGCCGCGGCCCTGATCCAGCAGCAGATTCGCGACTCGATCAAATAAAATCAGCTACTTGCAATATTTAACAAAGGTATTGCATTAGCTTCACGCCGGGACTACAGTCGCCAGCAGCCGGGTCCTGCCGGCGCCGTGCCACAACACGATGTCCTCCGGCATTGCCGGATTGGGGGAGGCTTCGGCCTCCCCGTTTTGTATGTGGACGTTGCCGTCGCGGCCCCGCAGCGGCGACACTCGGGGCCAAGGGGACCCAGGACCAGACCGCATGCAACGATCGAGCCTCGCCCGATCCCTGTCCCGCGCGCGCCCGTGGCTGCTGCCGGCCATGCTCCTGCTGCTGGCCGCCTGCCGCCAGGAGCCGGGCACGGACGGGGAACTGCCGGGCGCCGCCAGCGAGCCGGCCGGCGCCGTGCGGCAGCTGGCCGTGCACCTGCAGCACAACGACCTGGCGGCCTTCGCCCGCGACGCCGTGCCGCCGGCCACCCACGCCGCCCTGGCCCAGGCCTGGGACCGGGACCGCAGCCGCTGGCCGATCACCGAGCTGCCGCTGGACGAACAGCTGCCGTCGCTGATGGCGACCCTCGGCGGGCCCGGCTCGGAAACCGACCTGCGCCGCCTGTTCGACTCCCAGCTCGCCGGACAGGACGCGGCCCTGCGCGAGGCCGCACGCTCGCTGGCCCTCTTCGGCGTGCAGTACCTGCGCCAGCAGGAGGGCTACAGCGACGAGGAGCGCGCCCACTACGTGCAGACCGTCGAGGCGCTGGGCGCCTGGGCCGGCCAGGCCCCGCTGGGCGACCGCACCAGGGGCCATGCCGCGATCGAGCGCCTGGCCGCGGCCGCCCGCGAGGCCGGGCTGGGCAGCGAGGAGGCCCTGCGCGCGGCCGGCATGGAGGGCAGCCTGCAGCGCCTGGGCCCGTTCCTGGCCGCGGTGAAGGCAACCACCGCCGACTACGGCCTGGACCTGGACAGCAGCCTGGTCGACCTGCGCACCGGCCTGGTCGAGGAGAAGGGCGACCACGCCACCGTGCGCCTGCACTATCCGCTGGCCGGGCGCGAGATCGACACCACCCTGCGCCTGACCCGGGTCGACGGCCACTGGTACCTGGACGGCTACCTCGAGGAGGCCGCGCGGATCATCGAGGCCGCCCAGGCGGCAGCCGAGGCCGAGGCGGAGGCCGGGGTCGAAGCCGAAGCCGGGCTCGAGCCCCTGCCGACCCCGCCGTCAGCGACTCCGAACCCGGGTGGGCGATAATCGCCCAATGCCAGAACAGAACCCCCTGCCCTTCCCGGGCCCCGGCACCGACGGCTCCCAGGCCCCGGCCACGCCTCCGACCGGCGAAGCCGGCCAGACCCAGCCCACGGGCGAGCCACCGCGCCAGCCCATCGCCCCGCGCCCGCAGGCGCGCCGGCCGCTGTGGGCGCGCCTGCTCGGCTGGGTGGTCGATCCGTGGCTGGATCTGAAGCTCGAGCCGGCGCAGCTGCCGCAGGACGAGCGCCCGGTCTGCTACGTGCTGGAGGACTACGGCCTCTCCAATGCCCTGATCCTGGACAAGGCCTGCCGCCAGGCCGGCCTGCCCTCGCCGCTGGTGCCGCTGGCCGGCGACCCGCTGGGCCGGCGCCGCGCCTACGTGGCGCTGTCGCGCCGCAACGTCAGTCCGCTGATCCCGGACCAGCGCCCGAGCTCGCGCACCCATTCCGATTCGCTGGCGCGCCTGCTCCAGGCGCATCGCGCCGACCCGGCGCTGGACGTGCGCCTGGTGCCGGTCTCGATCTTCGTCGGCCGCGCCCCTGACCGGCACAGCGGCTGGTTCTCGGTGCTGTTCTCGGAGAACTGGGCCATCGTCGGCCGTTTCCGCCGCCTGCTGGCGCTGCTGCTCAACGGCCGCGACACCCTGGTGCGCTTCGCCGACCCGATCTCGCTGCGCGAGAGCGTGGACGAGGGCCTGCCGCCGGAGCGCACCGTGCGCAAGCTGCAGCGCGTGCTGCGTGCGCACTTCCGCCGGATCCGTGCCGCGATCATCGGCCCCGACCTGTCGACCCGGCGCCTGCTGGTGGACAAGGTGCTGGCCGCCGACACCGTGCGCGAAGCCATCGCCGACCAGGCCCGCCGCGACAACACCCGCCCGGCCGAGGCCTGGAAGAAGGCCCATGCCTATGCGTGGGAGATCGCGGCCGACTACTCGCACCCGGTGGTGCGTTCGGCCAGTTTCATCCTCACCCCGGTGTGGAACAAGATCTACCGCGGCGTGCTGGTCCACCACCTGGACCGCCTGAAGGAGGTCGCGCCCGGCCACGAAGTGGTCTACGTGCCCTGCCACCGCAGCCACATGGACTACCTACTGCTGTCGTACCTGCTGTACGAACGCGGCATCGTCCCGCCGCACATCGCCGCGGGCATCAACCTCAACCTGCCGGTGGTGGGCACCATCCTGCGCAAGGGCGGTGCGTTCTTCATGCGCCGCAGCTTCCGCGGCAACCCGCTGTACTCGGCGGTGTTCACCGAGTACGTGGCGCAGCTGGTGTCCGGCGGCTACTCGCTGGAGTACTTCATCGAGGGCGGGCGCTCGCGCACCGGCCGGCTGCTGCAGCCCAAGGGCGGCATGATCGCCATGACCGTGCGCGCCTACCTGCGCCAGCCCATCCGCCCGGTGCTGTTCCAGCCGGTGTACATCGGCTACGAGAAGCTGATGGAGGGCAACAGCTACCTGGACGAGCTGTCGGGCAAGCCCAAGGAGAAGGAGTCGATCTGGTCGCTGCTGTGGGGCATCCCCAAGGTGCTGCGCAGCAACTACGGCCAGGTGGTGGTGAACTTCGGCGAGCCGATCCGGCTGGGCGAGGTGCTGTCCAGCCACGCCCCGGAATGGGACGGCCGCCCGCTGGCGGAGGACGAGAAGCCGTCGTGGCTGGCCGACACCGTCGACGTCCTGGCCCAGCACATCCAGGTGCGCATCAACGGCGCCGCCGACGTCAACCCGATCAACCTGCTGGCGCTGGCCCTGCTGTCCACGCCCAAGCACGCCATGGGCGAGCGCGACCTGCTGGCGCAGATCGCCCTGTCCAAGACCCTGCTGGCGGAGCTGCCGTACTCGGACCGCACCACGGTCACGCCGCACACGCCGGAGGAGATCATCGCCCACGGCGAGGAGATCGGCGTGCTCAACCGCATCCCGCATCCGCTGGGCGACGTGCTGACCGTGGACGACGACACCGCGGTGCTGCTGTCGTATTTCCGCAACAACGTGGCACACCTGTTCACCCCGTCGTCGTGGATCGCCTGCTGCTTCCAGCACAACCGGCGCATGAGCCGGCGCACCCTGGTGCGGCTGGGCCGCACCGTGTATCCGTTCCTGCAGGCCGAGTTGTTCCTGCCGTGGGACGAGGACGAGTTCGCCGCGCGGATCGAGCGGATCGCCGACGTGTTCGTGCGCGAGGGCCTGCTGTCGCAGACCAGCGACGAGGAAGGCGGCATCCTGCAGCGCAGCCAGGGCCAGAGCGACGAGGTGTTCCGCCTGCGCGCGATCGGCCACACCCTGCAGCAGGCGTTCGAGCGCTATTACATCGCCATCTCGGTGCTGGTGAAGAACGGCCCCGGCACGCTCGGCGCGGCCGAGCTGGAAAGCCTGTGCCAGCTGGCGGCGCAGCGCCTGAGCCTGCTGTACGCGCCGGCGGCCCCGGAGTTCTTCGACAGGAGCCTGTTCCGCGGCTTCATCCAGAAGCTGCGCGAGATGCGCCTGGTATGGCCGGACCAGAACAGCAAGCTGCTGTTCGACGAGCGCCTGGACCTGTGGGCCAAGGACGCGAAGATGATCCTCGGCCGCGAGCTGCGCCACACCATCGAGCGGGTGAGCCCGGAAGCGGTCCGCCCCGCCGAGGCCGAGCCGCCGCCGGCCGACTGAGCCGGCGGCGACCCGCGTGGGGGGCTCAGCTGCAGCCGGTCACGTCCAGCGCCTCGACGATCACCTCGCTGTCGGCGCAGGCCAGCCGCTGCGGCATCAACGACTCGGCCGACAGGCAGCCCAGGCCCATGCCGGTGAAGTTGTACTGGGTGGCCTGGATCCCCGAGCCGCGCGGGGTGCCGGGGCAGCGCGCCTCGTAGCGCACCGAGATGCAGGACGAGTAGTAGTTGATCACCTGCGGCAGCGACACCGCGGGGCGGTCGCCGACCAGCCGGTACGGCTTGTCCTTGCCGTCGCACTG
The DNA here is from genome assembly GCF_000185965.1 of Pseudoxanthomonas suwonensis 11-1. Classification (NCBI taxonomy): domain Bacteria; kingdom Pseudomonadati; phylum Pseudomonadota; class Gammaproteobacteria; order Lysobacterales; family Lysobacteraceae; genus Pseudoxanthomonas; species Pseudoxanthomonas suwonensis. Next base: position 3,208,659 of record NC_014924.1, read on the forward strand.
CTTGGCCCCCAGGCGGATGCCGCGCTTGTTGGCCGCCAGGTAGGACTGCCACGCCTCCTTCTTCGCGCGTTCGGCCTGTTCGTTCGCCAGCCGGCGCTGCTCCGCCTCGCGCTCGCGCGCCAGACGCGCCTCCTCCTCCTTGCGCCTGCGTTCGGCGGCCGCCTGCTCCTGGGCCAGGCGCTGCTGCTCGGCACGCTGCTGCGCCTCGCGTTCGCGCTGCAGGCGGGCCTGCTCGGCAATGCGCTGCCGCTCGGCCTGGTCGTCGGCCTCGCGTTGCGCCCGGGCCTGGTCGAAGCCGGCCTGGGTGGAGCGCGTGGCCATGATGTCGACCTGGGCATGCATGCCCATCTGCGCGGCGGTGCGCAGCGCGGCCTCGTTGTCGGCCATCAACCGTTGCCGGGTGGCAGCGTCGGTGGTCTTCGCCAGCTGCTGGTTGCGATAGGCGATGCCCTCGGCCAGCTGTCGCGCCAAGGCGTCCCGCCCGGCCTGCTGCTGCGCCGCCTGCTCGCTCGCGCGTTGCCGCGCCTGTGCCTGTTGCTGGGCCTCGCGCTGCTGGCGCGCCGCCTCGGCCTGGGCATTGAGGCTCTGCGCATAGGCCTGCTGTTGCGCCTGCTGTTGCTGGTACTCGGCCATGGTCGTGTTGAGCGTGCTCTGGAACTCCGGGCTGGCCGCCACTTCCAAGACCCCGCCCGCGACCTCGCCGACGCCCTTGACCACCGCGACCGCGCCTTCGACGGTGGCGACGAAGCCCTTGGCCAGGGCGTTGCCGAACTTGCAGCCGATGGTCGAACCCTTGCCCAGCTGGCGCTGCAGGCCGGCTTCCAGCTCGCTGGCGCGCGCGGCGAAGGACGGATCGTCCCTGCGCAGCTCCAGCAGCAGGTACTTGAGGTTGCCGGCCATGGCAGCGTCGAAGTTGTCGCTGGAACCCTTCATCGGCGCCGGCGTCTCGATGGTCATCTGGCTGACCTCCTGCTCGCCGTCGAGGAAGCGGTAGGTCACCGCCAGCGAGCCGGGTGTGGTCTTGCAGCCGCTTTCGGAATTGACGTCGCCAACCGCGGTTGCGCGCCCGATCCGCAGGCGCAGGCGCGGCGCGTCCTCGCGCTGGAAGTAGTTGGAGCCACGCAGCGCCGCGCGCAGGTCGCCCATGTACTCCAGCCACTCCGCGCTGGCGCCGCCCTCGTACTCGACCACGCCCAGGCGATAAGGCAGGAACGGCTGCTCGGCGCGCGCGGCGGCGAGCCATTTCTCCTCGGGCTGGTAGCGGCCGGCCACTGCCAGCACCGGGATGGCCAGCAGCGCCGCGCCTGCGCCCATGCGCAGGAAGCCGCGCCCGTTCATTCGAACGACCCCTGGTCGATCCAGAGGCGGATGACGCTGTCGTGGCTGCCGAGCCGCGCCTTTTCCCTGGCCGCCTCCGAGCGGCTGAGGGTGGAGCAGAGCGATACCAGTCCTACCGGTTCCTTCCAGCTGGCCGGGGTATCGAGGGCATGGACCTGCCGTCCATCCGCCCACAGTTCGTAGCGGAACACGGCGCGGTAATCGAACACCGCCGGCACCACCCCCAGGGTGATCAGGGCGACGGTGGCGCCCAGCGAGCCGGTCCATTCGCCGGTCACTTCCTGGGCCTCCCCCTCGACGATGCGGACCTGGAAGCTGGCGTCGCCGCTGGAAACGGGCTGGAACCCCTGGGCGGCCAGCAACCTGTGGACTTCATCCACCCTGGCGCGCCGCGTCGCCTCGCGTTTGTCGGCCGCCACCTGGCCTTCCGACGCCAGTGCGTACTCGACCAGCACCGTGGCGCCGCGGCCGTCGAACCCCGATGTGTCGGCCAGGCCCAGCGTGGGCGCCGAGGCGCAACCGGCCAGCCACAGGCAGACCATGGCCAGCATGCATGCCATCACCTTCGCTTTCATGACGCTCCCCCCCTTCGCTGCAGTAATCAGCGCTGGCCGGCCGGAAGATCGGGCGACGGGAGCGCCGCCGCGTGCCCCCCGTGCGTGGCGCCAGGCAGGACGGAAGCCAGGAAGAGGCACGGCGCCGGAGCGATCCTTCGCCCGGCGCCGTCCCTGGACATCCCTGTCTATTGGTCCCGGGTCCGCCCCCCAGCGGATCCGGGACCTGTCCGCGCTGATGGCTCCCCTGCTCACCTGCGTACCGGCCGGGACGGCACCGAGGCCGTCCCCATGGGCAGCACCGTGCCGCAGGCCCATGCCGGGTTCTTTGCCGGGCGCGGAAAAATCCTGAATAGTTATGACCGGATGGCTAAAGACCCGGCTCCCGCCGCCGTAGAAACAGGGAGTTGCGGCGCCGGCCATGTAAGGGGAGCAAGTCATGCAGCAAGCCGGTCCCCGGCCTGCTCCAGGGGTATGGCGGTTCGGCGAGGCCGGGCTGCACGAGACGGAGGGCCGCCTGGAGGTGGCGGGCAGCGCGCGCGCGCTCGACCGCAGCAGCCTGCAGATCCTGCGCCTGCTGCTGCGCCATGCCGGCGAGGTGGTCACCAAGGACGAACTGCTCGAGGCCGGCTGGCCTGGACGGATGGTGGCCGAGAACTCCCTGGCCAAGGCGGTCAGCCGCCTGCGCGCGGCCCTGGGCGATGCGGCCGAGGTCCGTGCGGTGCATGGCTACGGCTACCGCCTGGCCTGCCGGGCGCGCTTCGAGCCCGCCTCCACCGGTTCCGATCGCGCGGCGCCCCGCCAGCCGGAGGGCGGCGACACCCTCCCCGGCGAGGCCAGCTGGACCCTGGTGCGTCCCCTCGGGGAGGGCGGCAGCGGGGTGACCTGGCTCGCCCGCTCCCCGGTCCACGGCGAGCGGGTGCTGAAACTGGCCCGCGACGAGGCCGGCCTGCGCGGGCTGCGCCGCGAGGTCGCGCTGGCGCGCTACATCCACGAGGCGATACCTGGGCAGGCCCATGTCGCACCGGTGCTGGGCTGGAACCTGGAGGAGCCCCCCTGCTGGCTGGAGCTGCCGTACTTCCCCGGGGGCAACCTGCTGGAGTGGGTACGCGCCCGCGCTGGCGCGGCGACCCTGGACGAAGCCACCCGCCTGTCCCTGTGCGTGTCCCTGTGCGAGGCGGTGGCCGCGATCCACGACCTGGGCATCATCCACCGCGACCTGAAGCCGGAGAACCTCTACCCGGTCGAGGACGAGCGCGGGCTGCGCGTGGTGCTGGCCGACCTCGGCGCCGGCGAGGCGCTGGCGCCGGCGCTGCCGGGCGAGGCCCCGGCTTCCGGCAGTGCTCCCGGCCAGGGCAGCCTCGATCCGCTGGCCACCGGCAGCCTGCTGTACATCGCGCCCGAAGTGGCTGCCGGCGACGCGGCGACCCAGCGTTCGGACGTCTACGCCCTGGGCGTGCTGGTGTTCCAGCTGCTGTCCGGAGACCTGCGCGGCGCGCTGGGTCCGGGCTGGGAAGCACGCATCGCCGATCCGCTGCTGCGCGAGGACATCGCCCTGGCCGCGGCCACCGATCCGCGCCGCCGCACCCTCGATGCGCGCACCCTCGGCGCCCGCCTGCGCGGACTGGAGGCACGCCGCGCCGGACGCCGCGCCGCCCGCGAGCAGGCGCTGCAGGCCCGGTTGCAGGCATGGCGGCGCCGGCGCGAGCTGCGCCGCCGCCGGTTCGGCCTGGCGGTGACCCTGGCCTTGGGCGCGGGACTGCTCGCCACCGGCTGGATGTACCTGGAATCCGAGCGCCGCCGGCACCAGGCCGAGACCGCCACCGCCCAGCGCGAGGCGATGCTGGCCTTCGTCACCCGCGACATCCTCGGCCAGGCCGACCCGTACGACAGCCGCAGCAGCCGCGCCACCGCCAGCGGGATCCGCGCCGCGGTCGACCGCGCTGCTTCGCGCGTGGACGGACGCCTGCAGTCCGATCCGCTGGCCGCCGCCGCCGTGCACGGCATGCTCGGCAGCATCTACTTCGCCCAGGACGCCCACGACCGCGCCATCACCCACCTGGAGAAGGCGCGCGCGTATTCGCTTGCTGGCGGCATCGGCGATCCTGCCGGGCTGGTCCAGGTCGAAACCACGCTGTGCGACGTGTACCGCATCGGCGGCCGCATCGATGCAGCCGAGGACGCCTGCGCCAGCGCGATGGAGCACGCGCGCGGCGCGGGCGAGCCGGCGCGGCAGCTGGCCACCCTCAAGCTCGGCCAGCTGCGCGGCGAGCAGGGGCGCCAGGAGGAGAGCCTGCAACTGCTGCAACCGCTGCTACAGGCCGGCGCCTTCGCCGGGGATCCGCGCCTGCGCGGCGAGCTGCACTGGGCGCTGGGCCTGTCCGAGCGTTCGCGCGGGAACTACCCGGCCGCGCGCGCCCACTTCGAGCAGTTGCTGCAGGCGGCCAGGGCCATGGGCGACGACAGTTCCTGGCTAGGCTGGGCCTACAACTCGCTGGGCAGCGTGCTGGTGGAGACCGGCGATTACGCACGTGCCGACGCCGTGCTGCTGCGCGCGCGCGACGTGTTCGCCCGCACCCAGGGCGAGGACCAGATCGAGGCGCAGATGCCCGAGGCCTGGCGCGCCGAGATCCGCCTGCTGCGTGGGCAGTGGGACGAGGCTACGGAGATCCTGCAGCGCATCCGCGCGGCCTGGCAGGACCACCTGCCGCCGCAGCATTCGCAGCAGCAGCGCATCGCCGCCAGCCTGGCCTGGGCCGACGCCATGGCCGGGCGCAGCGCCGAGGCCGCCGCGGCCCTGGCCGGCGTCCCGCGCCGCGACGATCCGGCGCGCAAGCGCGGCGAGCGCACCAGCGCTTCGCGCACCCTGCGCTGGACCCGCGCCGCGCTGGCCCTGGGCGAGCTGGACCGCGCCGGCGAACTGCTGGACCTGTTCGAGGAGGAACTTGGCACCGGCCTGCCCGAGCCGCACCCGCTACGGGTCGAGGCCGCCTGCCTGCGCACGGAGTGGGCATCGCTGCGGGGCGAGGCGTTGCTGGCGCGGGAGAGCGGCCAGGCCTGCCGCACCGGCATGGCGCGCTACTACGCGCCCACCGACCCGCGCCTGCGCCACCTGCAGGCGACCCGCGTCGCCCTCGCCACGGGCGCGACCGCGCCCTGATCCGCCGGCGGGCTCGCCGGCTCAGGCCGGCTCGTCGGGGATCAGCAGGCTTTCCAGCCTGGCGATGCAGTCCTTCAGCTGCAGCTTGCGCCGCTTCAGCCGCTTGGCTTCCAGCTCGTCGCCCGCATTGGCCGCCAGCTGCGCGATACGCTCGTCCAGTGCGCGGTGCTGTTGGCGCAGTTCCGCGAGCTTGAGGGCGATGTCGGACGGGCTGGTGGTATCCACCGCCCAAGCATAGCGCGGGCAGGGAGGCGCCCGAAGGTAGAATGGCAGCCCTATGAACGCCGTCCTGCCCCTGCCCGAACCCGTCTCCCGCCGCACCGACCCGCGCGTGGCCCAGCGCGAACAGGCCAAGCTGGCCAAGCGCCTGCGCCGCCAGGTCGGCCAGGCGATCGCCGACTACGCCATGATCGAGGACGGCGACAAGGTGATGGTCTGCCTGTCCGGCGGCAAGGACAGCTACACCCTGCTGGACGTCCTTCTGCAGCTGCAGAAGAAGGCGCCGGTGCGGTTCGAGCTGGTGGCGGTGAACCTGGACCAGAAGCAGCCAGGCTTCCCCGAGCACGTGCTGCCTGAGTACCTGCGCGGGCTGGGGGTGCCGTTCCACATCATCGAGCAGGACACCTACTCGGTGGTCACCCGGGTGGTGCCCGAGGGCAAGACCATGTGCTCGCTGTGCTCGCGCCTGCGCCGCGGCGCGCTGTACTCGTACGCGGCCGAGCACGGCTTCACCAAGATCGCGCTGGGCCACCACCGCGACGACATGGTGGCCACGTTCTTCATGAACCTGTTCCACCACGCCAAGATCTCGGGCATGCCGCCCAAGCTGCTGTCCGACGACGGCCGCCACGTGGTGATCCGGCCGCTGGCCTACGTGCGCGAGGAGGACATCGTCCAGTACGCGGCCGCCCGCCAGTTCCCGATCATCCCCTGCAACCTGTGCGGCAGCCAGGAGAACCTGCAGCGCCGCCAGGTCGGGCTGATGCTCAGGCAGTGGGAGAAGGAGCAGCCGGGCCGGATCGAGCAGATCGCCCGCGCCATGGCCGACATCCGCCCTTCGCAGCTGGCCGACCCGAACCTGTTCGACTTCGCCGGCCTGGGCCATCGCGACGGTGCAGCGCGCGCCGACGCCCACGCCTGGCTGGCCGGCGAACCGCACGGCGAGGCCGCGGCCGAGCCGCCGTCCGGGACCACCTGACCTCGCGGTCGCATTGCCTGCGACCGCCTCCTGATCTCCTGCACGGCGCGCACCCGCGCCGCCGTCACGCACCGAGCAACCGCATGTTCTTCCGCAACCTGACGTTCTTCCGCTTTCCCGCCTCCCACGATTTCTCCCAGCTCGACGAGCTCCTGCCCGAGGCCGCGCTCAAGCCGGTCGGGCCGCTGGAGATGAACTCCACCGGCTTCATTTCGCCCTTCGGCCGCGGCGAGGAGGCGTTGTCGCACCGCGTCGGCAACGCGATCTGGCTGGCGGTGGGCAGCGAGAACAAGATCCTGCCCGGCTCGGTGGTCAACGAACTGCTGGCGCAGAAGGTGGCCGAGATCGAGGAGAAGGAAGGCCGCAAGCTCGGCGGCAAGGCGCGCAAGCGGCTGAAGGACGACCTGCTGCACGAGCTGCTGCCGCGCGCCTTCGTGAAGACCTCGCGCACCGACGCCCTGCTGGACCTGGAACACGGTTTCCTCGCCGTGGACGCCTCCTCGCGCAAGACCGCCGAGATGGTGGCTTCGGAGATCCGCCGCGCACTGGGCAGCTTCCCGGCGATCCCGCCGAACGCGGAAGTGGCGCCGCGCAGCGTGCTGACCTCCTGGATCGCGGGCGAGCCGCTGCCGGAAGGTCTGTCGCTGGGCGAGGAGTGCGAGCTGAAGGACGCGATGGACGGCGGCGCGGTGGTGAAGGCGCAGAACCAGGAACTGATCAGCGACGAGATCGCCAAGCACCTGGAGTCCGGCAAGCAGGTCACCAAGCTGGCGCTGAACCTGGACGACCACCTGTCCTTCGTACTCGGCGAGGACCTGATCGTGCGCAAGCTGAAGTTCCTGGAAGGCGCGGTCGACCAGCTGGAAAGCACCGAGCGCGACGACCTGCGCGCCGAGCTGGACGCGCGTTTCACCCTGATGGCCGGCGAGGCCCGCCGCCTGTTCCTGGTACTGGAATCGGCGCTGAAGATCTCCAAGGCCGAGGCCTGAGCGGCCGCCCCGGGTCCGGATCCGGACACCGGCGGCCCCGGCGCGGGGCGGTTTGCGGAGGCTTGGGGAAGGCGTAACGTGGGTCCTGTCCCCCGTGGCAAAGGAGCCGCCCCGTGAACGTAGCTTCCCTGCTCATGATTGCCCTCGCCCAACCGGTGCAGGCTGCCGGCCCGCTGGATACCACCACGGCCGAACCGGTCGCGCTGCCCCAGGTCATGACCCGCAGCGGCCGTGAGTTCGTGGCCCGGTGCAACGACGCTGCATTCGCCAACGCGCGCTTTCCGCAACGCCTCGCCGGGCGCTGCGGGACGCTGCTGGACACCTGGCGCGCCGAGGCCAGCGACCGCGGGAACCGCACGCCCCTGTACCCCGGCGTGGTGCAATTCGACGTGGCGCGTGGCATCTCACCAATCCCGGACTCGTCCAGAGGACGCTGAGCCCCTGCGGTCCCTCCACCCTGGCTGCGGCGCCGGGGCATGCGCGTAGAATCAACGCATGCCTGCCTCGACACGCCGCCTGATCGCCCGCGCCCCGCAGCGCGTGGAACGCGACACGGTCGAGCTGGTGCTGGAGGATGGCCGCAACATCACCGTGCAACGCGTGCGCGATCCGCGCGCGCGGCGGGTGAAGTTGAGCATCGACGAGCGCGGCCCGCGCCTGACCCTGCCGCTGCGCGCCAGCCTGGTCACCGGCGAGCGTTTCCTGCACGAGCATCGCGGCTGGTTGCAGGCGCAGCTGGCACGGCACCAGCCGGCCGGGGACTGCGCGGCACTGCAGCCGGGCACCAGCACCCACCTGCCGCTGCGCGGCGAGGATGTGCCGCTGCACTGGGACGAGGGCCGCTACCTGCGCATCGAGCGGCGCGAGGACGGCATCCACGTGCAGCTGCCGCCACGCGTGTCGCCAGCGTCGCTGGCGCGTGCGCTGCGTGCGTTCTACGAGGCCGAGGCGCGCGCCGACATCGGCCGCTGGCTGCCGGCCTACCTGCCTAGGCTGCCGCGCGCGCCGCGCGCGATCCGGCTGAAGGTGCTGTCCTCGCTGTGGGGCTCGCTGGCCCCGGATGGCAGCATGGCACTGGACATCGCCCTGGTGCTCGGACGGCCCTCGGCCTTCGAGTACGTGCTGGTCCACGAGCTCTGCCACCTGCTCCAGGCCAACCACTCGCCCGCGTTCTGGCGCGAGGTGGAGCAACGGTTCCCGGCCTGGCGCGACGAGCGCGAATACTTCCACCGCGAAGGCCGGCGCCTTAAGGCGCGCCTGCGCGCCCTGCTGGCCTGAGGCACCGCTCCATACGCCGCCGATCCCGGGCCGCCCCGCGGCCCGCTAGGATGCCAGGGATGTCCATCCCGGAGCGCCCATGAGCCGTCCTGTCCGTACCGCCCTTTCCGCCGCCGTGTTCGCGCTCGTGCTGGGCGCCTGCCAGCGTGGCGACGACACGCCCGCCGCCGACACCACGCCCGCGCCGGAACAGCCCGCCGCGTCCACCGTCGATGCGGACGCACCGTCCGCCGCCTCGTCCAATCCCTACTGCAGTGGCGAAGCGGGCACCGCGCCGTCGGGCGAACTGGTGGCGCAACGCATCCGCGGCGCCGATGGCGATGGCGCCAACGGCCTGTACGAGGGCCCGGTGTGGAACGGGCAGGCGCTGTACTTCTCCGACTTCCGCTTCAGCGATGGCTTCCCCTCGCGCATCCGCCGCCTGGGCGCCGACGGCACCGTGGAGACGGCGATCGAGGACAGCGGCAGCAACGGCCTGGCCCTGGGCAGCGACGGCGCGCTGGTGGCAGCCACCCACGACCGCAAGGAACTGTCGCGCTACGACCTGGCCGATGGCTCGCGCATCCGCATCGTCGGCGAGTTCGAGGGCCAGCCGTTCAATTCGCCCAACGACCTGGTGATCGGCACCGACGGCACCATCTGGTTCACCGACCCGGACTTCCAGCGCTCCGCCGCGCCGGGCGGCCAGCCGAAGACCCGCGTCTACCGCGTCGGCACCGATGGCCAGGTCTCGGTGGTCGACGACAGCATTGCCAATCCCAATGGCATCGCCCTGTCGCCCGATGGCCGCACCCTGTACGTGGCCGGCGGCGGCGACCAGGGCGTGCTGCGTGCGTATCCACTGGACGAGGCGGGACAGGCCGGCGCGGGCCGCGACCTCGCCAGCACCGCTGTGCCCGACGGCATGGCGATCGACTGCCTCGGCAACATCTACCTGACCGAGCACAACAACCGCCGCGTGCGTGTGCTCTCGCCGGAGGGCGACGCGCTGGCCACGATCACGGTGGACGCCAACATCACCAACGCCGCATTCGGTGGCCCGCAGCGGCGCACGCTCTACCTCACCGGCGCCGGCGCGGTGTGGTCGATCGACCTGGAGGTGGCCGGCCTGCCCTACTGATCCACGCCTGCACCCGCGCAAAAGAAAAGCCCCCGCATCGCGGGGGCTTTTTGTTGCTGCCTGTCGCTTCGATCAGAACTTGTAATTGATCGAGGCGGCCAGGATGTCGCCACCAACGTCGTACTTGCCCTGCAGGGTGCTGCCGGTGGGCGAGACCAGGCTGATGGCCGGCTCGTTGGTGAACAGGTGGGTGTAACCGAAGTTGTATTCCACCTTCTCCGACGGGGTCCAGCCGATGCCCAGCGACAGCCACTTGCGGGTCACGTCCGGCACGCGCACGTCGCGGTGGGCGTAGCTGGTCGGGGTCTCGTCATAGGCGACGCCGGCACGCAGGGTGACGGTGTCGGACATGCGGTACTCGGTACCGATCGAGCCGAAGGTGGTGTCGTTGTAGCCGAACTCCAGCACCGCGTCGGCCTGGTTGGAACCGAAGTCGACGGTGACCTGGTCGAACGCACTGGACCAGGCGGTGCGGCTGATGTCGGCCATGATCTTCCACTGGTCGTTGACCGCGTGGGTCACGCTCAGGGTGGCGGAGGCCGGCAGGGTCACGGTGGCGCGGCCGTCGGTGTCGACGTACTGGCCCGGGGCGGACTGCGCCAGCACGGCCGCGGCGTTGGCCGGGACCAGGAACTCGGCGTCGCCGCCGGTGATCTTGTGCTCGACCTTGGAGCGGTAGCTCAGGGCGATGTGGGTGTGGTCGGTCGGGCTGAAGGTACCGCCCAGCACGTAGCCGAAGGCGTTGTTGTCGCCGGAGATGGTCATGCGGCCATCGGCGGCGCCCGGGGTGAAGCCCATGGCCGCCATCTGCGCCGCGGCGGCCTGGGCGGCCTGGGCGGCCTGGGCCGGGGTGCCACCGGCGGCGAGGACCGTGGCGGCGGCCTGCTGCTGGGCGCTGCCGTTGATCGCGGTGCCGAAGTCGATCGCGCTGCTCAGCTCGATGGTCAGGTGCTCGACGAACACGCTGGCGCCGAAGGACACGTACGGGTTGAGGTCGTACGAGAACGAAGCGCCCAGGTCGATCGCCTTCAGGTCGGTCTTGATGCCGTGGTAGCGGCCGATCCAGTCGGTGTCGTACTCGGTCTTGAACCCGAACGGCACCTGCAGCGACACGCCGAAGTGCATGTTGTCGTTCTCGCCGAAGGCGCGGTGGAAGTAGGCCGCCGGGACCGGCGCGATCATGCCCGCGTCGCCGCCGTTGCCGCCGGAGACCGGCTGGCCGGTGCCCGGGCCGTTCGGGCCGTTGTGGCGGGCGGAGTAGTCCTTCAGGTCAGCGGAGAAGCTGATCGCGGCCAGGTCGGCCTGGAACTGGGTGCCCTCCAGCAGGCGCATGGAGGCCGGGTTGGTGGCGACCACCGAGGCATCGCCCTCGGCGCTGGTCGAGCCGGCGAAGGCGCGACCCAGGCCCTTGGCGCTGTTCTCCTTCAGCTGGAACGCGGCGGCGTCGGCGTTGCCGCAGGCCAGCGCGCCGGCGATGCCGAGGGCCAGCGCGGAAAGGCGGGTGAAGCTGTGGGCGTAATGCATGTTGCGCTTTCTCCGGAAAGACGTTGATTGTTGTTGTTACCAGCGCCGGTGGAGTGCTCCCCGGGGTGCCTCCGTCCGTCGGAGCCCCCTCCCGACATACGACGCCGTACTGGAATATAAGCATGCCTTTAACCCATAAATAACGCTGCACTGCCGCAAAAGGCGTGCACGCAGGGGACAAGGTCGCCGTCGATCGGGGATAGTTGCGCGCATGTTCGTCTCATTGCCTTCACGCCGTAAGCCTTCCCCGCGCTGGGCCACCCCCCTGCTGTTCGCCGCGCTGTGGCTGGCGTTCCTGTGGATGCTGGGGCGTCCGGACGAGGCCCGGCGCAGCCTGTGGATGGCCTGGGGCGCCCTGGGCCGGGACCTGGCCGGCGGCCTTCCATCCTGGGGCGCATGGCTGGCGGCGCTGCAGGACGGCAGCATTTCGCGCCTCTTCACCGCGCTGTTCCTGCACGCCGACTGGGCCCACCTGCTGGGCAACCTGGTGTTCCTGCTGATCTTCGGCCTGCCGGCCGAGCGGGCGATGGGGCCGTGGCGGTTCCTGCTCCTGTTCCTGGCCGGCGGTGCGATCGCCAACCTGGCCGCGGTGATCGTGATCGACGATCCGCACCGCGCGGTGATCGGCGCCAGTGGCGCGGTTTCGGCGGTGATCGGTGCGTACCTAGCCCTGTTCCCCGGCGCGCGCCTGGGCGTGGTCCTGCCGCTGGGCCTGTTCCTGGAATTCGTGCGTGCGCCGGCGTTCCTGCTGATCGGCATCTGGGCGGTGCTGCAGGTGGTGTTCGCCTACATCGGCCCGGCCTTCGGCGAGGTGGCCTGGGCCGCGCACGTGGCCGGCTTCCTGTTCGGCGTGGTGTTCGCCCTGCTGGTGCGCGCCGGCATCGCCCGGCGCATGCGCCGGCAGAAGGGCTACTGAGCGACCACCAGGCCCCCGGCCGGGCTTGGAAACGCCGCGCCAGTCCCCATCCTGCAGCCATCCCGACGGAACCCTCGCACCATGGCCAAGCCGCTGTACAAGGTCACCTTCCTCAACCACGGAAAGGTCTACGAGCTTTACGCCCGCCATGTGGGGGGAAGCTCGCTGTGGGGCTTCACCGAGGTCGGCGAGCTGGTGTTCGACGTGCACGAGGGCCTGGTGGTCGATCCCACCGAGGAGCGCCTGCGCGACGAGTTCGGCAATACGAAGATGCTGCACCTGCCGATGCAGAGCATCATCCGGGTCGAGGAAGTGGAGCGGAAAGGCCAGTCGGCGATCCGCGACGCGGCCACCGGCGAGAAGGTGGTCACGCCCTTCCCGCTGCCGGCCAAGCCGCGCTGAGGGCGCGGCCGGCCGCGGTTACTCGCGACGCGCCGCCGCCGGTGCAGCCGCCACGCCAGCCAGCTTCTTCAGTTCGGCCAGGGCCGCGGTGATCGGCGCATCGCCGGGCAGGGGCGAGCCGGGCTGGTAGCCCTCGCCTTCCTCTTCGCCGCGCAGGTGGCCGGGCAGGGTCGCCTCGGTCACGGTGCGCGGCGCACCGGTCGGGGCAGTGCCGCCGATCAGCTTGGGATCCGGCTGCAGTTCGACATCGGGAACGATGCCGCTGGCCTGGATCGAGCGCCCGCTGGGCGTGTAGTAGCGCGCGGTGGTGAGCTTGACCGAATCGCCATTGCCCAGCGGCAGCAGGGTCTGCACCGAACCCTTGCCGAAGGTGCGGCTGCCGACCACGCGCGCGCGCTCGTTGTCGCGCAGCGCGCCGGCCAGCACCTCGGCGGCGCTGGCCGAACCGGCATCCACCAGCACCACCACCGGCGCGCCCTCGAGGCGGTCGCCGCCGGTGGCGTCGAAGCGGGTATCGCTGGCCGGCACGCGGCCGCGGGTGCTGACGATCGCGCCGCTCTCCAGCAGCTCGTCGGCCACCTGCACCGCGGCGGTCAGCAGGCCGCCGGGATTGCTGCGCAGGTCCAGCACCAGGCCGCGCAGCCTGCCACCGGCCTTGGCCTGCAGCTCGTCGACGTGCTTGCGGAAATCGGCGCCGGTGTCGGCCTGGAAGGTGCTCAGGCGCACGTAGCCGTAGCCCGGCTCGAGCATCCGGCTGCGCACGCTGGTGACGCGGATGGTCTCGCGCTGGATCTCCAGGTCGAACGGACGATCGCGGCCCTCGCGCACGATGGTGATGCTGACCTTCGAGCCCGCCGGGCCACGCAGCGGTTCGCTGCCTTCGATCTGAGCGATCGGCTTGCCGTCGATGGCCACGATCACGTCGCCCGCCAGCACGCCGGCGCGCGCGGCGGGCGTGCCGTCGATCGGGGCCACGATCTTCAGGGTGCGGTCCTGCTGCTGCAGCAGTTCCACGCCGATCCCCTCGTAGGCGCCTGAGGTCTGCTCGTCGAAGGTCTCGGCCTCGTCACGGTCCAGGTAGGCGCTGTGCGGGTCGAGGTCCATCAGCAGGCCTTCGATCGCCGACTGCATCAGGAAGCGGTCGTCGACCGGATCGACGTAGGCCTCCTTGATCGCGCGGTACACGGCGACGTAGCGCTGGATCTCCGCCATCGGCACGCGCGAACCGGTGGCGTCGCCGCCGTCCGGATCGTCGGTGGCCGGCACTGGCGCGGCGGCATCCTCGCCCTCGCCCTCGTCCTGGTGTTCGTGGTCGTGCGCATCCTCCGCATCCACCGGTTCGGGCTGTGGCGCGACGCCCTCGACCGGAGCCGACTGGACGGGAGACGGGTCCCGCGGCGCTTCCAGGGCCAGGCCAGTGAACGGCATGGCGAGCAGCAGCAGGGGCAACAGCACGGGGGCAGGACGCATCGACGACTCCAGGCGCGCGGACAGTGCGCACGCCCCGATTATGCTGCAGCGCGTTGTAAATGCGGCTTGAACCCGCGTCAGCGGCGCTGCAGCCAGGCCGAGGGATCGACCGGCTTGCCGTCGCGGCGCAGCTCGAAGTACAGCGCCGGACGGCCGTGGCCACCGGAGCTGCCCACCCGCGCCACCGGGTCGCCCTTGCGCACGCGGTCGCCTACGTCGCGCAGCAGGGCGTCGTTGTGCGCGTACAGGCTCATGTAGCCGTTGCCGTGGTCGATGATCAGGATCAGGCCGTAGCCGGTCATCCACTCGGAGAACACCACGGTGCCGTCGGCCACCGCGGTCACCGGCGCGCCGGCGGCGGCACCGATCAGCACGCCGCTGCTGCTGCGTCCGTCCGGCAGCTTGCCGCCGAAGCGGGCCAACAGGTCGCCACTGGCCGGCCAGCCGAGGCCACCGACCTTCGGCGGCGGGGTGGTGGCCGCCACCGGTCCACGCGGCTTGCTGCCCTCGCGCGGCGTGGCCTGTGTCCGCCGCGCCTGTTCGCGCGCCTTCTGCTCGGCGGCGCGCTTCTCGGCCGCGGCTCGGGCGGCGGCCGCACGCAGGTTCTTCAGCAGCTGCTCCAGCGACTTCGCATCCTGGCCCAGGGCCTTCTCGCGTTCCTGGCGGTCCTGGTAGCGGGTGTCCAGCTCGCTGAGCAGGGCGGCGCGCTGGCCGCGGTCCCGCTTGAGCGCGGCGATCTTCTCCTGCTGGGCGGCGCGCAGCGCCTCCAGCTCGGCACGACGCTGGGCGATGCCCTCCTCCACCGTCTGCAGTTCGTCCAGCGAGGCGGACAGCGCCTGTACCTGGCGCGCGTGCTCGCGCTGGGCATAGCGGTGGTAGGCCAGGGCGCGCTGGGCGTCGGCGGCGCGGTCCTGGGCCAGCAGCAGCTTCAGCGGGGCCTTGCCGCCGAGCGTGTACGACGCGCGCAGCAGCGCGGCCAGGCGCTCGCGGGCCTGGTCCTGGTCGGCCCTCAACCGGTCGCGGCGCTGTTCCAGCTCGGCCAGCACCTGGGTTTCACGCTGCAGGGCGGCCTCGGTTTCGGCCAGTTCGCGGGCGCTGCGGCCCAGCTGCTCGTCAGCGCGGCGCAGGCGGGTGGCGGCATCGCCGCGCTGGCCCTCCAGGCGACGGCGCTCGCGGGCGATCTCCTGCAGCTCCGCCCGCACCTTGCGCAGTTCGCGCTCGGCGGCGGTAGGGTCGCGCTTCTCCTGGGCTTGGACCAGGCCGCAGGCCACGGCCAGCAGGACGCCCAGCATCGGCCAGCGCCATGCACCGCGTGGGCGTTGGGGTCCTGGCCCGGGGAACTGGCGACGCTCGCGCGGTTGGGGCACGCCTGGGAGATCCAGTGACTTCAGACAGGTGCGGATTGTAGCCAAGCGTGGTGACATGGCGCGTACAGATCGCTCCCAGGAGGCCCCATGGCCCGCTCCCGCATCCTTACCCTCGCCCTGCCCCTGCTGCTGGCCATGCCGGCGGCCTGGGCCGCGGAGGACATCAGCAAGGTCAACGGCAGCATCGAGGTTTCCGCCGGCAAGGCGTACGGCGAGCTGGAAACCGTCAACGGCAGCGTGGTCATCGGCGAAGGTGTCGAGACCGGCGATGCCAGCACCGTGAACGGCAGCATCAAGGTCGGCGCCAACGCCAAGGTCGGCGGCCTGGAGACGGTCAACGGCGCGATCCGCGTCGGCCGCAACGTGGAAACGCGCGGCGGCATCGAGACCGTCAACGGCGGCGTGTTCGTCGACCGCGGCAGCACGGTCGGCGGCAACGTCGAGACCGTCAACGGCGCCATCGGCCTGGTCGAGACCCGCGTCCGCGGCGACGTCGAAACCGTCAACGGCGATGTCACCGTCGGCATCGGCTCGGTGGTCGGCGGCGGCATCAGGATCAGCCGAAGCTCCGGCTGGTTCCAGTCCGCACCCAAGCGCAAGCCGCGCGTGGTGCTCGGCCCGCGCGCCGTGGTCGAAGGTCCGCTGAGGTTCGAGCGCGAAGTGCGCCTGTACATCCACCGCACCGCCCGCAGCGGCCAGATCACCGGTGCCGAGCCGGTCGTGTTCGATACCGATACCGCGCCGGAAGAGTGAACGTGGGGCGCCGCAGCCGCGGCGCGCTTGCCTATAGAATCGGGACTCCGCTGTCCGCGAGGGAGTCCCGATGTTCCGCAAGTCCCTGATCGGCGTCGCCGTTGGCGCGCTCCTGCTGGCCGGTTGCGGCAGGCAGGCCGAAGAAACCACGGCTGCAACGCCCGATGCGAATGCCAACGTCCCGGCACCCACGTCGGACCATCCGTTCGAGGCGGCGATCACCGCCGACGATTTCGCCGAACTGACCCGCACCCTGGCCTCGGACGAGTTCGAGGGCCGCGGCCCCGGCTCGGTCGGCGAGGAGCGCACGGTCGAGTACATCCGCGCGCAGATGCAGCGCATCGGCCTGCAGCCGGGCAACGGCGACAGCTTCTTCCAGGAAGTGCCGATGGTGGAGACCACCGCCGATCCGGCCACCCGCCTGTCGATCAAGACCGGTGACGAGGCCATGGACCTGGCCTTCGGTCCGGACATGGTGGTCGGCACCCGCACCGGCGAGCAGCAGGTCTCGGTGCGCGACAGCGAGATGGTGTTCGTCGGCTACGGCGTGGATGCGCCGGAGCGCGACTGGAACGACTACGCCGGCCAGGACTGGAGCGGCAAGACCGTGGTGATGTTCGTCAACGACCCGGGCTTCCACACCAACGACGGGAAGCTGTTCGACGGCCGCAAGATGACCTACTACGGCCGCTGGACCTACAAGTTCGAGGAAGCCGCGCGCAAGGGCGCGGCCGCCGCGCTGATCGTCCACGACACCGCCGGCGCCAGCTATGGCTGGGACGTGGTGAAGAACTCCTGGTCCGGCCCGCAGTACGACCTGCCCTCCGCCGACGATCCGGATCCGCGCCTGCCGGTGCAGGGCTGGATCACCGCCGACGTGGCCCGCAAGCTGTTCTCCTCCGCTGGCCTGGACCTGGACGAGGCCTACCGCACCGCCAGCAAGCCGGGCTTCAAGCCGGTGCCGCTGAAGGCCAGGCTTTCGGTCGACCTCAACAGCACCAGCACCCGCAAGACCTCGCGCAACGTGGTCGGCGTGCTGCCGGGCAGCAGCCGTGCCGACGAGGCCGTGCTGTACATGGCCCACTGGGACCACCTCGGCAAGCACGAGGGTGAGGGCGACACGATCTACAACGGTGCCGTCGACAACGCCACCGGCGTGGCCGGCATCCTCGAGATCGCCGAGGCCTTCGCCGCGCAGGAACAGCGCCCGGAGCGTTCGGTGGTGTTCCTCGCCGTGACCCTGGAGGAATCCGGCCTGCTGGGCTCCAAGTATTACGTGGCCCACCCGACCTTCCCGCTGGAGAAGATCGCCGGCGTGATCAACCTCGACGCCATGTCGGTCGGCGGCCGCTCGCGCGACTTCGTGGTCACCGGCTACGGCAGCTCGGAGCTGGAGGACATCCTCAAGCCGATCGCCACCATGCAGGGCCGCCAGCTGCAGGAAGAAGGCTCGGTGCAGAGCGGCTTCTACTTCCGCTCCGACCACTTCAACTTCGCCAAGGCCGGCGTGCCGGCGCTGTACGCCAAGGGCGGCAGCGACCTGGTCGAGGGCGGCAAGGCGGCCGGCAAGGCCGCGTCCGACGACTACGCCTCGCGCTACCACGCCCCGACCGACGAGTTCAGCGAGGACTGGAAGCTCGACGGCGTGGTCGAGGACCTGGAAGCCCTGTACGGCGTCGGCCGCGAACTGGCCGCGGGCGACCGCTGGCCAAACTGGTACGAAGGCAATCCCTTCAAGGCGACCCGCGACCGCATGATGCAGGCCCGCCAGCCGGCCACTCCCGCCGCGCAGTAAACCTGCAAGAACGCACACACAAACAAAAGGCCGGTCGCGCAAGCGGCCGGCCTTTTTTGTGTCATCCGTCCTCCGCCTAGTATGCGCCACCGCGCCAGGACGTCCGAACCGGGCAAGCATCCAGCGGATCCACTGGGCTGTCCCTGCATTGCAAAGGTGAGTGGCTCCATCGACGCTTCCTGCTTCCGAGGTCAGCGTGGCAATGCGATCCCGGGTCTCGAAGCCGAACGCCGGCCGCGCAAGCTGCCGGCTTTTCCGGCAATGCCGGTCGCACGCACCCTACGAGTTACGAATTACGAATTCCCAATCACCAATCACGAATCCCCAATCCCAACGCAAACGGCGACCCGGTAGGGTCGCCGTTTGCGTGCATGGATTGGTAGCGGGGGCAGGATTTGAACCTGCGACCTTCGGGTTATGAGCCCGACGAGCTGCCAGACTGCTCCACCCCGCACCGGGGTAACTGGCGGCCGGTAGCCTTGGGGCTGCCGGCATGGACATGGGGTGTATGTCCGGGAAAAGAAGAAGCCCCCAGCGCTTGCTGGGGGCTTCCGGGATAAAACCCTGGCGATGACCTACTCTCGCATGGGAGACCCACACTACCATCGGCGCTGTTGCGTTTCACTTCCGAGTTCGGGATGGGATCGGGTGGTTCCACAACGCTAATTTCACCAGGGAGACGGTTGGAGCGTGCTGGTGTCCCGTGAACGGGTACCGCACCGTCTCGCATAAGTACTTGTGATGTAGTGAGCGGCGGATGGCTATCGACGTTGTCGTCGAGTCCAAGGCCACTTGAGGTTATATGGTCAAGCCGCACGGATCATTAGTATCAGTTAGCTCAACGCATTGCTGCGCTTACACACCTGACCTATCAACCACCTGGTCTTGATGGTTCCTTTAGGGGACTTGTGTCCCGGGAGATCTCATCTTGAGGCGCGCTTCCCGCTTAGATGCTTTCAGCGGTTATCGCTTCCGAACATAGCTACCCGGCAATGCCACTGGCGTGACAACCGGAACACCAGAGGTTCGTCCACTCCGGTCCTCTCGTACTAGGAGCAGCCCCTCTCAAATCTCCAACGCCCATGGCAGATAGGGACCGAACTGTCTCACGACGTTCTGAACCCAGCTCGCGTACCACTTTAAATGGCGAACAGCCATACCCTTGGGACCGACTACAGCCCCAGGATGTGATGAGCCGACATCGAGGTGCCAAACACCGCCGTCGATATGAACTCTTGGGCGGTATCAGCCTGTTATCCCCGGAGTACCTTTTATCCGTTGAGCGATGGCC
Source organism: Pseudoxanthomonas suwonensis 11-1 (assembly GCF_000185965.1). NCBI lineage: Bacteria > Pseudomonadati > Pseudomonadota > Gammaproteobacteria > Lysobacterales > Lysobacteraceae > Pseudoxanthomonas > Pseudoxanthomonas suwonensis. Next base: position 3,227,814 of record NC_014924.1, read on the forward strand.
CTTCCATACAGAACCACCGGATCACTAAGTCCTACTTTCGTACCTGCTTGATCCGTCGATCTTGCAGTCAAGCACGCTTATGCCTTTGCACACAGTGCGCGATGTCCGACCGCGCTGAGCGTACCTTCGAGCTCCTCCGTTACTCTTTAGGAGGAGACCGCCCCAGTCAAACTACCCACCATACACGGTCCCCGACCCGGATTACGGGCCCAGGTTAGAACGTCAAGCACGTCAGGGTGGTATTTCAAGGATGGCTCCATGCCAGCTGGCGCCGGCACTTCATAGCCTCCCACCTATCCTACACAGACGAACTCAACGTTCAGTGTAAAGCTATAGTAAAGGTTCACGGGGTCTTTCCGTCTTGCCACGGGAACGCTGCATCTTCACAGCGATTTCAATTTCACTGAGTCTCGGGTGGAGACAGCGCCGCTGTCGTTACGCCATTCGTGCAGGTCGGAACTTACCCGACAAGGAATTTCGCTACCTTAGGACCGTTATAGTTACGGCCGCCGTTTACCGGGGCTTCGATCAAGAGCTTCGCCTTGCGGCTGACCCCATCAATTAACCTTCCGGCACCGGGCAGGCGTCACACCCTATACGTCCACTTTCGTGTTTGCAGAGTGCTGTGTTTTTGATAAACAGTCGCAGCGGCCTGGTTACTGCGGCCCTCTTCAGCTATAGCCCGCATGGGCCACCAAAAAGGGCGCACCTTCTCCCGAAGTTACGGTGCCATGTTGCCTAGTTCCTTCACCCGAGTTCTCTCAAGCGCCTGAGAATTCTCATCCTACCCACCTGTGTCGGTTTACGGTACGGTCTGCGTGAGCTGAAGCTTAGGGGCTTTTCCTGGAAGCGTGGTATCAGTCACTTCGCCCTAAAGGGCTCGTCTCGGTGCTCGGTGTTGACCTCCCGGATTTGCCAAAGAGATCCACCTACCGCCTTTCCCCGGGACAACCAACGCCCGGTAGACCTAACCTTCTCCGTCCCCCCATCGCACTCACGCGAGGTGCTGGAATATTAACCAGCTTCCCATCGACTACGGCTTTCGCCCTCGCCTTAGGGGCCGACTCACCCTGCGCCGATTAACGTTGCGCAAGGAAACCTTGGGCTTTCGGCGTGCGGGCTTTTCACCCGCATTATCGTTACTCATGTCAGCATTCGCACTTCCGATACCTCCAGCGGACTTCTCAATCCACCTTCGCAGGCTTACGGAACGCTCCTCTACCGCGCATCACGAAGTGATGCACCCCAAGCTTCGGTTTACCGCTTAGCCCCGTTAAATCTTCCGCGCAGACCGACTCGACCAGTGAGCTATTACGCTTTCTTTAAAGGGTGGCTGCTTCTAAGCCAACCTCCTGGCTGTCTGTGCCTTTCCACATCGTTTCCCACTTAGCGGTAATTTGGGACCTTAGCTGTGGGTCTGGGTTGTTTCCCTTTTCACGACGGACGTTAGCACCCGCCGTGTGTCTCCCATACAGTCCGTCTCGGTATTCGGAGTTTGCAATGGTTTGGTAAGTCGCGATGACCCCCTAGCCATAACAGTGCTCTACCCCCGAGAGGATACATATGAGGCGCTACCTAAATAGCTTTCGAGGAGAACCAGCTATCTCCGGGTTCGATTAGCTTTTCACTCCTAATCACACCTCATCCCCTACCTTTGCAACGGGAGTGGGTTCGGGCCTCCAGTGCGTGTTACCGCACCTTCACCCTGGGCATGACTAGATCACCCGGTTTCGGGTCTACAGCCCGCGACTATGCGCCCTATTCAGACTCGGTTTCCCTTCGCCTCCCCTATACGGTTAAGCTTGCCACGAACTGTAAGTCGCTGACCCATTATACAAAAGGTACGCAGTCACCCTTGCGGGCTCCTACTGCTTGTACGCACACGGTTTCAGGGTCTATTTCACTCCCCTCTCCGGGGTTCTTTTCGCCTTTCCCTCACGGTACTGGTTCACTATCGGTCGGTCAGGAGTATTTAGCCTTGGAGGATGGTCCCCCCATGTTCAGACAGGGTTTCACGTGCCCCGCCCTACTCGTCTTCACTGGAGTGGCCCTTTCGAATACAGGGCTATCACCTTCTATGGCCAACCTTTCCAGGTTGTTTTCCTAGAACCATCCCAGCTTAAGGGCTAGTCCCCGTTCGCTCGTCGCTACTTAGGGAATCTCAGTTGATTTCTTTTCCTCCGGTTACTTAGATATTTCAGTTCACCGGGTTCGCTTCCAGCAGCTATGTATTCACTGCAGGATACTGCCGAAGCAGTGGGTTTCCCCATTCGGACATCGCGGGATCAAAGCTTATTGCCAGCTCCCCCGCGCTTTTCGCAGGCTGTCACGTCCTTCATCGCCTCTGACCGCCAAGGCATCCACCGTGTGCGCTTATTCGCTTGACCATATAACCCCAAGTCGCCTCGGGGTCGCCTGTGCCCGGGGGTACAAATCCCGGACGCGAATTGCAACGACTCAATTTTTAGGGACTTTCGTCCCCGCCTTAGCCTCAACGACACGTCGAGATAGTCATCTCAAACGCTCGCTACATCACAAGTTTTAAAAGAACACGTACCAGGCCTCAACGCCCGATGCGTATATCAAGATGTGCGCTCTAACATCCAGAGTGGTGGGTCTGGGAGGACTCGAACCACCGACCTCACCCTTATCAGGGGTGCGCTCTAACCACCTGAGCTACAGACCCAAAGATCGATTACTCATTTGGTGGAGCCTGTCGGGATCGAACCGACGACCCCCTGCTTGCAAAGCAGGTGCTCTCCCAGCTGAGCTAAGGCCCCTTGAAGGGACTCGCCTGGCCGCCCGTTGGCTGACCAGGAACTCTGAATGCAGGAAACTTGTGAGGACGCCCGACAGGACGATGCTGTCTTGCTCAAAAGGAGGTGATCCAGCCGCACCTTCCGATACGGCTACCTTGTTACGACTTCACCCCAGTCATCGGCCACACCGTGGCAAGCGCCCTCCCGAAGGTTAAGCTACCTGCTTCTGGTGCAACAAACTCCCATGGTGTGACGGGCGGTGTGTACAAGGCCCGGGAACGTATTCACCGCAGCAATGCTGATCTGCGATTACTAGCGATTCCGACTTCACGGAGTCGAGTTGCAGACTCCGATCCGGACTGAGATGGGGTTTCTGGGATTGGCTCACCCTCGCGGGATTGCAGCCCTCTGTCCCCACCATTGTAGTACGTGTGTAGCCCTGGTCGTAAGGGCCATGATGACTTGACGTCATCCCCACCTTCCTCCGGTTTGTCACCGGCGGTCTCCTTAGAGTTCCCACCATTACGTGCTGGCAACTAAGGACAAGGGTTGCGCTCGTTGCGGGACTTAACCCAACATCTCACGACACGAGCTGACGACAGCCATGCAGCACCTGTCTCACGGTTCCCGAAGGCACCAATCCATCTCTGGAAAGTTCCGTGGATGTCAAGACCAGGTAAGGTTCTTCGCGTTGCATCGAATTAAACCACATACTCCACCGCTTGTGCGGGCCCCCGTCAATTCCTTTGAGTTTCAGTCTTGCGACCGTACTCCCCAGGCGGCGAACTTAACGCGTTAGCTTCGATACTGGGTTCCAAGTTGAACCCAACATCCAGTTCGCATCGTTTAGGGCGTGGACTACCAGGGTATCTAATCCTGTTTGCTCCCCACGCTTTCGTGCCTCAGTGTCAGTGTTGGCCCAGGTGGCCGCCTTCGCCACGGATGTTCCTCCCGATCTCTACGCATTTCACTGCTACACCGGGAATTCCGCCACCCTCTACCACACTCTAGTGATCCAGTATCCACTGCAATTCCCAGGTTGAGCCCAGGGCTTTCACAACAGACTTAAACCACCACCTACGCACGCTTTACGCCCAGTAATTCCGAGTAACGCTTGCACCCTTCGTATTACCGCGGCTGCTGGCACGAAGTTAGCCGGTGCTTATTCTTTGGGTACCGTCATCCCTGCCGGGTATTAGCCAACAGGATTTCTTTCCCAACAAAAGAGCTTTACAACCCGAGGGCCTTCTTCACTCACGCGGTATGGCTGGATCAGGCTTGCGCCCATTGTCCAATATTCCCCACTGCTGCCTCCCGTAGGAGTCTGGACCGTGTCTCAGTTCCAGTGTGGCTGATCATCCTCTCAGACCAGCTACGGATCGTCGCCTTGGTGGGCCTTTACCCCGCCAACTAGCTAATCCGACATCGGCTCATTCTATCGCGTGAGGCCTTGCGGTCCCCCACTTTCACCCGTAGGTCGTATGCGGTATTAGCGTAAGTTTCCCTACGTTATCCCCCACGACAGAGTAGATTCCGATGTATTCCTCACCCGTCCGCCACTCGCCACCCAGAGAGCAAGCTCTCCTGTGCTGCCGTTCGACTTGCATGTGTTAGGCCTACCGCCAGCGTTCACTCTGAGCCAGGATCAAACTCTTCACTTAAAACTGCAATGCCCTAAGGCATAAAGCTTTTAGCTGCAGAAGTCCTACCCAGCTACGAATCGCTTGCTTAAAGCAATTGACTTGTTGCTGTTAAAACGTCTGCAAGATGGACAGTCATCCTTCCTGCAGGCGTCCGCACAAATTTCCTGCGCACATTCTCAAAGAGCCTCGGAGTCGGCCTCAGCGCCTTCCTCCGTGTCCCGACGTTTCCGTCGAGGTGAGCCGCTCATTCTGGCAGCTCGTTTTCGTTTCGTCAACCCCTCGTGAGGAGGAAGTTTTCGAACCGCCTCGCTTCGTGGCCAAGGCCGCTTCAGCGAGGTGAGCCGCACATTCTGGCAGCTCGTTTCGGCTTCGTCAACACCTCGTTAAGAGGAAGTTTTCGAACCCCTCACCGGAGCGCCGAAGCGTTCCTGGTGAGCGAGCCGCCCAGTATAGGCGACTTCCGTAAAACCGCAAGTACTTCGTGAAGAAGCGACCCCGTTTCCGGACCCCTCGAACAACTCGGTGAGTCGTCGGGAGGGCGCGCATTGTGCGCCGGCGTGAGGGATTTGGGAAGTACCTGAATAGGGAAATTTTCAGGAAATTTTCATCGGCACCCCGGGGATGCGCCGGAAAGCCACGCCAGCATTGGCGCAGGCCGCCTTTACGGCCTCGATTTCGCGGCCTGCCTGGCTCTCTACATATAGATAGACGACACGCTCGCCTTCGCCCGCGTGCCTGGCGGCCCGCTCCGCAGCCTCGTCGGCGGAAGCCACGTCCACCCGGCTGGCATCGCGCCGGGCCGGTTCCAGCGCATCCTCGCGCACACCGGGACCGACCAGGATCAGGTCGGCCTCGTTGAGTGCCCTCAGCGCGCGCAGGGTAAGGAGATCGGGCTCCACGGCGGCGATGGCGGACACGCTGCCCTGTACCGCGCCCCGCACACCAGCGGCAACGAGTTCGGCTAGGAAGGTGGCTTCCAGTGCACCAGGGTCGCCGGCCACCGCATCCAGGCGGCCGTCGAGGATGGTCTCGAACCAGCGCCGACGCAGGGAAAGGTCCGGCAAGGCCGTGCGGATGCGTTCGCGGTGCCGGGCGAACAGGCCGGCCAGGGCACCGGTCGCCGGATCCAGCAGGGTTTCCAGCCGCTCGCGGATACGGCGCGCCAGCATCGGCGCCGCGCCGGCGGAGGAAATGGCCACCACCAGCGGGGACCGGTCCACGACCGCGGGCACCTGGTAGGTGGACAGGGCCGCGTCGTCGACCACGTTGATCAGGCGCCGGCGGCGTCCGGCCTCGGCGGCCAGTCCCGCATTGAAGGCGTGGTCGTCGGTAGCGGCGACCACCAGCCAGACCCCGTCCAGCCAGGCGGGGTCGAAGTCGCCCTGCATGCAGGTGATGCGGCCTTCGTCCACCGCCGCCTGGATGTCGGGATGGCCGATGTCGCGGGTATGCAGGCGCACGTCGGCGCCGGCGCGCAGCAGCGCGGCGATCTTGCGCGCAGCCACCTCGCCTCCCCCGACCACGAGCACCTCGCGCCCGGCCAGGTCGGCAAACAACGGGTACAGCCCCATCCGGTCTTCTCCCTGGATCGTCAGCCGCATCCTCGCCCGCGGGCCGGGCGGTGTCGATGCCGGGGATCAGCCGCCGGCGGCGAGGAAGCGCCCGAGCGCGGCGGCCACCGCCTCCGGCATATCCATGTGCAGGTGGTGGCCGCCATCGAGCACGGTCACCGCGGCCTGCGGCACGACGGCCAGGCGGGCGGCGCGCATCTGCTCGGTGAAGTACGGCTGGGCGCGGCGCGCATGGACCACGTGCAGCGGGCATTCCAGCGCGCGCAGCAGGGCCTGGACCTGGACCTCGGTCATGCGCTGGGCGCCGGGCAGGGTCAGGCGCGGGTCGCTGCTCCAGACGTGGCCGCCCTCGACCGCATGCGTACCCCGCTCCACCAGCAGGCGCGCGGCGTGCTCGGCCATCGGGCTGGCCTGCAGGCGCGCGCGCACTGCCACCTCCAGTTCCGGGAACACCCGCAGCGAGCGACCGCGGCGGGCCCGCGCAGCGCCGACGGCCTGGTGCAGGCGTGCCGGTGCGGCATCGGCTTCCTCGGCCAGCGGGCCCAGGTTCTCGATCAGGGCCAGGCGCTCCACCCGCTGCGGCTGGGCAACCGCCACCAGCGAGGCGACCGCGGCGCCCATGGAATGGCCGAGGAGGGCGAAGCGCTCCCAGCCCAGCGCATCGGCCACGTCCAGGACCGCGTGCACGTAGGTGGCAAGCACGTATTCGGCACCGGGCGGCAGGTGCGCGCTGCGGCCGTGGCCGGGCGAATCCAGCAGGACCAGGTCCAGCGGCGGCAGGTGCGGCAGCAGCGGCAGGAAGCTGGCCGCGTTGTCCAGCCAGCCATGCAGGGCGATGACCTTCGGCGCGCCGGGGCGCTCGATCCGCAGCGCCGCCAGCGGACCGATGGTGGCCGGCAGCGTGACCTCGACCGGCGTCATTCCACCTTGCCGGCCGCGCAGCGCACGAGCCGGGCCAGGGCCGCGGCGTGTTCCGGCGCGTCGTTGAGGCAGGGGATGTAGCGCAGCTGGCCGCCCTTGGATTCGAAGTGCTCGGCAAGTCCGAGGGCCACTTCCTCCAGGGTCTCGATGCAGTCGACCGCGAAACCCGGGCAGACCACGTCGACCTCGCGCACGCCGGCGGCGGCGAGGCGGTCGAGCTCGCCCTGTGTGGAGGGCTCGAGCCAGCGCTCGCGGCCGAAGCGCGACTGGTAGGCCATCGACCACTGGCCCGGCTCCAGTCCGGCCGAGGCGGCGATCGCCTCGGCGCTGGCGACGCAGCGCTGCGGGTAGGGATCGCCGTTGTCGGCCACGCGCTGTGGCAGGCCATGGAAGGAGAACAGCAGGTGCCGGCCACTACCGCCCTGCTGGCGATGGCTGCGGATGGTCGCGGCCATGGCCTCGACCCAGGCCGGATCGACCGAGTAGTCCTCGATCAGGGTCACGTCCATGCCCTGGGTCTCGGCGGCGACCACGTCGGCGACCGAAGCCGTGGTGGTGGTCGAGTACTGCGGGTAGAGCGGCAGGATCACCAGGCGGCGCACGCCTTCCTGGCGCAGGTCGCGCAGCAGCCGGCGCAGGGCCGGTTCGCCATAGCGCATCGCCGGCAGGACCTTCCATTCGGGAATCGCCGCCTGCATGCGTTCGGCCAGGCGCCGGGTGTAGACCATCAGCGGCGAGCCCTCGGGCAGCCACACCTTGGCGTAGTTGGCCGCCGAACGCGGACCACGCAGCGGCAGGATCAGGCCATGGAGCAGCGGCTTCCACAGGATGGCGGGGATCGACACCACCCGCGGGTCGCCGAGGAACTCGGCCAGGTAACGGCGAACGGCCGGCGCGGTGGGCGCTTCGGGCGTGCCAAGGTTGACCACCAGCAGGGTGGTTGCAGCGTCGGTGTCCATGGCGTCGTATTCTGACAGACGCGCGCAGGGCGGGCCCGGAACGCTGCGTGCAGCGGCCATGGCGCGCCTCAGGCGCGATTCATTGCCGCGAATCCAATCTCCGGGCGAGCGCGGCCGCCGGCCGCACCCCTGCGGAGTAAACGATGTCGCATCTGAGCAAGTTCCTGCTGCCCCTCCTTTTGCTGGTTGCCGCGCCCGCCGTGGCCGGTCCGGAGGAAGACGCACGGGCACGCGAGGCGGTGCGCGTCCTCGACGAGATCCAGAAGATCCCCGAGCAGTCGATCCCGGACAAGCTGCTGGACGAGGCCAAGGCGATCGTCGTCATCCCCGACACGATCAAGGCCGGCCTGGTGATCGGCGGCCGTCGCGGCCATGGCCTGATGTCGGTGAAGACCCCGGACGGCACCTGGTCCAACCCGGTGTTCGTGACCCTCACCGGCGGCAGCATCGGCTTCCAGGCCGGCGTGCAGTCCTCGGACATCGTCCTGGTATTCCGCAACGACCGCAGCCTGGACAACGTGGTCAACGGCAAGTTCACCCTGGGCGCGGACGCCGCCGTGGCCGCCGGCCCGGTCGGCCGCAACGCCGCCGCCGCCACCGACGGCCAGCTCAAGGCCGAGATCTGGTCCTGGTCGCGCGCCCGCGGCCTGTTCGCCGGCGTGGCCCTGGACGGCGCCGCGCTGCGCATCGACAACAAGGCCCAGGCCGAGGTCTACGGCTCCACCACCACCCCGCGCATGGTCTTCGAGGACCGCGCGCCCGCGCCGGCGGGCAACGCCATCGTGGCCTTCCGCGACCAGCTCGAGGAAGCCACCTACAACGCGCGCCTGACCCGCGGCACTTCCGGCCAGGCCCCGGTGGCCACCAGCGGCCGGGTCACCATCCCGAACCAGCAGCCGGAACCGCAGGTGCAGACCCAGGGCGTGCAGCCGCTGCCGGCGCCGCCGGTCACCGGCCCGGCGCCGACCCAGGGTTTCGAGCCGGTGGACGACACCGTGCGCAGCGAGCCGCTGCCCTACTGAGCCGCCTGAACAGGCGGCACCCGCGGCCCGCCGTGCATGGCCGGCTGCGTTATCCTGTCCACCACTGACATGAACTTGTGAGCAAGCCATGGGCGCTTGGGGCATCGGACATTGGATCGTAGTGCTGGTGGTGGTGCTGCTGGTTTTCGGCACCAAGCGCCTGCGCGGTGCCGGCAAGGATCTCGGCGAAGCGGTAAGGGGCTTCAAGGACGGGATGCGCGAGCCGGAGAAGCCGGCCCAGCTCGGTGACGAGCGGACCGACGCATCCAGGACCGAGGCCGAGCGCGACCGCTCGCAGCACTGATCCCGCGTCGGCGTACGCGGAATGTTCGATATCGGATTCGGCGAACTGCTGCTGATCGCGGTGGTCGCACTCGTCGTGCTTGGACCGGAACGGCTGCCGAAGGCGGCGCGTTTCGCCGGGCTGTGGGTGCGCCGCGCGCGCGCCCAGTGGTACTCGGTGCGCGCCGAGCTTGAGCGCGAGCTGGAAGCCGAGGAGCTCAAGCGCAACCTGCAGCAGGCCAAGGCCGAGCTGCAGCAGGCCGAAGCAGCCCTGCGCCAGGGCGCCGATGCCGCCCGCGGCAGCCTGGACGAACTGCGTCGCGAGGTAGAGAGCACCCGCTCGTCCGACGAACCCATGGCCGCTGACGTGGACAGCCCCGCGCTGGCCGCGCCGGAAGCCGCCACGGATGCGGGCGTACCGGCACCCGGCGCCACCGCGCCCGCCAACCCCGCTAACCCTGCCGAACCTGCCAAGGAGCGCGATGAACCCCGCCACTCCTGAGCAGGAGACCGAAAGCCCGCTGATGGAGCACCTGCTCGAACTGCGCTCGCGGATCATGCGGGCACTGGCCGGGCTGGGCCTTCTGCTGCTGGCGCTGCTGCCTTTCGCCAACAAGCTCTACGCGTGGCTGGCGGCGCCGCTGCTGGAGAAGCTGCCCGAAGGCGGCCAGCTGATCGCGGTCGAGGTGGCCTCGCCGTTCTTCACCCCGCTCAAGCTGGCGTTCTTCGCCGCCATCCTCGGCAGCGCGCCGTGGCTGCTTTACCAGGCCTGGGCCTTCGTCGCCCCGGGCCTGTACCAGCGCGAGAAGCGCCTGGCGATGCCGCTGCTGGTCTCGGCCGTGCTGCTGTTCTACGCCGGCTGCGCGTTCGCGTTCTTCGTGGTGCTGCCGTCGGTGTTCGGCTTCCTCACCGCGATCAAGCCCGAAGGCGTGGCGATGATGACCGACATCAACGCCTACCTGGACTTCGTGCTGGTGATCTTCCTGGCCTTCGGCGCCAGCTTCGAGCTGCCGGTGGCACTGGTGATCCTGGTCCTGCTGGGCTGGGTGACGCCCGACCAGCTGCGCGCCGGACGCGGCTACGCGATCGTCGGCATCTTCATCCTGGCGGCGGTGATCACCCCACCGGACGTGGTCTCGCAGCTGCTGCTGGCGGTGCCGATGTGCCTGCTGTACGAGGCCGGGATCATCGCCGCACGGCTGCTGGGCAGGCGCCAGCCGGACGAAGCCGGCGCCGACTGAACTTCCGGGCTCAGGCCTCGAAGCGGTCCGGAGCCGCCGGGGTCGCCACTGCCGGCGCTGCGGCGCGGCCGAACAGCTGGCCCCAGGCCACCAGCACCGCGCCGGCCAGCAGCGGCATGACCACCGCCATCAGCAGGGCCTGGCCGACCAAGGCGCCGAACAAAGGTCCGGCCACGGCCTGCACGACCAGTGCCAGCAGCATCACCGCGAAATAGACCGCGAACAGCGCGATCACCGTGACCACGGCGAACACCGCCAGCGCCGGCAGGTTGTGCATGCAGGCCCGCAGGCTGTCGCCCATCGCGGCCAGGCCCGGACGGCCGTCGAACACGATCCGCGGCACCGAGACGAACACGGTCAGGCCGGCGACCACGGCCAGGCCGATGCCCAGCAGCAGCCACAGCAGGATCCGCCCGGCCGGGAGGTCGGCAATCATCGCCTGCACCTGCTCGGGCGTGGGCTGGGCGCCAGCGGCGGCCATGCTGTTGAGCTCCTCGCTGACCGACAGCAGGTGCTGCAGTTGCTGCGGACCGACCAGCACCAGCAGCAGGATGCCCAGCAGCACGCCAGCCACCATCTGCGGCAGCAGGGTCACCAGCAGGCTCGCCAGGTGGCCTTCCTGGACTCCGCGCAGCAGGTGCGAGGGCAGTGCCGGGCGGTCCTGCTGGACCTCGCGTACCGCCCACACCAGGCCGGCGAACAGCACCGGGCCGGCGATGGCCACCAGCAGCTGCACCGCCGCGCCCAGCGCCGGCACCACCGCGGCCAAGGCCAGGACGAAGGTGCCCAGCAGGCCCCACAGCGCGCCCAGCGTGCCCAGCGCCAGCGGCGCCTTCCTCAGCAGGGCGAAACCACCAAGCAGCCATTCCGCGCCGGCCGAAGCCCGCAGCCTGTGAATCCTGTCCATTCCTGTCCTGTTGCGTCGCCGCCGGGGGTCGGCGCGTATCTGTGACGCGGATTATCCGCGATCGGTGCGGGGTGCGCCGGCCCGGATGCCGTGCTGGCCGCGCGCGTGCTGGACGAAGCGGCGCAGCAGCTGCCGGGCCTGCGGCGCGGCGCTGACCTCGCGGGCCACGGTGCGCGGGCAGCGGCCGTGGTTACGCAGGCAATCGGCGCGGGCACGGACGTAGCCGCGCATGTGGTGGGTGGCGAATTCGGGGTGGAACTGCACGCCCCAGGCGTGTTCGCCCCAGCGGAAGGCGTGGCAGGCGTCCTGCTCGGAGCGGGCCAGCACGGTGGCTCCTTCCGGCGGTCGCAGCACGGTCTGCAGGTGGGTGGCCTGGGCCGGGAAGCGCGGCGGCAGGGCGGCGAATATCGGATCCTCGAACGCCGGCGGGTGCAGGTCGATGAACACGGTGCCGGACTCGCGCCCGGCCGGGTTGTAGTCGACCTCGCCGCCCAGGGCGTGGGCCAGCAGCTGGTGGCCGTAGCAGATGCCCAGCAGCGGCGTGCCTTCCTGGACCACCTCGCGGATCCAGCCGGCGGTGCGCTCGCTCCATTCGGCGCGGTCGGTCACGAACGCGGCCGAGCCGGTCACGATCACCCCGGCCACGCCATCGGGCGCCGGCAGCGGCTCGCCACGGACGGCGTTGACCTCGGCCACCTCGCGCGCGGCCAGGCCGGCCGCCACCCGGATCCAGTGCGGGAACCGCCCATAGCGCTTGAGGCTGCCGACCGGGTGGCCGGTCTCGACGATCAGGAAGGGCGCGCGGTCGGTCACGGCGGGGGTCTGCGGCAGGGTCCGGGGCGGCGGAAACCCGTACGGGACGGGGCTTGGGCCTATACTAGCCCGCTTTTCCGCAGCGCAATAAAGCCGATGACAGGTCCGACCTTCCAGGGATTGATCCAGGCCCTCAATGCCTACTGGGCCGAACAGGGTTGCGTGCTGATCCAGCCGCTGGACCTCGAGGTCGGCGCCGGCACCTTCCACCCGGCCACCTTCCTGCGCGCGCTCGGCCCGGAGCCGTGGAACGCCGCCTACGTGCAGCCTTCCCGCCGCCCCACCGACGGCCGCTACGGCGAGAACCCCAACCGTCTGCAGCGCTACTACCAGTACCAGGTGGTGATGAAGCCCAACCCGGACAACATCCAGGAGCTGTACCTGGGTTCGCTGGAGGCGCTGGGCATCGACCCGAAGGTGCATGACCTGCGCTTCGTCGAGGACAACTGGGAATCGCCGACCCTCGGCGCCTGGGGCCTGGGCTGGGAGGTGTGGCTCAACGGCATGGAGGTGACCCAGTTCACCTACTTCCAGCAGGCCGGTGGCCTGGAGTGCCGCCCGGTGCTGGGCGAGATCACCTACGGCCTCGAGCGGCTGTGCATGTACCTGCAGAACGTGGACAACGTCTACGACCTCATCTGGACCGTCGGTCCGCAGGGCCCGGTGACCTACGGCGACGTGTACCACCAGAACGAGGTCGAGCAGAGCGCGTACAACTTCGAGCACGCCGACGTGGCCGAGCTGTTCCACCGCTTCGACGCCTGCGAGCGCGAGGCGCTGAAGCTGGTCGAGGCCGGCCTGCCGCTGCCTGCCTACGAGCAGGTGTGCAAGGCCTCGCATTCGTTCAACCTGCTGGACGCGCGCCGCGCCATCTCGGTGACCGAGCGCCAGCGCTACATCCTGCGCGTGCGCACCCTGGCCCAGGCGGTGGCCCAGGCCTACTACGCCCAGCGCGAGAAGCTCGGCTTCCCCGGACTGAAGACCGGCGCGTGATCGCGCCCCCAGTCCCGGCCGCCGCATCCAAGACAGGAACATCCATGAGCAAGCAACTTCCCCTGCTGATCGAACTGGGTACCGAAGAGCTGCCGGTCAAGGCGCTGCCGGGCCTGGCGCAGGCCTTCTTCGACGGCGTCGTGGCCGCGCTGCAGAAGCGCGGCGTGGCGGTCGACGCCACCGGCGCCCGTCCGCTTTACACCCCGCGCCGCCTCGCGGTGCTGCTGCCGGGCGTGGCGGTGGAGCAACCGGAACAGCACTCCGAAGTGCTGGGGCCGTACCTCAACATCGCCCTGGACGCCGAGGGCAAGCCGACCCGCGCCCTGGAAGGCTTCGCCGCCAAGGCCGGGGTCGAGTGGACCGCGCTGGAACGCACCAGCGACGCCAAGGGCGAGCGCTTCGTGCACCGTTCGGTGAAGCCGGGCGCGCGCACCGCCGAGCTGCTGCCGGAGGTCGTCAGCGAGGCCATCGCCGGCATGCCGGTGCCCAAGCCGATGCGCTGGGGCGGCCACGACTACGCCTTCGCCCGCCCGGTGCACTGGCTGGTGCTGCTGCTGGGCAACGAGGTGGTGCCGGCGCAGGTGCTGGGCGTGGCTTCCGGCCGCAGCAGCCGCGGCCACCGCTTCGAGCACGACCAGGCGGTCGAGTTCGCCGCCCCGGGCGACTACATCGAGGCGCTGCGCGCGGCCAGGGTGCTGGTCGACCCGGCCGAGCGCCGCGCCCGCATCGTCGAGCAGGCCGAACAGGCCGCGGCCAGGGCCGGCGGCAGCGCGCGCATCACCGAGGACAACCTCGAGCAGGTGGTGTGCCTGACCGAGTGGCCGGCGGCGGTGCTGTGCAGCTTCGAGCGCGACTTCCTGGCCGTGCCGCAGGAAGCGCTGATCGAGACGATGGAGATCAACCAGAAGTTCTTCCCGGTGCTGGACGCGGCCGGCAAGCTGACCGAGTACTTCATCGGCACCGCCAACATCGAGTCGCGCGACGTGGCCGAGGTGAGCAAGGGCTACGAGCGCGTGATCCGCCCGCGCTTCGCCGATGCGCGCTTCTTCTTCGACGAGGACCTCAAGCAGGGCCTGGTGGCCATGGGCGAGGGCCTGAAGACCGTCACCTACCAGGCCAAGCTCGGCACGGTGGCCGACAAGGTCGCGCGCGTGGCCGCGCTGGCCGAGGCGATCGCGCCGCAGGTCGGCGCCGACCCGGCGCAGGCGCGCCGTGCCGCCGAGCTGGCCAAGAACGACCTGCAGAGCCGCATGGTCAACGAGTTCCCGGAGCTGCAGGGTATTGCCGGCCGCCACTACGCGCTGGCCGCGGGAGAGCCGCAGGAAGTGGCGCTGGCGATCGACGAGGCCTACATGCCGCGTTTCTCCGGCGACGCCATCGCCAGCTCGCGCCTGGGCCAGGTGCTGGCCATCGCCGAGCGTCTGGACACCCTGGCCGGCGGTTTCGCCGCGGGCCTGAAGCCGACCGGCAACAAGGACCCGTTCGCCCTGCGCCGCAATGCGCTGGGCTTGGCGCGTACGCTGATCGAGTCCGGTTTCGAGCTGGACTTGCTCCGACTGCTTGAAGCCTCATTGGCTAGGATTCAGCACCATATCCAGCTGGTGCAAGACAATCAGGCCATTGCGGCAATAAAGTCCGCTCAGGCCAGCGGCATCGAAACCAACAAGAAGCTTCCTCCCAAGCAGCCTGTCGATATCGAGGCCCTTGGACCGGAGCTGTACGACTTCATCCTCGACCGCCTGCGCGGCTACTACGCCGACAAGGGCGTGCCGGCCGCGCACTTCAACGCGGTGGCCGAGCTCAAACCCGCCTCGCTGGCCGACCTCGACACCCGCATCGCCGCGATCGGCACCTTCGCCGCGCTGCCCGAGGCCGACGCCCTGGCCGCGGCCAACAAGCGCATCGGCAACATCCTGAAGAAGGCCGACATCGCCATCCCGGCGATGGAGGACCCGGCCCTGTTCGCCGAGGACGCCGAGCGCGCCCTGGGCGAGGCGGTGGAAGCGGCGCTGGGCGATACCGACGGCCCGCTGCAGCAGCACGACTACGTGCGCGTGCTCGAGCGCCTGGCCCGGGTGCGGCCGCAGGTGGACGCGTTCTTCGACCAGGTGATGGTCAACGCCGAGGACCCGGCCGTGCGCGGCAACCGCCTGGCCCTGCTCAAGCGCCTGGCCGACCGCTTCGGCGCGGTCGCCGCGATCGGCCACCTCTCGGCCTGATCCTTCCCGGGGCACGGCGGGCCACCTGCCCGCCGTGCCCGCGCGTGCCGCAGGTCACGCTACGCGCGCCCCCGGGCGCCGGCCTTCAGGCCGCCTTTGCACGATCCCGGTATCCTGCGCTGATGCCGCTCCCCCGTCGCATCCAGACCACCCTCCCGCTCCTCGTCCTGGCCATGGCGCCGGCGCTGGCGCTTGCCCGCGGCACCATCCAGAAGGTCGAGATCGACGGCCTGGAGAAGGAGCCGGCGATCGAACAGAACGTGCGCCTGGGCCTGGGGCTCAACGACGTGCTCGGCAAGGAGCAGGGCGAGTCCCGCCTGGAGCTGCTGCTGTTCAACGCCGAGCGCGACGCCCGGCGGGCGCTGGAGCCGTTCGGCTACTACTCGCCAGTGATCGAGGTCGACTCGGTCCGCGACGAGGAGGACCGGATCACCGTCACCCTGCGCATCGACAAGGGCCAGCCGGTGGAGGTGCGCGACTTCCGGGTCGAGATCGCCGGTCCCGGCGGCGAGGACCGCTACCTGCAGGAGGACCTGGCCGGTTTCCAGCCGCGCCAGGGCGAGCGCTTCGACCACGCGGTGTACGAGGAGCACAAGGACGGCATCACCCGGCGCCTGGCCGAGCGTGGCTACTTCGATGCCGACTTCCTCTCGCGCGAGGTGCGGGTCAGCCGCGGCGAGGCCACGGCCGACATCGACCTGGTCTGGGACAGCGGCTTCCGCTACGACATGGGGGTGACCACCTTCCACCAGGACTACTTCCGCCCCGGCCTGCTGGAGAAGCTGGTGAACTGGGAGGAAGGCAGCTACTTCCACGAAGGCAAGCTGGACCGCCTGCGTGAATCCCTGGTGCGGCTGGACTACTTCAGCGCCATCGACATCCAGCCCAAGCCCGAGGAAGCCACCGAGGACCTGCAGGTGCCGGTGGACGTCAACCTGGTGCTGGCCAAGCGCAACATCTACACCGCCGGCCTGGCCTACGGCACCGAGAGCGGGACCGGCGTGCGCCTGGGCGTAGAGCGGCGCTACGTCAACGACCGCGGGCACAAGCTCAACTGGGACCTGGACTGGGCGCAGAAGCGCAAGAGCTTCCTCACCCAGTACCGGATCCCCGCCTTCGCCTGGCTGGATGGCTGGTACGGCTTCTCGGTGGGCTTCTACGACGAGCAGACCGACTACATCGACCTGCGCAACATGAAGCTGGTCGCCAGCCGCAGCGGCGAGATCAACCAGCGCTGGACCGCGGTGGCCTCGCTCAACGCGCTGCGCGAGCGCTGGAGCTACGACATGGACACGGCCACCGGCTCGCGCCTGTACACGTACTCCACCCTGGTCTATCCGGAACTGACCGCCAACTACGCCAACGTCGACGACCGCCTGTTCCCGCGCCGCGGCATCAGCGGCACGCTGGCCCTGCGTGGCGGCGTCGAGAACGTGGGCTCGGACACCAGCTTCATCCAGGTCCACGGCAGCGGCACCTGGTACCGCCCGATCGGCGAGGTCGACCGCCTGATCGTGCGTGCCGAGGCCGGCACCACCTGGACCGGCGAGCTGGTGGCGATGCCGCCCAGCCTGCGCTTCTTCGCCGGCGGCGACCGCAGCATCCGCGGCTACGCCTGGCGCGAGGTCGGCCCGCGCACGCCGCCGCCGGACAACTTCGCGCTTGGTGCGCGCCGCGTGGTCACCGCCTCGGCCGAGTACGAGCACTACTTCAAGGGCGGGCCCTGGGGCGGCGCGGTCTTCGTCGACGCCGGCGACGCCTTCGACAACGACTTCAGCCCGCGCGTAGGCGTCGGCATCGGCGCACGCTGGCGCTCGCCAGTGGGTCCGGTGCGGATCGACCTGGCCCATGGCCTGGATGACCCCGATTCCAGCTTCCAGATCTACCTGAGCCTGGGAGCGAACCTGTGAGCACGACCGAGGCCAACGCCACTCCCCCGCCGCCGCGCCGCCCGCGCTTCTACCGCCGCCGCCGCTTCTGGGCATGGTCCGGCCTGGGCGTGCTGGCGCTGGTCGTTGCCGTGGTGATCGCGGTGTACTGGCTGCTGCAGTCCGTGGCCGGACGCGACGTGCTGCTGGCGCAGATCGTCTCGCGCCTGCCGGTGGATTCCTCGCTGATCTGGGAGCGCGCCGAGGGTCCGGTCGCCGGCCCGCTGGTGCTGCACGACCTCGAGTTCCGCTACCAGGACTACCGCTTCACCGCGCGCCGCGCGGTGCTGGATCCGGACATCCGCCCGCTGCTGGGCAAGCGCCTGCGCCTGGATGCGTTCGTGCTCGAGGACGCTACCCTCAACCTGGCGCGCAGCGACGAACCCTTCGAGCTGCCGCGCTGGCCGGATTCGCTGCCGGCGATCGAGATGCCGCTGGCGATCCAGGCCGACGCCATGGTGGTCGACGGCCTGCGCATCACCTCAGGCGGCGAGCCGGTGATCGACATCCGCAAGCTGCGCGGCGGCATCGACATCGCCAACGGCGGCCTGCATGCCGAGCACCTGGAGGTGCATAGCGACCTGGGCCTGTTCTCCGTGCATGGCGACTACGTGCCCGCCGAGGACTACCGCAGCGACCTGCTGGCCACCGCGGTATTCCCTGTCGCCGACGGCGGCGTGCCCGCGCGCCTGGGCCTGATCGCCCGCGGCGACCTGTCGCGGATGGATGTCGGCATCGGTGGCCGCGCACCACGGCCGCTGCGCGCCAGCCTGAGCCTGGGCGGCAACGAGGACGCCCCGGCCTGGCAGCTGCGCGCGCGCAGCGAGGGCCTGGATCCGGGCCTGTTCACCGGCGCCGCGCCGATGGAGGAGCCGCTGGTGTTCGACGTGGCCGCCGATGGCCAGGGCGGCGCCGCGGACATTTCCGGCACCGCCCGCGTGGGGGGCCAGGACTGGGTGGTCGCGCCCTCGCATGTGCGCCTGGAGGACCAGGTGCTGGACGTCGACCCGCTGGTGCTGGAGCTGTACGAGGGCCAGGTCCGCCTGCGCGGCCGCGCCGACTTCACCAATCCCGACGAGGGCCGCTTCCGCTTCGCCCTCAATGCGGAGGGCATCCGCCTGCAGCCGACCGAGCCGGATGCGCCGGCGGTGGGCATCGATGCGGCGCTGGGCGTGGCCGGCACCACCTCGCTGTGGGCCGCCTACGGCGACGCCGACCTGCAGCGCGGCACCGAGCGCGCCAGCCTGGAGCTGGACGTGCGTGGCGACCGCAGCAGCGCGCGGATCCACTCCCTGCACGCACGCATGCCCACCGGTACGCTGGATGGGGAGGGCCAGGCCAGCTGGGACCCGGTGCTGGCCTGGGACGTGGCGCTGCGCCTGGACGGCTTCGATCCCGCTTATTTCCTTCCCGACTGGCACGGCAACGTCCATGGCCGCCTTGCCAGCACCGGCCGCCAGCGGGAGCCGGCCAGCCCAGGCCAGCCGGCCGAAGGCTTCGACGCGGACTTCGTGCTCGAAGGCCTCGGCGGCCGCCTGCGCGACCGTCCGCTGTCCGGCCGTGGCCGCTTCGAGCTGCACGGCGATTCCGGCAACGGCGCGCTGGAGCTGGCGCTGGGCGGCAGCCGGGTGCAGGCCAGCGGCGTGGTCGGCGACCGCATCGACGTCCAGGCGAAGCTGCAGCCGCTGCGCCTGGACGACGTGCTGGTGGGCACTGGCGCCGGCAGCGTGGAGGGCGACGTCCGCATCAGCGGTCCGCGCGCCACCCCGGACCTGGAAGCGGATGTCGAAGGTCGTGGCCTGCAGTGGGGCGATTCGCGCGTCGGCTCGCTGAGCCTGCGCGGTCGCCTGCCGTGGCGCGGACAGAACGGCGACCTGCGCCTGCAGGCACGCGAGATCGAGGCGGGCCTGGCGATCGCGAGGGCGGATGTGCACGCGCGCGGCGCGGTGGCCAACCTGCAGCTGGATGCCGAGGTCGACAGCCCGGATGCGGCCGGCATCGTCCTGTCCGGGCAACTGCAGGAGCGCGGCGGCGGCTGGCAGGGCGTGATCGAGCGCCTGCGCATCACCCCGGTCCGCGGCAGCGCCTGGGCGCTGCAGGAACCGGCCGCCTTCAGCCAGGCCGGCGAGCGCTTCCAGCTGCAGCCGGCGTGCCTGGCGACCACCGGCGCCGACGGCGACGGCGCCCTGTGCGCGCGCGCGGACTGGCCGCGGCAGGGACTGCAACTCGAGAGCGAGCGCCTGCCACTGACCCTCATCCATCCGTGGCTGCCGAAGAACGAGGGCCGTGCCCTGGTCCTGCGCGGCGACATGAGCCTGGAGGCCGACATCCGGCCGCAGGGCGGGCGCTGGACCGGCGGCGTGCACCTGGCCTCGCTGGAAGGCGGCCTGCGCCTGGGCGACCGCACCCGGCGCGAGCTGATCCGCTACGACCAGTTCAGCCTCGACGTCGAGTTCGATCCGCGCCAGATCAGCGGCCGCCTGGGCAGCGGCTTCAAGGGCGACGGCTACATCGACGCCAAGGTCACCACCGGCTGGGATCCGGGCTCGCCGCTGGAAGGCGAGATCTATACCTACATGTCGCGCCTGTTCTGGCTGGAGCTGTTCTCGCCCGACCTGGTGCGCCCGCAGGGCGTGCTGCGCGGCCACGTGAGCCTGCGTGGTACCCGCGGCGCGCCCTCGCTGGGCGGCCAGCTGCTGCTGGAGGAGTTCCGGGGCGAACTGCCGGCGCTGGGCCTGGTGCTGAGCGAAGGCAGCGGCAGCCTGGACGCGCAGCCGGACGGCTCGGCGCGGATCAACGCCAGCGTGCGTTCCGGCGATGGCCGGCTGACGGTCGACGGTGGCCTGTCCTGGTACGGGCAGGCCACCCCGCTGCAGCTGGCCATCCGCGGCAGCAACGTGCTGATCGCCGACACGCCGATGCTGCACGCGGTCGCCAACCCGGACCTGCGCTTCAGCCTCGAGGGCAAGACCATGGTCCTGGCCGGCGAGGTCGAGGTGCCGAGCGCGCGCATCGACCTGGAGCGCTTCGAGCAGGGCGCGGAGATTTCCGAGGACGTAGTGGTGCTGGATCCGATCGATCCGGAGGAGACCGCCAGTGCGCCGCTGGACCTGGACCTGGCCCTGGTGCTGGGCAACCAGGTCACCCTCAGCGGCTATGGCCTGGACGGCACCCTTGAAGGCCGCCTGCAGGTCCGCGCCCGCCCGGGCCGCGAGATGACCGCCACCGGTGCGCTCGACGTGGGCGGCAAGTACGAGGCCTACGGCCAGGAGCTGCAGATCACCCGCGGCCAGATGACCTGGAGCAACAACCGGGTCAGCGATCCGCGCGTGAACCTGCGCGCCGAGCGCCGCGTCGGCGACGTCACCGCCGGCATCGACGTCACCGGCAACGCGACCACGCCGCGGGTTGAGGTCTGGTCCAACCCGTCCATGCCGCAGTCCGAGGCCCTGGCCTACCTGATGCTGGGCCGCAGCCTGGAAGGCGCGACCCGCGACCAGGCCAACCAGGTGACCGCGGCCTCGGCGGCGATGTCCGCCGGTACCGGCCTGCTGGCCGCGCAGCTGGGCACGCGCCTGGGCTTCGACGATGCCGGCGTCACCCAGTCGCGCGCGCTCGGCGGCTCGGTGGTCGGCGTGGGCAAGTACCTCTCGCCCAAGCTGTACGTGGGCTACGGCGTGTCCCTGGTCGGCAGCGGCCAGGTGCTGATCCTCAAGTACCTGCTGCGCCGCGGCTTCGACCTGGAGATCGAGTCGAGCACGGTGGAGACCCGCGGTTCGGTGAACTGGCGCCACGAGCGCTGATACGTGACCTGCGGTGGTTGTCCCCCGGGGCAACCACCGCTACCGTCCGGGGTTCGTTTTCCGCTGGATCCCCGCGATGTCCCTAGCAAGACCCGCCGTGCTCGCCGCCGGCCTGGCCCTGGCCTGTGTTTCCGCCCTGCCCGCGCCCGCGCGCGCCGACGAGGGCATGTGGATGCCCTCGCAGCTGCCGCAGCTGGCCGAGGCCATGCGCAGCGCCGGTTACGCCGGCGACCCGGCGAAGCTGGCCGACCTCACCGCCGCCCCGCTCAACGCCGTGGTGCGCGCCGGTGGCGGCACCGGTGCGTTCGTCTCCGCCGACGGCCTGGTGCTGACCAACCACCACGTCGCCTTCGGCGTGATCCAGTACAACTCCACGCCCGAGCGCAACCTGATCGACGACGGCTACGTCGCCGCCGACCGCGCAGCCGAACTGCCGGCCAACCCGGACTTCCGCGTACTGGTCACGGTCGGCTTCGACCGGGTCACCGACGAGGTCCTGGCCGGCACCCGCGGCCGCAAGGGCCGCGACTACCAGCAGGCGGTCGAGGCCGCCTCCAAGCGCATCGTCTCCGAGTGCGAGCGCGAAGCCGGCATCCGCTGCAGCGTCGCCACCATGTACGCCGGCACCGACTTCTACCGCATCCGCCAGCTGGAGCTGCGCGACCTGCGCCTGGTCTACGCGCCGCCGCGTGCGATCGGCAACTACGGCGACGAGATCGACAACTTCATGTGGCCACGCCACACCGGCGACTTCACCATCCTGCGCGCCTACGTCGGCAAGGACGGCAAGCCGGCTGCGTACTCGCCGGACAACGTGCCCTACAACCCGCCCTCGCACCTGCAGGTCTCGGCCACCGGCCCGCAGGCCGGCGACTTCGCCATGCTCGCCGGCTACCCGGGCATCACCTATCGCCACCGCACCGCCGCCGAGTTCGCGCGCCAGGTGGAATGGACCCTGCCGGCGCGGGTGGACGTGTTCGACGCGCTGATCGGCGTGATCGAACAGGCCGGCCGCGGTGATGCCACGGCCCGCACCCTGTATGCCTCGCAGCTGCAGTCGCTGAAGAACAACCGCAAGCGCGCCGCCGGCGAGCTGGAAGGCCTGCGCCGCAGTGACGCGGTGCGCCTGCGCGCCGAGGACGAAGCGGCGATGCTGGCCAAGGCATCGCGCAGCGACGCCCGCGACATCAAGGCCCTGGCAGGCGTGCTGGAGCGCGACAACGCCGTGCGCGAGCGCGAGCTGCTGCTGGGCCTGGCGGCCTCGCAGAGCCAGCTGCTGCGCTCGGCCCTGACCCTCGAGCGCCTGCGCATCGAGGCGGCCAGGCCCGACGCCCAGCGCGAGTCCGGCTACCAGGCCCGCGACCTGGCCCTGATCGAAGGCCAGCTGCGCCAGGTGCAGCGCCGCTACCACCCGGACGTGGAGAAGGCGCTGCTGCGCGAACTGCTGGGCCGCTACCAGCAGCTGCCCGATGCGCAGCGCGTGCCGGAGTTCGACACCGCCTTCGGCCGTACGCCCGAGGCGCTGGAGCAGGCGCTGCAGCAGCTCTACGCCGGCACGACCCTGGGCGACGAGCAGGCACGCCTGGCGGCCTTTGCCGCCGCGCGCGAGGGCCAGGCGCTTCCGCAGGATCCGCTGCTGGCACTGGCCGCGCAGCTGGTCCCGGCACAGGTCCGCCTGGAGCACGCGCGCAAGGCCAGCGAGGGCGAGCAGCTGCGCCTGCGCCCGGCCTACATGCACGCGCTGGCCGCCTGGCGCCAGGCCCAGGGCCGCGCCCTGTACCCGGATGCCAACAGCACCCTGCGCGTGAGCTACGGCAAGCTCGAGGCCCTGCAGGCACGCGACGCGGTGACCTACGCCCCGGTGACCACCGTGGCGGGCATCGTCGAGAAGCACACCGGCGAAGTCCCGTTCGATGCACCGCAGCCGCTGCTGGACGCGATCGCCGCCGGCGACTTCGGCCACACCGCCGATCCGCAGCTGGGCACCCAGACCGTCGACTTCCTCACCAACCTGGACACCACCGGCGGCAACTCCGGCTCGCCGGTGCTCAATGCCAGGGGCGAGCTGATCGGCCTGAACTTCGACAGCAACTGGGAAGCGGTCAGCGCCAGCTGGTGGTTCGACCCTAGCTACAAGCGCGCCATCCACGTCGACATGCGCTACATGCGCTGGCTGATGGAGAAGGTCTATCCTGCCCCGCACGTGCTGCAGGAAATGGGGCTGTAAGCCACTCCTCCTCCCTGTCGGCACCCCACCGCCGACAGGGAGGTCGCATGCGCAGCGTTTCTTCCTCGCCGTGCTGTTGCTGGCCCCGGTCGGGCTGGCCACCGCCACGCCCGCGGGCATCGCCGACAACCCGCGCATGTGGGAGATCTTCCTGGCAGGCCAGCAGGACCGCGGCGAGGGCGAGGTCGACTGGGAGGCGGTGCGGCGGCAGGACCAGGCGCATCGCGGCGAGGTACTGGCGATGCTGCGCGCAGGCACCCTGCGCACCTCGGTCGACTACTTCAATGCCGGCATCGTGTTCCAGCATGGCGACACGGTGGAGGATTACCGCCTCGCAATGGCATTGGCCCAGGTCGCGGCCGCGCTCGATCCGGACAACAAACCCCCGCTGTGGCTGACTGCGGCGGCCTGGGACCGGCCGCTGATGAAGCGCGGCCTGCCGCAGTGGTACGGCACCCGGTGCCACCAGCCCACGCCCGGCGGCCCGCTGGAGCTCTACCCGGTGGACGAGGCGGTGGCCAGCGACGAGGAGCGCGTCCGCCTCAACGTGACCACCCTGGCCGAGGCACGCGCCCGCGCAGCGGCGATGGGCGCGGACTGAGGCGGGATCGCGGGGGCCAGGCAGGTAGCGCTTGTCAACGGCTTACATCGCCGGCGGCAGGGGGCGACAATCGGTTTTCCGAATCTTTCCCGGCGAAAACCGCAGTCCATGACCGAGATTTCCCCCGCGCTCGCGCGCAAGATCGCCCAGACCATCGCCGAGGAAATCGGCGCGCAGACCGCCCAGGTGGTCGCCGCCGTCGGCCTGCTCGACGAGGGCGCGACCGTGCCGTTCATCGCGCGCTACCGCAAGGAAGTCACCGGCGGCCTGGACGACACCCAGCTGCGCAACCTCGAGGTGCGCCTGGGCTACCTGCGCGAGATGGAGGACCGCCGCGCCGCGATCCTGTCCAGCATCGAAGAGCAGGGCAAGCTGACCAACGAGCTGCGCGCCGAGATCGAGGCCGCCGACAGCAAGTCGCGCCTGGAAGACCTGTACCTGCCGTACAAGCCCAAGCGCCGCACACGTGCGCAGATCGCGCGCGAGGCCGGGCTGGAGCCGCTTGCCGACGGCCTGCTGGAAGATCCCGGCCGCGTCCCCGAGGAGTTCGCCGCGCAGTTCGTCGATGCGGACAAGGGCGTGGCCGATGCCAAGGCGGCGCTGGAAGGCGCGCGCGCGATCCTGATCGAGCGCTGGGGCGAGGATGCGGCGCTGCTGGGCGAGCTGCGTTCGTGGCTGGAAGCCAACGGCCAGATCCGCTCGAAGGTGGTCGAGGGCAAGGAGACCGCGGGCGAGAAGTACCGCGACTACTTCGACCATGCCGAGCCGCTGGCGAAGATCCCCTCGCACCGCCTGCTCGCGCTGTTCCGCGGCCGCCGCGAGGAGTTCCTGCAGCTGGACCTGGAGCCGGGCACCGACCTGGAGGCCGGCCACGCCTACGCCGAGGGCCGCATCGCCCGCCACGCCGGCATCAGCGACCAGGGCCGCCCGGCCGATGCCTGGCTGCGCAACGCCTGCCGCCTGGCCTGGCGCGCCAAGATCCACCTGCACCTGCTGCTGGACCTGTTCAACCAGGCGCGCGAGAAGGCCGAGGCCGAGGCGATCGCCGTGTTCGGCGACAACCTGAAGGACCTGCTGCTGGCCGCGCCCGCCGGTCCCAAGGCCGTGCTGGGCCTGGACCCGGGCCTGCGCACCGGCGTGAAGGTGGCCGTGGTCGACGCCACCGGCAAGCTGGTGGCCACCGACACCATCTATCCGCACGAGCCGCGCCGGCAATGGGACCAGTCGCTGGCCAGCCTGCGCAAGCTGTGCATCACCCATGGCGTCCAGCTGGTCGCGATCGGCAACGGCACCGCCTCGCGCGAGACCGACAAGCTGGCCGGCGACCTGCTCAAGCTGGTGCCCGAGCTGAAGATGCAGAAGATCGTGGTCAGCGAGGCCGGCGCTTCGGTGTACTCGGCGTCCGAGCTGGCGGCCAGGGAATTCCCGAACCTGGACGTGTCGCTGCGTGGCGCGGTGTCGATCGCCCGCCGCCTGCAGGATCCGCTGGCCGAGCTGGTCAAGATCGAGCCCAAGGCCATTGGCGTGGGCCAGTACCAGCACGACGTGGACCAGTTCCGCCTGGCGCGTGCGCTGGACGCCAAGGTCGAGGACTGCGTGAACGCGGTCGGCGTGGACGTCAACACCGCCTCGGCCGCGCTGCTGGCGCGCGTGTCCGGCCTGAGCCCGACCGTGGCCGAGAACATCGTCAGCTTCCGCGACCAGAACGGCGCCTTCCCCTCGCGCAAGGCGCTGCTGAAGGTGCCGCGCCTGGGCGAGAAGACCTTCGAGCAGTGCGCCGGCTTCCTGCGCATCAGCGATGGCGAGCAGCCGCTGGATGCCTCGGCGGTGCATCCGGAGGCCTATCCGGTGGTCGAGCGCATCCTCGCCGGCAGCGGCAAGCAGGTGAAGCAGATCATCGGCGACAGCGCCTTCCTGCGCTCGCTCAAGCCCGAGCAGTTCACCGACGAGAAGTTCGGCGTGCCGACCGTGCGCGACATCCTCAAGGAGCTGGAGAAGCCCGGCCGCGACCCGCGTCCGGAGTTCAAGGCCGCGAAGTTCGCCGAGGGCGTGGAGGACATCAAGGACCTCAGGCCGGGCATGGTGCTGGAAGGCGTGGTCAGCAATGTCGCCGCGTTTGGCGCCTTCGTCGACATCGGCGTGCACCAGGACGGCCTGGTCCACATCTCCGCGCTGAGCGAGCGCTACGTCAAGGATCCGCGCGACGTGGTCAAGGCCGGCGACATCGTCAAGGTGAAGGTGCTGGAGGTGGACGTGGCGCGCAAGCGCATCGCCCTGACCTGCCGCATGAGCGACGAGCCGGGCCAGGCCAGCGCGCGCGATGCGCGTGGTGGCGACCGCGACAACCGCGGCGGCCCGCGTGGCGGCGATCGTGGTGGTCGCGGTGGCAATCCCGCCCGCGCACCGCAGCAGCAGGCCGCGCCGTTCAACAGCGCCATGGCCGATGCATTGAAGGGCCTGCGCCGGAACTGATCCGGCCATGGGATTGCAGAAGGGCCGGCACTGCCGGCCCTTTTCGCTTCATGGCCCAAGCGGTCCGGCGTCGCAAGGGGCTACTCGGCCCACTCAAGGTCGGTGGTGAAGGCGATGGTGAGCCAGCGCTGCTGCGGATCGCCGCCGATGCGCTCGCCGATGCTGTCGCGCAGCTGGTCCCATGATTCCAGCGTGCGCGGCGGCTGGCCGCGCGGAACGATGAAGTGCAGCTCGATCTGGCGACCGCGCCCGACCCGGGCCACGTAGGCACGGAAGTCGAGGAAGCCCTCTTCGGCCACCACCTGGCGTGCGACCTCCTCCACCTGCAGGCGCAGGTCCTGCGGGGTGACCAGCAGGATGTCCGCCAGCGCGCGACGGATCGTGCCCAGCGGCAACGGCAGGATCAGCACGCACACCAGCGCCAGCACGCCCGGATCGATGTAGGGCGTCCAGTGCTCCAGCGCCGTGCCCTGCAGCGTGCTGCCGATGGCGAAGGCCAGCAGCAGGGCGGTGGTGATCGCACCGGACATCATCCAGGCCCGCGCATCCAGCGCCACCAGCTGTGACTTCAGGCGCCGGTTCGCGCGCAGCTGGTAGGCGGACATCACGATGCATGCCACCAGGGTGACAGCGGCATACAGCATGGCGTGGCCGAAGTGCAGCACGCGCCCGCCGTCGAGGAAGCTGTGCACCGCGTTGATCAATGCATAAAGGACCGCGCTGGTAAGCATCAGGCCGCTGGCGGCCAGGACCATCGGCTCCAGGTGCCAGAAGCCCATGCTGAAGTGCTCGACCAGGCGGCGGTTCTGCGGCCCGCCGGCATCGGCCGCGGCGATCAGCCGCGCCACCAGCAGGGTGACCACCGTCATCAGCACGTCCACCAGCGAATACACGCCGTCGAAGACGATGGCGAAGGAACGGGACAGCAGGCCGAACACGATGCCCAGCGCCGCGACCAGCAGGGTCACGCCGATGGAAACGGCCAGCACCGTCTGCTCGCTGGGGCCGGCCTGGACCTGCCGTGGCGGAAGTGGCGACGACGACATGGCGTCGAGGTTAACGCGGCTGCGGCGGTTCGGCGCATGCGGCATGACCCGGTAGCGCCCCATCGCGACGCGCGGGAGAGGCCACGACGGAAGGCCCCGGGGGAAGCCGGAGCGGAAATCGGCCACGCCCGGCAACCCGGGCGAACCGCTCAGGCTTCTTCGGCCGCCTTGCGGAACTCGTCGTAGGCGGCCTGGGCATTGGCGGCGTACATCAGCGACGGGCCCCCGCCCATGTAGACCGCCACGCCCAGCATCTCGCGGAACTCCTCCGGGGTGGCGCCCAGGCGCACCAGCGCCTTGGCGTGGAAGCCGAGGCAGCCGTCGCAGCGGTTGGCCACGCCGATGGCCATGGCGATCAGTTCCTTGGTCTTCTCGTCCAGCGCGCCGGGCGCCATCGCCGCCTTGGCCAGCGCGCCAAAGCCCTGCATCACGTCGGCATTGTGGGTGCGCAGCGCGGTGAGGTTGCGCGAGATGTCACGGGTCAGGTCGGTGTAGTTGGCGGCGTTCATGCTGGCCTCCGGCAGTAGGATGTGCAGCGATAATATTAGTTATTGCTAAATTAGGCAATACTCATATACTGGCCGCATGAGCCCAGCCATCACCCGCAAGGACCTCGCCTTCATGCAGCAAGGCGCCGCCGAGGCGGCCGCCATGCTGCGCACGCTCGGCCACGAGCAGCGCCTGCTGGTGCTGTGCCTGCTGGTCGGCCATGGCGAGCTGGGCGTTAGCCAGCTGCTGGAGCAGGTGGACCTGAGCCAGTCGGCGCTGTCGCAGCACCTGGCGCGGATGCGCGCCGACGGCCTGGTCGACTGCCGGCGCGAAGGCCAGGCCGTCTACTACCGCATCGCCGATCCGCGCGTGGCCACGCTGGTGGGCGCGCTCAAGTCCGTGTTCTGCCCCTGAGGGATTCCCCATGAAAACCGTCGATGCCCGCACCGCCCGTTCGCTGCTGGAACAGGGCGCATTGCTGGTCGATATCCGTGCGCCGGACGAACATGCGCGCGAACGCATCAGCGGCGCCTGCTGCGTTCCGCTGGACCGGCTTCAGGCCGCGCCGCAGCTGCGCGACGCCGCCGCCAGCACCGTGGTCTTCCACTGCCGCTCCGGCATGCGTACCCGGGCCAATGCCGCCGCGCTGGAAGCCGCGGCCTGCGGTCGCGAGGTCCTGCTGCTGGATGGCGGCATCGATGCGTGGAAACAGGCTGGGCTACCGGTGGTGCGCGAAGCCAGAGCGCCGCTGGAACTGAACCGCCAGGTGCAGATCGCCGTGGGCGTGCTGCTGCTTGCCGGCAGCACGC
This sequence comes from Pseudoxanthomonas suwonensis 11-1, assembly GCF_000185965.1. Lineage (NCBI taxonomy): Bacteria > Pseudomonadati > Pseudomonadota > Gammaproteobacteria > Lysobacterales > Lysobacteraceae > Pseudoxanthomonas > Pseudoxanthomonas suwonensis. The sequence continues at coordinate 3,256,519 of NC_014924.1, forward strand.
TGGCGGCCACGGTCTCGCCCTGGTTCCTGCTGCTGACCGGTTTCCTCGGCGCCGGCCTGCTGTTAGCCGGTGTATCCGGCTTCTGCGGCCTGGCCCACGTGCTGCTGCGCATGCCGTGGAACCGGGCGATGCGCACCTGAGCCAGGGCGCCTCGCGACGGCCGGCCTACCCGGCCGCCGGCACCCGCAGGTCCTCGAGCAGCGTGCCCCAGGTGATGATCTCTTCCTCGTGCGGCAGGTCGCGGAAATCCTCGGCCAGGGCAGCCTGGTACCACTGCCGCATTGGCTCCAGCTGCAGCAGGCGACGTGCGTAGGCATCGGCCTGCGCATCCGCCAGCGACAGGCCGTAGCCCTGCAGGCGGAACGCAACCGGCGCGAAGAACGCATCGACCGCGGTGAACGCCGCACCCGCGAGGAACGGCCCGCCAAAGCGGGACAGGCCTTCGGCCCATAGCGAGGAGATGCGGTCCAGGTCGCGCTGCAAGGCAGGCGGATGCTCGTGCAGGCGGATGCGCTGGCCGCAGCTCATGGAGCAGCGGGTACGCAGTTCGCCGAAGCCGGCATGCATCTCGCTGGCGGCGCTGCGCGCCCAGGCGCGGGCGAGCGGATCCTGCGGCCACACGCCCGGATGGCGCTCGGCCAGGTATTCGACGATGGCCAGCGATTCCCACACCAGGGTGTCGCCATCCACCAGCAGCGGCACCTTGCCACTGGGCGACAGCGCGCGGAAGCGCTCCCACGCAGCCGCGTCATGGAACGGCACCAGGCGCTCCTCGAACGGGATATCGAGCATCCGCAGCAGCAGCCACGGCCGCAACGACCAGGACGAGTAGTTCCGGTTGGCGATATGCAGGGTGTACATCCGCGCGCTCCATCGGGCCGCCGGCAGGACGGCATACGCGCGATCATACGGCCCGCCGCCCGGCGGGCCGCGCTTCAGGCCACGCGGCTGCGGCGCTGGCGTTCCAGGTGCACCAGCAGCAACGAGATCGCCGCCGGGGTCATGCCCGGGATGCGCTGGGCCTGGCCGATGCTCAGCGGACGCACGCGCTCCAGCTTCTGCTGCACCTCGGCCGACAGGCCGCGCACCGCGGCGTAGTCGAAGTCCTGCGGGATCGGCGTGGATTCGTGCCGGCGCTGGCGTTCGATCTCCTCGCGCTGGCGGTCCAGGTAGCCGGCGTACTTGACCCCGATCTGCACCTGCTCGGCGACCTGGGCATCCTCGACCGCCGGACCCAGCGCGGGGACGCGCATCAGCGCGGCGTAGTCCAGCTCCGGGCGCTTGAGCAGGTCCAGGGCATTGGTCTCGCGGCTTACCGCCACGCCCAGCACCTGCTCGACCTCGCGGCCAACGGCATTGGCCGGGGTCGCCCACAGCGCGCGCAGGCGCGCGGTCTCTCGTTCGATCGCCTCGCGCTTGTCGCAGAAGCGCGTCCAGCGCGCGTCGTCGACCAGGCCCAGCTGGCGGCCGGTCTCGGTCAGGCGCAGGTCGGCATTGTCCTCGCGCAGCTGCAGCCGGTATTCGGCACGGCTGGTGAACATGCGGTACGGCTCGCTGGTGCCGTGGGTGATCAGGTCGTCGACCAGCACGCCCAGGTAGGCCTCGTCGCGACGCGGCGACCAGCCTTCCAGGCCGCGCACGTGGCGGGCGGCGTTGATGCCGGCCAGCAGGCCCTGCGCCGCGGCCTCCTCGTAGCCGGTGGTGCCGTTGATCTGGCCGGCGAAGAACAGGCCCGAGACCAGCCGCGTCTCCAGGGTAGGCTTGAGCCCGCGCGGGTCGAAGAAGTCGTACTCGATGGCGTAGCCGGGGCGGGTGATGTGCGCGTTCCCGAATCCGCGGATGCTGCGCACCAGTTCCAGCTGCACGTCGAACGGCAACGAGGTGGAGATGCCGTTGGGGTAGATCTCCGCCACGTCCAGGCCCTCGGGCTCGACGAAGATCTGGTGGCTCTCCTTTTCGGCAAAGCGCACCACCTTGTCCTCGATCGAGGGGCAATAGCGCGGGCCGATGCCCTCGATCTGGCCGGTGTACAGCGGCGAGCGGTCCAGCGCGCCGCGGATGATCTCGTGGGTGCGCGCGGTGGTGTGGGTGATCCAGCACGAGACCTGGCGCGGATGGTGCTCGACCCGGCCGAGGAAGGACATCACCGGCAGCGGATCGTCGCCGGGCTGCTCCTCCATAGCCGCGTAGTCCAGGCTGCGGCCGTCGATCCGCGGCGGGGTACCGGTCTTGAGCCGGTCGATCGCGAACGGACGCTCGCGCAGGCGCGCGGCCAGGGTGGTGGACGGCGGATCGCCCATGCGCCCGGCCGCGTAGGTGGTCGGGCCGATATGGACCTTGCCGGCCAGGAAGGTGCCGGCGGTCAGGACCACGGCCGGGGCCTCGAAGCGCAGACCGGTCTGGGTGATGGCGCCACGCACCGCGTCGCCCTCGATCACCAGATCGTCGACAGCGGCCTGGAATACGGTCAGGTTGGTCTGGTTCTCGACCATGCGCCGGATCGCGGACCGGTACAGGCCGCGGTCGGCCTGGCAGCGGGTGGCACGCACGGCCGGGCCCTTGGAGGCGTTGAGGGTGCGCCACTGGATGCCGGCCAGGTCGGCGGCGTGGGCCATGGCCCCGCCCAGGGCATCGATCTCCTTGACCAGGTGGCCCTTGCCGATGCCGCCGATGGCCGGGTTGCAGCTCATCGCGCCCACGGTCTCGATGTTGTGGGTCAGCAGCAGGGTGCCGGCGCCGGCGCGGGCCGAGGCCAGGGCGGCCTCGGTGCCGGCGTGGCCGCCGCCGATGACGATGACGTCGTACTGGTGGAAGGAGGACATGGGTCGTTCCCGCCGCTGGCGGATCCTGCAGGTTCCGGGCGCAGCGACGATTTTTTCGGCTGGGGCCTAAAGTTTGGCACGCTTCGTGCGGATATACCGATGTGCACCCACTCGCGACAAAGCGTCGGGGGGCGCTTGACCGGAATTGGAACAGGGGCCGGTCACGTGCGCGATGGGGAAGCCTGGGGCCGGTAGTCGGGGGACTGCCGGCCCCTTTTTTATGCCCCGAATCCGCCCAGGGCCCATGGAACAAGGCTTCCGCGGTGCCCTGCGCCCTTCGCATCCTGGAAAAAGAACAGCCCGGCGGGTCAGCCGGGCTGCGCAGAGGTGCCGACGTCCGGCAGGGCCGGAACAGGGGGGATCCAGATTTCCCTGCCGGACATCGACATGGCTTGGCCGGATCGGGTCAGAAGGTGACGTCGCCGGTCAGTCGGAGGCTAGCTTGCCGGGCACCCCCCTGCAGACGCAAGCGTATTTTCAGGGCTCTTGCGTGCGGTGCGTCTCAGTCCGCGCAGGCCGTTCGGCGCGCGGCGGCGGCGCGGACGGGCGCGGAGCCGCCGGACGGGCTTCCGCCCGCGGTGCCGGCCGGACCGAAGGCTGGCCCCGGTTCTGCGGCGCCGGACGCGGAGCACCCACCACCGGGCGCCCACCCTGCTGCGGCTGGGCCTGCGGACGGTAGACCGGTGCCGGGGTCCCGGCCGGACGCTGCCGCACCTGCTGGTTCTGGGGAACCTGCTGGACCCGTCCCGGCCGCATCGGCTGGACCTGGCCCGGCCGCGGCTGGGTATTGACCGGACGCGACTGCTGCGGGTTGCCCTGTGGCTGGGCGCGATAGGTGCCGGCGCTTTGCGGCTGCATGACCGGACGCGGCCCCCTGCGGTCGTCGTCGGCGCGCTCGCGGTCGCGGCGCAGGCGGTCCAGGTCGCGCCACGGCGCCCCGTCACGCGGACGGTCGTTGCCCGGCTTGCCGTGCTGCGGCGGCCGCTGCGGCGGGCGATGGCCTTCCGGCCTGCCACCGGCGGAGTGCGGCGGACGATGCACCGGTGGACGGTGGACGTAGGTGGGATAGGCCGGGGTGACGTAGTAGCCCGGATAGCGCCCGTACCACGGATAGCCGTAGCGCACGCCCAGCGAGATGCCGGGGTAGTAGCTGTAGTACGGGTAGCCGTAGCCCTCGTAGTGGTACTCGGTGACCGGCGCGCCGCTGTAGTAGTCGCCGCCCTCGTAGCTACCGTATCCGGCGCCCACGTAGTCATAGGTGGCGCAGCCGGACAGGGCAAGCACGCATGCCAGTCCGGTCAGCTTCCTCAGGTTCATGGGCAAATCCCCCCGTACAGGTTATGTCAGCAGCTTCATGGCGCCGCTTTGAATCCGTGCTTAACCCTTGCGGGTTTCCGGGCGGAATCGGCCGTCTGGCATGGGCTGCCGGTGGATGCGTTCAGTTAACCTGTGCGCATGACCCTTGGACTGCCTGTCGCCGACGAGATCTTCGCCGCTGCCGCGCGGATCGCCGGCCAGGCCACGGTAACCCCGGTGCTGCGCTCGCGCACGCTCGAGGCGATGACCGGTTGCCAGCTGTTCCTCAAGGGCGAGCACCTGCAGCGCAGTGGAGCGTTCAAGTTCCGCGGCAGCTGCAATGCGGTCTCGGCCCTGGACCCGGATACCGCTGCCCGCGGCGTGGTCACCCACTCCTCCGGCAACCATGGTGCCGCCCTCGCCCTGGCCGCGCGCGAGCGTGGCATCCCCTGCCACGTGGTCGTGCCCGAGGGCGCGATCGGCGCCAAGCTGGCCAACATCGTCCGCCATGGCGCGACCCTGTGGCGCTGCGCCCCCACCCAGGAGGCGCGCGAGGCCACCTGCGCCGAGGTCGCGGCCCGGAGCGGCGCGAGCGTGATCCATCCCTACGAGGACCGGCAGGTGATCGCCGGCCAGGGCACCGCCGCGCTGGAGCTGCTGGACCAGTCCGGCGGCCTGGACCTGCTGGTGGTGCCGGTCGGCGGCGGCGGCCTGGCCGCCGGCAGCGCACTGGCCCTGGAGGCCGCAGGCAAGGGCTGCCGGCTGCTGCTGGCCGAACCGGCCGGCGCGGCCGACACCGCCCATGCCCTGGCCCATGGCGAACCACCCCGGGACTTCGTCCCCGACACCGTATGCGACGGCCTGCGCGCGCGCATCGGCGCGCCCAACCTGGCCGTCCTGCGCCAGGCTGGCGCCGAGGTGGCCGTGATCGACGACCAGGCCACCCTGGCGGCGATGCGCCTGGCCTGGCAGGTGCTCAAGCAGACCATCGAACCGTCCTCGGCCCTGGCCGCAGTGCTGGCGCGTGCGCCGCAACTGGCCGGGCAGCGCGTGGGCGTGATCATCAGCGGAGGCAACGTGGACCTGGAGGCGCTGCCTTGGCGCGGATGAAATCGGGAAGCCGCCGCAGGGGCGGACTGGGCCGCTGGCTGCTGCGGCTGATGGTGCTGGCCATCCTGTGGCTGGGCGGCGTCGCCGCGTGGATCAACTGGGTCGGCCACCGCGACCAGGCGCAACGCGCGGACGTGATCATCGTGCTCGGCGCGGCGGCCTACGACGCGCGGCCTTCGCCCGTGTTCGAGGAACGCATCCGCCACGGCCTCAACCTCTACCGCGCAGGCTACGCGCCGGTGCTGCTGTTCACCGGCGGCTACGGCACCGGCGCGCGCTTCGCCGAGTCGCAGGTGGCCCAGCGTTATGCCGTGCGCCAGGGCATCCCGGAGGAGGCGATCCTGATCGAGACCGCCTCGCGCACCACCCTGCAGAACCTGCTGCAGGCGCGCGAGCTGATGCGCGAGCGGCAGCTGCACAGCGCGATCATCGTCAGCGATCCGCTGCACATGTCGCGCGCGCTGCGGTTGTGCCGCCAGCTCGGGATCGAGGCCACCGGCTCGCCGACCCCGAGCACGCGCTTCCGCAGCTTCCAGACCCAGTGGAAGTTCCTGCTGCAGGAGGTCTACTTCTTCCACCGCGACCTGGTCGCGCGCGTGGCCTGAGCCGCGCCGTATCATCCGCGCCCTTCCCCACCGGACCGCACATGAGCACCGAGAACACCCCGCAGGCCCGCGCCATCGCCCTGGTCACCGCCTACTACGACGCATTCAACCGCGGCGACCGCCAGGCCATGCTCGCGCTGCTGTCCGACGACGTGGCCCACGACCTCAACCAGGGCCCGCGCGAGACCGGCCGCGAGGCGTTCGCCGCCTTCATGCAGCGCATGGATGCCAGCTACCGCGAGCGGCTGGAGGACATCGTGGTGATGGCCACCGCCGACGGCACCCGCGCCGCGGCCGAATACGTGGTCCACGGCCAGTACCTGGAGGATGACGAAGGCCTGCCCCCGGCCAACGGCCAGACCTACGTGCTGCCGGGCGGCGCGTTCTTCGACATCCGCGATGGGCGCATCGCCCGGGTCAGCAACTACTACAACCTGCAGGACTGGATCGCGCAGGTTGGGTGAGAGCGGGGATTGGGGATTCGGGATTGGGGATTCGCAGGAGCGCGTAGCCCGGATAAGGCCGCAGGCCTCAGGGGTTGTTGCGGCGCCGGATCGGGATCGATGACACCGGCACGGCGGCGACGTCGTGGCCGCCCTGGCGGATCGGGGCGCCGGGATCAGGCGCCCAGGCCTGGGCGTAGATGACTTCCCAGGTGCTGGGCAGGCGGCCGTCGATGTCGCGCAGCAGCTCGTAGGCCGCTTCGGCGGCGGCGAAGCGGGCGCGTCCGGTGAGGCTGCGGCGGCGGGTGGCCAGGGCATTGGTCGCGCCGATCGCGCGCAGCTCGCGCATCAGCGCGGGCAGGCCAGTGTAGGTCAGGGTGAACAGGTCGCGGTCCAGCACCGGATCGCGGAAGCCGGCCTGCATCAGCGCGTCGCCGAACACCGAGATCGGCGCGAACGGGCTCACGTGTGGCGCGTCGTCGGCATTGGCGAAGGCCTGGCGCAGCTCGACCAGGGTCTCCGGGCCGAAGCTGGAACACAGCAGCAGGCCGCCGGGCTTGAGCACGCGGCGGAAACCGGCGAACACCGCCGGCAGGTCCTCGATCCACTGCAGGCACAGGTTGGAGAAGATCACGTCGACGCTGCCATCGGCCAGCGGCAGCGCGCGCGCGTCTGCGCACACGCGCGGGAACGGCTTCCACCAGCCGGCCTGGCGCCGCGACTGGCGCAGCATCGGCAGGGCCAGGTCCATGGCGATCACTTGGGCCTTCGGCCAGCGCTTGCGCATGGCCGCGGTGGCGTGTCCGGTGCCGCTGCCCAGGTCCAGCACCACCGACGGCACCTTGTCGTCGAGGTAGGCCAGCGATTCGAGCAGGCGCGTGCGTACCTCGGCCTGCAGGGCCGCGGCGGCGTCGTAACCGGAGGCGGCGCGGGAGAACGCGCGGCGCACCTGGCGGGGGTCGAATACGGGATCCATGGCGTGGCGCGGCTCAGGGGCCGGTATTGTCGGCGAAAGCCGCCAGCTCCGCTGCCACCGCATCGACGTGGCCGAGGAACGGTGCGTGTCCGGCACCGGGCAGTTCGACGAAGCGTGCGCCGGGCGCCAGCCCGGCCGCGTCCTCCATGCCGCGCGGATGCACCAGGCGATCGCGGCGGCCGGCCAGCCACAGGCTGGGCACGGACAGCGAGGACAGGCTGCGGCGCAGGTCGGCGGATTCCAGCAGGTCCAGGCCGGCGTGCAGCGCCTCCGGCTGCGGGCGGCCGCGGGCGTGGAGCACCTCGCGCAGGGTCTTGAGCTCGGCGCGGCCGTGCTCGGAGCCCAGCGTGTCCAGGGCGATGAAGCGCTCGAGGGTGCCGTCGTAGTCCTGCTCCAGGTCGCGCGCGAACTGGCCGAACACCGAAGGCTCGACCGCGTGCTGCCAGTCCGGCGCACGCACGAAACGCGGCGTCGCCGCGACCATCACCAGGCCACGCACGGTGGGCAGCGAGGCGGCCGCGCGCAGCGCGAACAGCCCGCCCAGCGACCAGCCCAGCCAGATGGCGGGCGGGGTGCGCGAGGCGATCTCGCTGGCGACGGCCGCCGGCAGCAGCGGCACCTCCGAATCACGGCTGTAGCCGTGCCCGGGCAGGTCGACCAGGTGCAGGCGGAAGCGCGGTGCGAGGCGTTCGACCAGCGGCGCGAACACGCCACCGTGCAGCGCCCAGCCATGGATCAGGACCAGGTCCGGTCCGCTGCCAAGGGTTTCGATGTGCATGGCCGCATTGTCGCCGATGCCGGCGGTGGGCGTCGGCTCAGTGGGCGTGGGCGTGCGCGTGGTTGAGGCGGCGGCGCGCGGCGGCGATGCGCCGGATCAGGCGATGCCAGAGGATCACGGCGTGGCTGCGCATCGCCCGGCCGCGCCACCAGCGCATCGGCCATGGCCGGCGCAGGTGGGCGGTGATCGCCTCCTCCAGCCAGCGCGGGTCGAAGCCATCCCACACCGGGGCCACGCTGTAGAGGTTGGCGACCAGCACCGGGTGGACCTCCTGGCGCAGGATCCGCTGCAGCTCGTCCAGCGGATATGGCGAACGGGCCAGTTCCTCGGCCACGCGGGACAGCACTTCGTTGTCGATGTCCGTGTCGAGATAAAGCGCGGACATCGCTTGCCACACCTGCCGGCGTTCGGGCGCGGGCGCGGGCATGGGAGTGCTCACGCCAGCGCTTCGCGCCCGTGGTCGACGCGGTCACGGGCGTCGGCGATCGCAGCCAGCAGCGCCTGCACCTGCTGCGGGGTGTGCAGGGCCGAGAGGGTCACGCGCAGGCGCGAGCCACCCTCGGGAACCGTCGGCGGCCGGATCGCGGTCACCAGGAAGCCGGCCCGCTCGATCGCGGCGGACATGGCCAGCGCGCTGGCCTCGCTGCCGCAGACGATCGGCTGGATCGGGGTATTGGAGGACATCAGCTCCAGGCCGAAGCGGCTGGCGCCCTCGCGGAACTGGGCGACCAGTTCGCGCAGGCGCTCGCGGCGCCAGTCGTCGCGGCGCGCCAGCTTCAGCGCCGCCAGCGACGCGGCGGCCAGCGCTGGCGGCAGCGCGGTGGTGTAGATGTACGGACGCGCGGTACCGGCCAGGTGCTCGATCAGGTCGGCATCGCCGGCCACGACCGCGCCATAGCCGCCCAGGGCCTTGCCCAGGGTGACCAGCTGCAGCGGCACGTCGGCCACGCCCAGCCCGGCATCGGCCACGCTGCCGCGGCCCTGCGGACCGACCACGCCGGCGCCGTGGGCATCGTCCACGTAGAACAGGGCCTCGCTGGTGCGGGCGACCAGGGCCAGCGAACGCAGCGGGGCGACATCGCCGTCCATGCTGAAGACGCCGTCGGTGGCCAGCATCGCCGCACCCTCGCCGGTGCCGCGCAGCTGGCGCATCGCGCCTTCGGCATCCAGGTGTGGGTAGCGGCGCAGGCGCGCGCCGGCCAGGCGGGTGGCATCGATCAGGCTGGCGTGGTTGAGGCGGTCCTGGACGCAGACGTCGCCGTCCTCCAGCAGCGCCTGCTGCACGGCCAGGTTGGCGGCGAAGCCGCTGCCGAACAGCAGCGCGCCGGGCACGCCGAGCCAGTCGGCGACCTCGCGCTCGAGCTGGGCATGCAGGGCGTGGTGCCCGCAGACCAGGTGCGAGGCGCCAGCGCCGGTGCCCTCGCGGGCGGCGGCGTCCTGCAGCGCGGCACCAACCTCGAACTGCGAGGCCAGGCCCAGGTAGTCGTTACCGCAGAAGCCGGTCAGCCACTGGCCGTCGACCTCGAGGCGGACGCCGTCGCGGCGGGTGACGGTACGGCGCTGGCGCAGGCGGCCCTGCGCCGCGCGGAGTCGGTGGCTGTCGCGGATGCGTTCGTGGATATCGATGCGGCCCATGTTCCCTGCGCTTCCCCCCGGGGAAGTCCTGCCTTCGGGAGCCGCCATCCGGCCCCCCTAGGCAGATAACGGCTCGATGATCTGGGCATGCACGGTAGCGCCTGCAACCGTGCTTGTTCCGTGATGATCATCACATGCCGGGCGGGGCATGGGGCGCAGGCCGAGGCGGGCGAACAGCGCGCGGTCGCGCTCGGCGGCCGGATTGGCGGTGGTCAGCAGCTGCTCGCCGTAGAAGATCGAGTTGGCCCCGGCCATGAAGCACATGGCCTGCAGCTCGTCGGACATGGCCTCGCGCCCGGCGGACAGCCGCACCATCGAGCGCGGCATGGTGATGCGGGCCACGGCGATGGTGCGTACGAATTCGAAGGGGTCCAGCGGCTCCACCCCGGCCAGCGGCGTGCCCGGCACCTGCACCAGCTGGTTGATCGGCACCGAGTCCGGGTGCGCCGGCAGGTTGGCCAGGGCCTGCAGCAGCCCGGCGCGCTGTTCGCGGGTCTCACCCATGCCGACGATGCCGCCGCAGCAGGTCTTCAGGCCCGCCTCGCGGACGTGCTCCAGGGTGTCCAGGCGGTCCTGGTACTCGCGGGTGCGGATCACGTCGCCGTAGAACTCCGGGGCGGTGTCCAGGTTGTGGTTGTAGTAGTCCAGGCCGGCGTCGCGCAGGGCCTGGGCCTGTCCGGGCGAGAGCATGCCCAGAGTGGCGCAGGTCTCCAGGCCCAGTGCCTTCACTCCGGCGATCATCGCGGCGACCTTGGGGATATCCCGGTCCTTGGGGCTGCGCCAGGCCGCGCCCATGCAGAAACGCGAGGCGCCGGCGGCCTTGGCCTGGCGGGCCTTCTCCAGCACCGCCCCGGTGTCCATCAGCTTCGTGGCCTGGACCCCCGTGTGGTAGCGCTGGGCCTGCGGGCAGTAGCCGCAGTCCTCGGGGCAGCCACCGGTCTTGACCGACAGCAGGGTCGAGACCTGGACCTCGGCGGGGTCGAAATGCTCGCGATGGACCTGGGCGGCGCGGTACAGCAGCTCCGGCAACGGCAGGCCGAACAGGGCGAGCAGTTCCTCGCGACGCCAGTCGTGGCGGATTTCCGAAGACATGGGGGATGTTTCCTGACAGCGGCGGCGATCGAAGGCGGGCAGTCTGGAAATCCGCCCCGGACCTGTCAACCCGAACATGTCTCCCGAGGTTTACGGAAGCCATTCCCTCCGCTCTTGGCCCGCCTTGCTGCGCGACCTGCCCGCGCGGATCTGCGCCGTCCTCCTGCCACCGCGCTGCCTGCTGTGCGGAGAGCCCGGGGATGACGGCCGCGACCTGTGCGCCGCCTGCCATCGCGCCCTGCCCCGCAACCACTGTGCCTGCCCGCGCTGCGCGATCCCGCTGGCGGTGCCCGGAACCTGCGGCCACTGCCTGCGCAAGGCGCCGCCGCTCCAGGCCACGTGGGCCTCCTTCGTCTACGCCCCTCCGGTGGACCGCCTGCTGGCGCGCTACAAGTTCCACCACGACCTGGCCGCCGGGCGGCTGCTGGCCGGGCTGATGCTCCCGGCCCTGGCCGATGCCGAGCGCCCGCAGGCGCTGGTCCCGGTGCCGCTGCATTCCAGCCGCCTGCGCCGGCGCGGCTACGACCAGGCGCTGGAACTGGCACGCCCGCTGGCCCGGGCCACCGGCCTGCCGCTGGCGGAAGGTGTGCTGCTGCGCCAGCGGCGCACCGAGGCGCAGTCGGAACTGGGTGCGCTGGCGCGGCGGCGCAACCTGCGGGGCGCCTTCGTGGTGCGCGGGGGGCGGCCGCTCCCGGCGCACGTGGCCCTGGTCGACGACGTCATGACCACCGGCGCGACCCTGCATGCGGCCGCCCTGGCCCTGCGCCGTGCCGGCGTCGCACGGGTCGACGCCTGGATATGCGCGCGTACGCCCTGACCAGCGGCGCCTGCCCCCTGCCGGCGAGCGGGTAGGCTAGACCACGGTCGCGCGAGGCGGCCCCGCGGACGATCGACCATGCCCGAGCGCAAGCCCCCTGCCACCGTGACCATCCTGGACGTGGCCCGCCATGCCGGGGTCTCGGCGATGACCGCCTCGCGGGTGATCAACGGCAATCCGCGGGTGGGCGCGGAACTGCGCGAGCGGGTCCAGGCCTCGGTGCACGCGTTGGGCTACCACCCGAACCTGGCCGGGCGCTCGCTGCGCACCCGCGGCACGGCGCGGATCGGCGTGCTGTACAGCAACCCGTCCGCGGCCTACCTCAACGAACTGATGCTGGGCATGCTCGAGCAGAGCAGCCTCTCCGGCGCCCAGGTGCTGGTGGAGAAGTGCTCCGGCCTGCAGAGCCAGCGCGCGGCGGTGCAGCGCCTGGTCGAGGCTGGCGTCGACGGGGTGATCGTGCCGCCGCCGCTGTGCGACTCGGCGCAGACCATCGGCGACCTGGACCAGCGCGGCATCCCGGTGGTGGCGGTGGCCACGGCCACGCCCTTGCCCGAGGTGGCCTCGGTGCGGATCGACGATTACGCCGGCGCGCGCGCGATGGCCCGGCACCTGCTGGAGCTGGGCCATACCCGGATCGGCTTCATCGAGGGCGATCCGAAGCACACCCCGGCGCAACTGCGAAAGCAGGCCTTCCTCGACACCATGGCCGAGGCCGGGATCGAGGTGCCGGCGACGCACATGGTTGTGGGCATGTTCACCTACCGCTCCGGACTCGAGGCCGCGCGCCAGCTGCTGGCGCTGGAACCGCGCCCCACCGCGATCTTCTGCAGCAACGACGACATGGCTGCCGCGGCGATGGCCATGGCCCACGGCATGGGCCTGCGTATCCCGGACGAGCTGAGCATCGTCGGCTTCGATGACACGCCGATGGCCACCACGCTGTGGCCCGAGCTGACCACGATCCGCCAGCCGGTGACCGCGATGGGCAAGGCCGCCATCGCGCTGATGCTCGAGCGCATCCGCGACCGCCGCGAGGGTCGCGAGCGCACGCCGCGGCACCAGGTGATGAAGTTCAGCCTGGTCAAACGCCAGTCCGCATCGGCTCCCGCACGCTGAGCAAGGCCCGGCGCTTGCGCGATGCGGCATGCCTCGCCACGGCGGCCGAGATAACCTTACCTCGGCGGTGCGCCCGGGGAATCGACTGGCGGCACTGCAGCCCCCTCCCTGCCGGAGCCACGACGCATGACCCCAGCCCTGCCCGGCCCAGGGCCGCTGCCCGACTTCCGCTCGCGCGAGTTCCTGCTCGGCCACGTGCGCGACACCATGGCCTTCTACCACCCGCGCTGCATCGACCCTGACGGCGGCTTCTTCCAGTTCTTCCGCGACGACGGCCAGGTCTACGACCGCCATACCCGGCACCTGGTCAGCAGCACACGCTTTGTCTTCAACTATTCGATGGCCTTCCAGGCCTTCGGCGACCCGGCCTACCGAGAGGCGGTGAAGCACGGCGTGGACTTCCTGCGCGAGGTGCATCGCAACCCGGAAACCGGCGGCTATGCCTGGCTGCTACGCGACCGGGACGTCATCGACGCGACCAACCACTGCTACGGCCTGGCCTTCGTGGTGCTGGCCTATGCCAAGGCGCTGGAAGCCGGCTTCGAGGAAGCGCGCGGGTGGATCGCCGAGACCTGGGAGCTGATGGAGCGCCACTTCTGGGAGCCGGCGCATGGCCTGTACGCCGACGAGGCCGATGCGCAATGGAACCTCGCGCCCTACCGCGGCCAGAACGCCAACATGCATGCCTGCGAGGCGTGGCTGGCCGCGTACGAGGCCACCGGCGAGGCACGCTACCTGGAACGCGCCGCCACCCTGGCGGCCAACATGACCCGGCGCCAGGCCGCGTTGGCCGGCGGCCTGGTCTGGGAGCACTACCACGCCGACTGGAGCGTGGACTGGGACTACAACCGCGGCGACCGCAGCAACATCTTCCGGCCGTGGGGCTTCCAGCCCGGGCACCAGACCGAGTGGGCCAAGCTGCTGCTGATCCTGGACCGGCACGCGCCGGCGGACTGGCACCTGCCGCGCGCGCGCGAACTGTTCGACCGCGCCGTGGCGATGGCCTGGGACCCGGTGCACGGCGGCCTGGTCTACGGCAACGATCCGGATGGTGCGGTGTACGACGCCGACAAGTACTTCTGGGTGCAGGCCGAGTCGCTGGCCACCGCCGCGCTGCTGGCGCAGCGCACCGGCGAGGCGCGGTACTGGGACTGGTACGAGCGGCTGTGGAGCTACAGCTGGACCCACTTCGTCGACCACCGGCACGGCGCCTGGTACCGCATCCTCGGCCCGGACAACTCCAAGCTCAGCGACGAGAAGAGCCCGGCCGGCAAGACCGACTACCACACCATGGGCGCGTGCTACGAAGTGCTGCGGGTGCTGTGACCGTCGCGCTCAACCGCGCGCCAGCAATGCTTCCACTTCGCCGCGCGTAGGCGCATGGGCACCGGCACGGGTGCAGGCCACCGCGGCGGTTGCAGCAGCGAAGCGCGCGTGTTCGCGCAGCGATGCTTCGGGCCGTAGAAGGCGGCTGGCCAGGAAGCCGCCAATGCAGGCATCACCGGCACCCACGGTATCCACCACCTCCACCGCGAAGGCCGGCTGGGCGACGTGCACATCGCAGGCGTACACATCCATGCCTGCGCTGCCCCGGGTGTAGAGCAGCACCGCCGCGGGTGCCAGCGCGCGCACGTGCGCCAACGCTGCCTCGGCTTCCAGTTGCGGATAGATATGGCGCAGGTCCTCGTCCGAGATCTTCAGCACCGAGGCGCGCGCGGCCAGGCGTTCGAACAGCTCCGCGTAATCCGGCCCCATCAGGTTGCGGCAGTTGGGATCGAAGCTGACCGGCACACCGGCATCGGCCAGGCAAAGGGCAAGCGACACCAGGCGTTCTCCCAGCGGCTGCCGGACCAGGCTGATGCAGCCAAAGTGGGCGAACTGGCAGGCCGCTTCCCAACCAGGCGGAAGCACGGACTCGTCGAAGGCCAGGTCCGCCGCCTTCTCGCCGAGGAAGAAATAGCGCGGCGGATCCAGCTGGTGGACCACCGCCAGCAGCGGCGGCCGTGCCACCACCTGCATGAAGCGCGGATCCAGCCCGGCCTCCCGCGAAAGCTCCACGATGCGCGCGCCGAACAGGTCATCGCTCACTGCACCGCCCCAGCCCGTCGCCACGCCGAGAGTGGCCGCCACCCGTGCCACGTTCCAGCAGGCGCCGCCGGCGATGCTGCGCCAGCTGTCCTCGCCGGTGCGGACCAGGTCGGTCAGGGCTTCGCCGAACACGGCGAGACGTGGCAGGTCAGGCGCGGTCATCGTGGGTCTGGGTCAGGCGGATAAAAAGGCGGCCGGCGGGCGTGCAGCATGACCCGACCGGCCGAGAGAGGGCCACCGCTGCCGTCCTGGTGGTGGCCACGGGAGATGCATCCAGGGCGGCGCGGCACGCCGCGGCGCCTCAGGTTTCGGCCGGCGCCACGGCCACGCGACCGGACAGGATCCCGGCACGCACCATCAGTCCATACGCGGCGATGCAGGCGTAGCAGGCCACCGGCACCAGCAGGGCAAGGGCCAGGCCGACGTGATCGGCCACCAGGCCCATCAGCAGCGGCACGATCGCGCCGCCGACGATGGCCAGGCACAGCAGGCCGGAGCCGCCGGCCGTGTCCTCGCCCAGCCCGTCGATCGACAGGGTGAAGATGGTCGGGAACATCACCGAGTTGAACAGGCCGATCGACAGGATCGCCACCGCCGCCCCCGTGCCTTCCAGCACCGTGGCAGCGAGCAGGCCCAGGGTCGCCGCGCCGATCGCGCAGGCGGCCAACACCAGGCCAGCCGGCACGAAGCGCAGCACCACCGAGCCGATGAAGCGACCGACCATGGCCAGCCCCCAGTACACCGCGATCAGGTTGCCGGCCGCGTGCTCGCTGCCGGTCGCGCCGACCATGATCAGGTAGTTGACCAGGGCGCTGCCCACCGCGACCTCGGCGCCGACGTACAGGAAGATCGACAGCGCGCCCAGGCTCAGGCGCGGGATCCCCAGCAGGCGCAGGTAGTCGCCCTGGCGGATCGCATGCACGGCCGGCACCGGAGAACGGCGCAGCCACCAGCACAGGGCGGCCAGGCCCACCAACACCGCGGCGATGATCATGTAGGGCAGGCGCACGTGGCTGGCCTGCTCCACCCGGAACGCGGCCAGCGCGACCTCGTCCATCCCGGGCGCAGGCTCGGCCACGCCGGCGGCCAGGATCAGGGCCGAGCCGAACAGCGGACCGAGCATGGTGCCGAAGGAGTTGAACGCCTGGGCAAGGGTCAGGCGGCTATGCGCACGCGCCGGATCGCCCAGGCCAGCGGCCAGCGGATTGGCCGCCACCTGGACCACGGTGATGCCCGCGGCCAGCACGAACAACGCGGCAAGGAAGGCCGGATACCAGCCCATCGAAGCAGCCGGCGAGAACATCAGGCAGCCACTGGCCATCACCACCAGGCCCAGGACGATGCCGCGCATGTAGCCGATGCGGCTGACCAGCAGGGCCGCCGGGATCGAGACCACGAAATAGGCGAGGAAGAAGCAGAACTGGGTCAGCATCGCCTCGGCGTAGCCGAGCGAAAAGGTCGCCTTCAGCTTGGGGATCAGCACGTCGACCAGGACGGTGCAGAAGCCCCACGCGAAGAACAGGGCGATGACCAGCGGCAACAGCCGCGACGAACCAGCCGCGCCGGTCCCGGCGCTGGCTTCACTGCTGGCTGCAACGTGCATCCCCTGCTCTCCCCCGGGTGTAAGGCGGATAACGTTACCCGCCGGCAGCGGCCTGCAGCATTCTGCGATGCAACACGAGAGAGAGGCGGCCCGGCGGCCGGTCAGCGCAGGCCGTAATGCAGGGCGATACCGGCGAACACCGCGGCACCGACCCAGTTGTTGTGCAGGAAGGCACGGAAGCAGGCCGCGCGCTCGCGGTGGCGGGCCATGACGAACTCCTGCACCACCAGCGCCGTGGCCACGCCCAGGCCGATCCAGTACGGCAGGCCCAGCCCGGCCTGGCGGCCCACCAGGGCCAGCGCCAGCAGCACCAGCGCGTAGAGCACCCCCTGCGCGACCAGGTCCAGGTCGCCGAACAGGATCGCCGTGGACTTCGAGCCGGCACGGATGTCGTCCTCGCGGTCGACCATCGCATACCAGGTGTCGTAGGCCGTGGCCCAGAGGATGTTGGCGCAGTACAGCAGCCAGGCCAGCGCCGGCACCTCGCCCCGCACCGCGGCGAAGGCCATCGGGATGCCCCAGCCGAAGGCCATGCCCAGGTAGACCTGCGGCAGGTAGGTGTAGCGCTTGAGGTAGGGATAGGTGGCCGCCAGGAACAGGCCGCCAATGCTGAGCAGGATGGTCAGCCCGTTGAGCGTCAGCACCAGGGCGAACGCGACCAGCATCAGCACCGCGAATACCGCCAGGGCCTCGCGCCCGGACACTGCACCGGTGGCCAGGGGGCGGTCGCGGGTACGCTCGACCTTCGGGTCCAGCCAGCGATCGGCGTAGTCGTTGATCACGCAGCCGGCGGAGCGGGTCAGCCACACGCCCGCGGTGAACACGAACAGGGTCCAGGGGTCCGGCACGCCCTCGGCGGCCAGCCACAGCGCCCACCAGGTCGGCCAGAGAAGCAGCAGCACGCCGATCGGGCGATCGCCGCGGACCAGCTTCCAGTACTGCCCAAGGCGCCAGCGCCAGCCGCGGTCCGCCGCGCTGCCCGGCTCGTAACGTTCGTAAGCCATGGCCGGAAGGTTAGCAGGCCGGCACGAGGTGCCGGCCTGCCGTCCATCGTCAGGTGTTGCCCGACTTGTACTCGTAGTAGCCGTAGCTGTAGTAGCCGGTGGCCCGCTTCTCGACCGCGTTGAAGATCGTGCCCTTGACCTGCACGCCGTTCTGCTCGAAGCGCTTCATGGTCAGCAGGATTTCCTTGGCCTGGTTGAGGCCGAAGCGGGTCACCAGCAGGCTCGAACCGGCGTGGGAAGCGACGATGGCCGCGTCGGTCACCGCCAGGATCGGCGGGGTATCGACGATGACCAGGTCGTAGCGCGACGACAGCGTCTCGAGGATCTGCTTGAAGCGCGGGTGCATCAGCAGCTCGGACGGGTTCGGCGGGATGTCGCCACGCACGATGTAGTGCATGTTCGGCAGTTCCGCGACCTCGTGAACGGCGGCCTCGACGTCTACCTTGCCGACCAGCACGTCCGACAGGCCGTCCTTGTGGCTTACGCCCAGGATCTTGTGCAGGGTGCCCTTGCGCATGTCGGCGTCGATCACCAGCACCCGCTGCCCACCCTGCGCGATCACGGCACCGAGGTTGGCCGACACGAAGGTCTTGCCGACACCCGGACGCGGACCGGAGATGGTCAGGATGTTGTTCTTCGCCTCCAACATCGCGAAGTGCAGGCTGGTACGCAGGCTGCGCAGCGCCTCCACCGCCAGGTCAGCCGGCTCGGCGACCGCCAGCAGGTGCTGGCGACCATCGGCACGGATGTGGTGCAGGCCCTTGCGATCCCGCTTGGCCGAGGGCAGCGCCTTGGAGTTGCTAAGCGGGATGGCGGCGTAGACCGGCAGCCCAAGCTCCTCGATAACTGCAGGATCCTCGATGCCCGGGTTCAGCATGCGCTGCAGGAACACAACCGCCATAGCGAGAAAAGCACCCAACATCGTGGCCACGAGGACAACGAGACCCTTACGAGGCTTCACCGGCTCGGTGATGTTGACGGCGGCAGGATCGACAATGCGCACATTGCCCACGGTGCCAGCTCGTGCCACATCCAGCTGCTGTGCCTGGTTGAGCAACGCCGTATACAGCTCGTTGCTGACCTGGAGGTCTCGGGTCAGGCGCAGCAGCTCCTGCTGCGTATCGGGCAGCTCGCTCACCTGACGACGGAATCCCGCCTTCCGGGACTCCAGCTCACCGAGCTGGTTCAACAGGGCGCGGTAAGCTGGATGGTCACGGGTGAAGCTGCGATCCATCTCCGCCTGCTTCAGGCGCAGCTGCTGGATGCTGGTCTCGACAGCGACCTCCTGCTCCAGCAGACCCTTGGTCTGCATGGTGATGTCCACAGAGTTGGCCGTCGACTGGTACTTGGCCATTGCCGCCTGGGCTTCCTCCACCTGCTTGCGCACCGTAGGCAACTGGTCCTTGACGAACTGGAGCTGGGCAGCAGCTTCGGCGGAACTGCGCTCGACGTTCTGACGGACGTAAGCCTCGGTCACCTTGCTCACCACGGCTTCGGCACGCGCCGGATCGGTGTGCTCGTAGGAAACCTGCAGGATGCCGGAGTCCTTACCCTGCTCCGATGCTCGAATCTCATTCTGGAGCTCCACAAGCACGTCCAGCCTGCGGTGCTTCACGACGTTGAATACCATGCCGGGATTAGCCTTCAAGGTCGCGACTTCCGCAACCAATGTCCCGGCCTGTGCCGTTTCCCCGGCCTTGCCGCGCGCAAGCTCATTGCCGTCGTCGTCACGCAGCACGTAACCGCCTTCGCCGTCGAGAACCTCAAGCGTGAGGTCGGTATCGATCAGCGAGGTCGGAACGTCCAGACGCTCGAACTGGAGCAACTCACCGCCCCAGCCATAACTGTTCAGACCCCATACCGACTTGGCCACTGCATCGGGCTCGTCCACCACAAAACGCCTCGCTATGAGCCCACCAATGAGCGGGAACGTGCGCGGCTCCACATCGATATCGAGGTGCAATTCGTCCACCGCCGCACCCACAACAGTGCGCGACTTCAGCAACGCGATTTCAGTGGTAGCGGCTACGCTGCCGCTACCGGCCAGCGAAGTGAGGTCAGCCAGCCCGGGGATGGTCGGCATCTTGGATTCGACCTGTACCATTGCCTGGGCACGATAGACCGGCGCCGTCAGGAGCACATAGGCCACACTCAGGAGGAAGAACGCAACGGTGGCGGCGAGGATCAGCCACTTCCTGTCCAAGAGCACACCGAGCAGCTCACGCAGGTCGATCTCGTTCTCGGCGCCGGGCGTGCCAGCCGCTGTTTCCTTGCCCATTGATTTCATTCCGTATTGTTCGGAGAGGTGCTGCGGGAGCAGCATTACTTGATGTAGGGGAGCCAGCTTTCCACGCAATCGTCGATCAGGCGATAAACGTGCTCGAAGGCTTCCTTGTGCTGGCGGTAGGGGTCGGGAATTTCCCGCTGGCCCCGCCACTTGCCGAGAAGAAAGGTCTTGCCGCTGACTTGGGGAACCTCACGCGCGATCCTGGCCTGGTGTGCGTGTTCCATGACCAGGATCAGGTCCGCTGCCGCCAGTACAGAAGGCGTAGCCTGCCTGGCCTTGTGGGTGTCCGGGTCGATTCCCGCCTCGCGCAGCAGAGCCGCGGCCTCGGGGTCTACGGGACGTCCTGCCAGCGCCTGCAGGCCGGCTGACGAAACTTCGATCCCCCCGCGCTCCTGGAGCCTGTGCTTCATCACCAGTTCCGCGGTCGGACTCCGACAGATGTTGCCAATGCAGACGAATAGCAGCTTCCTGAACACGCGATGCAGGTCCCTCCGTGCCTCACTCGACTAATCGCCCGAGCAGCACGCGGCCCGGCCGGGGGCGCAAGCTTACCTGATGACGCCACGGGATGCTGCAGTGCGATGATGTGAAGGTTTCGTCTATAAGCCATTGATCAGTTTGACAACGGCCCTGGAAGTTGGTTATGTTCCAGTCCGTGTAGTTGCCCGCCAAATTCTCAGGAGCAAGCCCCCATGAAGACCAAGGTTGCAGGTCTGGCCGTCGTACTCGGCTTACTGGCCCCGTCGTACGCCATGGCGCAGGAAGGATCGGAAAACGCGGGTACGCCCGCTCCCAAGCAGTTCAAGAAGAGCCCCAACTGGCGCACCGTGGGCTATACCGCCGGCGCTACGGCGGTGGGCATCTGGGCGCTTGATCGCCTCAACAAAGGCAAGGGCGGCATCATTCCGGGTGGCGATGACGGTGAGGATCCGGGTGACGGCGGCGGCGGCACTGGTACGGGTGGCACTGGCGGTACCGGTGGTACCGGCGGCACTGGTGGTACCGGTGGCACTGGCGGTACCGGTGGCACTGGCGGCTGAGAAGTCCCGCCATGCCTGAACACAGGGGCCCGCCGGCCTTCAGCGCCTGGCGGGCCTTCTCGTGTATGGGGGTCCAGCGCCCCCCTGTTCTACGAATGGAAGCGACATGAAACGAGCCTTATGGTCCGGCGCGGCTGCGCTGATGGCGATCACTCTTATTTCCGGTTGCGCGTGGGCCCCTGGCCAGCATCTGGCCCGCACCAAGCCCGGTCCGGGACAGATCCGCACCTCAGGCAACGACCAACTCGATCTGGTAGCAATCACGCCGAAGCTGATCGCCATGGAGCAGGCAGCCCAGTCGAGCCAGCAGGTGCCGCAAGCGCTGCTCGATTACGAGCCTGAGCCTTACCGAATCGGCGCCGGTGATGTCCTCTACATCACTGTCTGGGATCACCCGGAACTTACGGTCCCCGCCGGCCCGCAGCAGCAGGGCAACCTTGCCGGCCGCCTGGTCCAGGGCGATGGCACCCTTTTCTATCCCTACCTGGGCAAGATCCAGGCCGCTGGACTGACCCCGTCCGAACTGCGCGAGACGCTGACCAAGCGACTCGCTTCCGTGATCCAGCAGCCGCAGCTGGACGTCTCGATCCTGAACTACGCGAGCCAGCGGGTCTGGGTTTCGGGCGCCGCCCAGCAGGCAGCCGTGGTCCCGCTGACCATCGTTCCCCTGACCTTGCAGGATGCGATCAGCAACGCTGGCTACAACGCCAGCCAGGCCGATCTTTCCGGCGTCCGCCTTACCCGCGACGGCGTGAGCTACACCCTGGACATGTCCAGGCTGGGCGGCAAGCCGATCTACCTGCGCGCGGACGACCAGATCTATATCCCATACCTGGACTCGAAGGAAGTCTTCGTCGTCGGTGAGGTCAACCAGCCGGGAGCGCAGAACTTCAAGACGGGCAGCATCAGCCTGAGCCAGGCCCTGGGCCGCTCGCGCGGTCTCGCCCAGGCTACCTCCAATGGCAATGCGGTCTACGTGATCCGCGGCGCCCAGCCGGATGCGCTTGAGCAAAGTCCCTCTGTGGTCTACCAGCTGGAAGCGAAGTCGCCCGCTGCATTCGCGGTTGCAAGCCAGTTCGAACTGGTACCTGGCGATGTCGTGTTCGTTGGTGCGGCGGGCATTACCCGCTGGAGCCGCTTCGTGAACCAGTTGCTGCCGTTTACCGGCATCATCAGCAACGCCGCCAGCGCCAGCAACGATCTCTCCAACAACTGACGGCTATCGTGCGCACGAGTCCCGTCTCCTGGGGGAAGCACTCCCGCCTCTCCGCCAGTGCGGCACCCGGCCGTGGCATCGCGTTGGCAGGCGTCGGCCTGATGGTCCTGCTGCTGACTGGCTGCGGGACGCTCCAGAGGGGCGTGGATATGGCTCGCGGGGCCGTTTTCGGCCCCAAGGGTGTGCGTCCGGCGCCCGAGGAAGTCGCGGCGAGTCCGTACGCCCAGTTGTTGATTGAAGACGACGCAGTCAGCGCCGTCATGCTACTTGGCAACGACGATGACGGCCGGACTGCCTGGTTTACCGACCAGCACGTGGTGTTCCTGTGCGAAGGCGACCTGGTGTGCGGCACGCATGGGCTGTCCGCTCGCCTGGACGACATGCGCATCGTCGGCCCCAACCCGTTCGTCGACCTGCGTGCGATCGGCCAGGCACCTTTCACGGTAGATCGCCGCTACGACTGGCATGACGGCTACCGGTATGGGGTCCAAGTGACCGGTACTGTTCGTCGCGTCGGCGAGGAAGAGGTCGAGATCCTTGAGCGCAAGCGCACCCTGGTGCGCTACGAGGAGCAACTCTCGGGCGGCGTGGACGGCAAGAACATCTACTGGATCGACCCTGCCACCGGCCAGCTCCGGAAGAGCCGGCAACTGGTGGCCCCAGGCCACTATGCCGAGATCGAGATCCTGAAGCCGTATCGCAGGAGGGTGCAGTGAGTCCGTCGCAGGGCTTCGCGTCCGTGGTGATGCTGGTCGCGCTTGTCGCGGCTCCGTCGGCCGTGCGCGCGGCAGCGCAGCTAACCGTGTCCGTCGAAGGCGCCGTGCAGGCCCCTGGTGCCCAGCAACATGAGGTCGGCAGCCGTTTTTCGGATGCGCTTGAAGCCGCGGCACCCCGCCGGGATGCTTATGCGCTCGGAGCCTCTGTTTTCCGCGCGACTGCGCAAGCCGCGCAGGTCCGGCAACGAGCCGGCCTGTTGCACGACCTCAAACTGGTGGCAGAGGCTAACGAAGTGCCGGCCGCCGTGGCGAGCCGCGCGGCGGCGTTGCACGCGTGGGTGGAAGGTCTGCCCGCCACCGGGCGCGTTCCCCTTGAGGGCAACGTGCGTCGGCTCGAGGTTTCGCTGGGCGACAGCAACAGCCTTCTGGCCAATGGCGATCGCCTTTTCCTGCCGGAGCGTCCGGACACCGTGACCGTGACCGGGGCCGTCCAGACACCCTGTTTGCTACCGCATGTCCCTGATCGGGATGCAGTCGCCTATGCAAGCGCGTGCCTTGTCGATACCCGTGCCGCCGATCCGGACGCGCTTATCGTGATCCAGCCCGACGGACACATCGCCGAACTTGGCGTCGCCATGTGGAACCGTAGCCCGGCACAAGCGCTGGCGCCCGGAGCAATCGTCCTCGTGCCTTTCCGTCTTCGGCATATCGCGCGCCTCACTCCGGAACTGAACAGCGAGCTGGCCAGCTTCCTGGCTACCCAGCCACTGCCGCATGACCCGTTGGGGTTGCCATGAGTCATCGTCTGCGCCGCGTACTTCCGCCGCTCAGCATGTTGAGTCTGGCCATATGTGGCGGGCTCCACGCCGAGGTTCCTGCGACCCAGAACGACTGGGGCGGCATCGGCCTGATGCAGACGCCCACGGCCCGCATGGCCGAAGAGGGTGAGTTCGCCTTCACCGTCGGCCATATCTCCCCTTACACCCACTACAACGTAGCGATGCAACCTTTCCCGTGGCTGGAAGGTATCTATCGCTATACCAATGTAGCCGCCGTCCCGTATGCCGCAAGCAAGGGAAGGCAGCACTACAAGGACAAGTCGATCGATTTCAAGCTGCGGCTGTGGGAGGAAGGGCGGTGGCTGCCCGCGGTTGCTGTCGGCGCCCGTGACTTCGGCGGCACTGGCCTGTTCTCCACCGAGTACGTCGTCGCCAGCAAGCGCTTCGGGGATTTCGACGCCAGCGTGGGCTTCGCCACCGGCTACCTCGGTAGCAACGGCGGCATCCGCAACCCGCTTGGCATGATCGACAGCGATTTCGACACGCGGCCTGATCCGACCAGTGCAATCGTCAATGCCGGCAAGGTCGGTCTTCGGTACCTGGGGCACGGCGAAATCGGCGTCTTTGGTGGCGTGTCCTGGCAGACCCCCTGGGATCCGCTGCTGGTCAAGGTCGAGTACGACGGCCACGATTACAGCGCCGAACCAGGCGTGCGCTGGCTGCCACAGGATTCGCGCTTCAACATCGGCCTGCACTACACCCCCAAACCCGGCGTGCGTCTCACCCTGGGCTGGGAGCGCGGCAACGAGCTGCAGGCGAGCCTCGCGCTGCACAGCAACCTCAAGAACGCGGCACGCGTGGCAGGTCCGCTCGACCCGCCCAGGATCCCGATGCGCGAAAGCGCGATGGCTTCCACCCCCGACACGGAGGCTGGCAACAGCCCGATGGAAGCGGCTGCGTGGGATCACCCCGCAGGCACCGGAACCGCAGGCGTGGAGAGCGCAATTGGCGACTTCCCGCTGCTTCCGGGACATACCTGGGACAGCGTGCGGCAGCAGCTGATTGAGAATGCAGGCTTCTACCTGCGCAAGGTCGAGGTCAGCGGCGACGAGTTGATCCTGCACGGCAACCAGACGCTGTCCATCTATATCGCGGACAGCCTGGGACGCACCGCGCGTGTGCTCGACAACGTGGTCGATCCCAGCGTGGAGTGGTTCACCGTAGCCCACGACCGGCAGGACATGCCGATCGCGCAGACCAGCGTCTCGCGCAGTGCGATGGCCGCCTATGTGCGCCGCGATATCGACCTCGACACGATGGCGCGCAGCATCGAGCTGAACCCGCCAGGTAGCTCCCGCGAGGGCGACATCGTCTACGACCGGCCTATGGACAGGCGCTTGCGTTATGGCCTGGCTCCCGGCCTGAAGGAGATCATCGGCGGTCCGGACGACTTCATCCTGTACCAGCTGACCGCCAACGCTTCCGCGTCCTGGTCCTTCAGCCGCAGCACCTGGTTCGCCGGCGTGGTGGCCATCGATCTGGACAACAACTTCTACAAGTTCCAGTACGACGCGCCCAGCAACCTGCCGCGCGTGCGCACGGACATGCGGCAGTACGTGACCACCTCGGACGTCACGATCCCGAACCTGCAGCTGACGACCACCCATGCGCTTGGCCGCGATCTCTATGGCATGGCCTACGCGGGTCTGCTTGAAAGCATGTTCGCGGGCGTCGGCGGCGAACTCCTGTACCGCCCCGTCGGCGAACGCTGGGCCCTGGGTGTGAACGCAAACTGGGTCAAGCAGCGCGATTACGACCAGCGTTTCTCGTTCCGGGACTACAAGGTCGCCACGGGCCACGCCACCCTTTATTACGACTTCGGCCAGGAACACCGGGTCCATGTCGCGACCTCCGCCGGCCGTTACCTGGCCGGCGACTGGGGCGTGACCCTGGATGTGTCGCGCATCTTCAACAATGGCGTGGCAATGGGTGCCTGGGCCACAAAGACCAACGTTTCCTCCGCCGAGTTCGGCGAGGGCAGTTTCGACAAGGGCATCTATGTGTCGGTGCCTGTGGACCTGTTGCTCCGTCGCTCGACCAGGCAGCGCGCCGATCTGGTGTGGCAACCGCTCGTACGTGACGGTGGCGCGCGACTCGCTCGTCGTTACAGCCTCTACCAGATGACTGGCGAACGGGACCAACACTTCTTTTTCGAGAATATTAAATACATTGACCCATAGCTGTTAGGAATAACAAGGATCGGTTTCTTGGATGCTATCCTCGCCCCAAGCTTTTGCTGCAATGCAACAACCCAAGAGGGAGGGGACCTCACCAGGCCTGCGCCGATCCGCACCACGGAAGGACCATTCAGTCATGTTGCTTATGCCAGTCAATCAAGAAACGGCCAGCGTGCGAACCACCAGTAACGTCACGGCCGCGTTCAACGCAGTCCTGCGCCTTGGCGATCCGGCCATGCTCATCGCAGGTGCGGCCTTCGCGCACTGGGTGCGCTTTGGAACGCCCATCCTCCAGGTCGAGTACGTCCGCCTGGTGGTCCTCACCACGGTGTTCGCGCTCCTCGTCCTCAGTTCCAAGATGTACAGGAGCTGGCGTGGCCGGGGACTTTCCGCCGAGGTCATGCACCTCGGGTTCCGCTGGTCGTTGGTTTTCATCGGCGTCGTTCTGTACGCCACCGCGACCCAGCTGACGGTCGAGCTGTCCCGTTTGTGGTTGGGTACCTGGTTTGCCGCCAGCTTGGGCGGTGCGGTGTTGCTACGCTTCATTATCCGTGGCATCGCCGCCTGGGTACGCGCGCGTGGCATGGACCTGCGCACCGCCGTCATCGTCGGCGGCAACCCGGATGCCCAGCGCATCGTCGATACGATGCGCCAGAACCCCTGGATGGGCATCAAGCTCCGTGGCTGGTTCTCGACCAGCGCGGACCGTTGCGCGCTGGAAACGGTCAAGCCGATGGGACGCGTGGACGGGCTCGCCGAGTTCGTCGAAAAGAACCACATCGATCAGGTCTGGATCGCGCTGCCGATGCGTGAGCAGGGCCAGATCGCCAATGTGCTACGCCAGCTCGACCACTCCACCACCGACATCAAGTTCCTGCCCGACCTGTTCGGCCTGGAGCTGCTGAACCACTCGGTGGAGAGCATCGCCGGCCTGCCGATCATCAACCTGCGCTCCAGCCCGCTCGACGGCAATGCCCGCCTGATCAAGGCGATCGAGGACAAGATACTGGCCTCGATCATCCTCCTGCTGATCTCGCCGCTGCTGGCACTGATCGCCATCGGCATCAAGCTGAGCGACCCGGGACCGGTGATCTTCAAGCAGCTGCGGCATGGCATGGGGGGCAAGCCGATCGAGGTCTGGAAGTTCCGCAGCATGCGGATGCACAAGGAAGAGGAAGGACGCATCACCCAGGCGACCAAGGGCGACCCGCGCATTTTCCCGTTCGGTGGCTTCCTGCGCCGCACCAGCCTCGATGAGCTCCCGCAGTTCATCAACGTGCTGCAGGGCCGCATGTCCATCGTCGGTCCGCGCCCGCATCCCCTTGCGCTGAACGAGCAGTTCAAGACCCTGGTCGACCGCTACATGCAGCGCCACCGGGTCAAGCCCGGCATCACCGGCTGGGCGCAGGTAAATGGATTCCGCGGCGAGACGGATACCGTCGAGAAGATGGCGCAGCGCGTCAGGTACGACCTGTACTACCTCCAGAACTGGTCGCTCTGGCTGGACCTGCGCATCGTATTCATGACCGTATTCAAGGGTTTCGTCGGTCAGAACGCTTACTGACTTAGCAACACAAGCAGCAAAGCCCAGCAACCAGCGCCGCGGGAGGCACGACCTCCTGCGCGCGCTCCCGCTTTCATTTGTTCTTACTGGAATCGAACACGCATGAAGATCGCTATCGCCGGAACCGGCTACGTGGGCCTCTCCAACGCCATCCTGCTTGCTCAGAACCATACCGTCGTCGCCCTGGACATCGATGCAGCCAAGGTCGAAATGCTCAACCGTGGGCAGTCGCCGATCGACGACGCCGAGATCCAGCAGTACCTCTCGGAGAAGAAGCTCGACTTCCGTGCGACCCTGGATAAGCGCGAAGCCTACGAAGGCGCCGACTTCGTCATCATCGCCACCCCCACCGACTACGATCCGGAAACCAACTACTTCAACACAGGCTCGGTCGAGTCGGTGATCCGCGACGTGGTGGCCATCAACCCGAGCGCCACGATGGTCATCAAGTCGACCATCCCGGTCGGCTTCACCGTGGGCGCCCGCCAGAAGTACGGCACCACCAACGTGATTTTCTCGCCCGAGTTCCTGCGCGAGGGCCGTGCGCTGTACGACAACCTGCATCCCAGCCGCATCATCGTCGGCGAGCGCTCCGAGCGCGCCGAGACCTTCGCGAACCTGCTGCAGGAAGGCGCCATCAAGAAGGACTCCCCGGTCCTGTTTACCGACTCCACCGAGGCCGAGGCGATCAAGCTGTTTGCCAACACCTACCTGGCCATGCGTGTTGCATTCTTCAACGAGCTCGACACCTACGCCTGCACCCACGGCCTGGACACCCGCCAGATCATCGAGGGCGTGAGCCTGGACCCACGCGTCGGCGGCCACTACAACAACCCCAGCTTCGGCTACGGCGGCTACTGCCTGCCGAAGGACACCAAGCAGCTGCTGGCCAACTACAACGACGTCCCGCAGAACCTGATCCGCGCGATCGTCGATTCCAATACCACCCGCAAGGACTTCATCGCCCGCGACGTCCTGCGTCGCGAACCAAAGGTCGTCGGCGTGTACCGCCTGATCATGAAGGCCGGCTCGGACAATTTCCGCGCCTCGAGCGTGCAGGGCATCATGAAGCGCATCAAGGCCAAGGGCGTTGAAGTCATCGTGTACGAACCGGTCGTCAAGGACACCGAGTTCTTCCACTCGCGCGTGGTCAACGACCTGCAGGAGTTCAAGAAGCAGGCGGACGTCATCATCGCCAACCGCATTACCGACGACATCCGCGATGTCGCCAACAAGGTCTATAGCCGCGACCTGTTCGGCTCCGACTGATCCTGGGACGAATGGCCAAGACCATGAAGATTCTCGTCACAGGCGCAGCCGGGTTCGTCGGCTTCCACACTACCACCCGGCTGCTAGGTGCTGGCCATGAGGTCGTGGGCATCGACAACCTGAATGCCTATTACGACGTCGGACTCAAGCAGGGCCGGTTGGCCCTGCTCAAGGACCGACCGGGCTTCTCCTTCACGAAGCTCGACCTGGCCGACCGAGCAGGGATGGCGTCCCTGTTCCAGGATCATGCGTTCGACCTGGTCCTGCATCTGGGCGCCCAGGCGGGTGTCCGCTACTCGCTTGAGAATCCGTTCGCCTACCTGGATAGCAACCTCACCGGCATGCTGACCGTCCTGGAAGGTTGCCGGCACAGCGGCGTCAAGCACCTGGTCTACGCCTCCTCCTCGTCGGTGTACGGGTCCAACACCAAGCTGCCGTTCGCCACGGAAGACCGCGTCGACACCCCGGTATCGCTGTATGCCGCCACCAAGAAGGCGGACGAGCTGATGGCGCATACCTATGCGCATCTGTACCGGTTCCCGATCACCGGCCTGCGTTTCTTCACCGTATACGGTCCGTGGGGCCGGCCGGACATGGCGTACTACAAGTTCGCCAATGCCATCATGGCGGGCAAGCCGATCGATGTGTACAACCACGGGGACATGCGCCGGGATTTCACGTACATCGACGACATCGTCGATGCGATCGAAGCGATTGTTGCCCAAGGCCCCAAGCCGAGCGGAATGGATGTGCCGCACAAGGTCTACAACCTTGGCCACAACCATCCCGAGCAACTGCTGGACATGATCGAGCTGCTCGAGGGGCTGCTCGGGAAGCAGGCCGAGAAGCGGATGCTGCCAATGCAACCGGGCGATGTCTACGCCACCTACGCGGACATCAGCGACATCAGCCGCGACTATGGCTACACCACCAAGACCAGCCTGGCGAACGGACTGAAACAGTTCGTCTCCTGGTACCGGAGCTACCATGGCAGTTGATATCGCCACCGACAGTGGCAACCACGACTTCCCCGTAGTGCAGGTCGGCGGCTTCCCGACGGCTTCGGTTTCCCGCCGCAAGCTTGCGCAATGCATGGTGCGGGACTGCATGGCTGCACGCGAAGACAGGGAGAACTGGATCCCGAAGGCTGTGTTTTCCTCCAATGGCCAAGGCATCGCCCTCGCCGGACAGGATCCGGCGTTTGCAGATGCCATGGCTGCGGCCGATATCATCCATGCAGATGGCATGCCGGTGGTCTTTGCAAGCCGCAGGACCGCGCACCCGCTGCCCGAGCGCATCTGCACCACTGATTTTTTTCATGATGCGGCCCAGGCTGCGAGCGAACACAAGCTGCGCTTCTTCATCCTCGGCGCGAAGGAGGAGCAGAACCGGGCCGTAGTCGAGGCCATCCGAAAGCTTTATCCGGACGTCGAGATTGTTGGCCGGCACCATGGATACTTCCCACCGGAGGACGACAAGCGTGTGTGTGACCTCGTCCGCGCGAGTGGAGCGGACGTGCTCTGGGTCGCTCTGGGCAAGCCGCGGCAGGAGTTCTGGTCGATCCGTAATCGCGAGAACCTCAAAGGCGTGGGCTGGATCAAGACCTGCGGCGGCCTCTATTCGTTCCTCACCGGGGACGCTCCGCGAGCACCGGGCTGGATGCAGGCCTTGGGGCTGGAATGGCTCCATCGCGTGGCACTGGATCCCAAGCGGCTCGGCTGGCGATACCTGACCACTAATCCGTATGCGTTCTATCGACTAGTTCGATACACGCGATAAAGACCCGGCGCGACCCGAGCAGCACGCAAGGAATCACCTGATGAGCGCAGCACCACATGCTATCCAGACTCGCGGGGACCTAATGCCCGTAGGCGAGGCTGCTGCGTACTTCGTGCTTTCGGTACTGCTGATCTTCGCATTCGCAGGCTCCTTGGCTATTGGGTTCTTCCCGATCTCCGCCGCCGTCCTAGCCTGTGCGGCTATCTTCTTTTTCTTCTCCAGAAAGTTCTGTCTCATCCTTGTCATAACTGCAACACTTTTCCAGAACCTGATCGTTGCCACAACGGCATACGCCATCTCGGACCTGGAGGTTTTCAGGGCATCGCAGGCAATCAATTTCGTCATCTTCGCGGCACTGGGGACCCTTGCCGGCTGGATACTGTTCTGGGCAAAGGTGCCGCTTCTGAAGCGTGACCGCGGAACCCTTCTCCTCTGCATAGGCTTCATCTGCCTGCTAGTGGCCTACGCTGGATACGGAACATTCCGCTCTACTCCGGGTAGCGTGGCCGCATACTTCCGCCAGTTCTCGACCGTAATTTTCGCTCTGGTCTGCGGGATTCATGTGGGTCGCGATCTTGATCGCCGGTTTGTCCGGGCGGCGATCTCTCTCTTCGCGTTCTTGGTGATCGTCTTCGGCGCCATTGAAATCGCCAGTCCGGACCAGTTCTATTCGATGTTTGGCGTCGAGGACTTCTACAAGCTGAAGCTCCCTACTGAGATTGCGATGCATCAGGCCGATCTCATTGCGGAGTCGTTCACGCAGACTTGGCTGAATTTTAGCGGCCAGTACGCATTAGACATCGAATCCCGCAAGCTGCTCGGGCCCACCCTGCACAACATCAGCTTCGCGTACGCCGCTGCGATCTTCGCCCTGGCCAGCCTCTACTACGGACGTGTCATTCTCGCCCTGTTGTTGATCGCCCTTCTTGTCTTCATCGGCGCGAAGGGGCCCCTGATCATCACCGTCTTCTCCGTGTCCACCTATCTCCTTGCGAGAACCCGAAGCTTGAAGCCCAGGCTGATCGAGGCTGGCGTCATCGGCGTTGCACTTGCGTACAGCACGTTTGTCATCCTGTACGGGATCTCATCGCTTGATATCCACGTCATCGGCCTCTTGGCGGGCCTCAACGGCCTGATCGACAACCCGCTCGGACATGGCTTGGGCGTTGGTGGAAACCTAAGCGACATGGCAAGGGAGGCCCGCAACATCGTCGAGTACCGCAACGAAGGCGTGCCGTTCGCCATTGAAAGCGCGATGGGCGTGCTGATGTACCAAGTCGGCGTGTTCTTTGTCCTCCTAATCATCATCTTCTTCAGGGTGATCGGGAGCTTGAGGCGGGCGATTCCCGCCAACCCTATCAATACGGTCTTCCTGACTTCGGCGTACTTCCTGCTTTGCAACTCGTTCTTCCAGGAGGAAGCCCTCTCTCCTGCTGCAGGCGGACTTTTCTTCCTCCTCTATGGAATTGTTATCTCGCAGCTCCCTCCGGAGGGAGCCATGACCGCCATATCCCAATCGGATCGCAAGCTCCGGGCAGCTATCTCCTGACAAGATGAACTTCATTTATCGTTCTCTCCAGTTCGGTTTCATGCACATATGGCCGGCACTGGTCCTGATTTTCTGCGCCACTTTCCTGCCCGCCGGACAGCTTGGCGCGGTCGCCATCTTCCTTTCGGTAGCCACGCTTTTCCGACCGCTGGTCGGCCTGTCGCTCGGCAGGACGGCGATTCGCAACGCAGGAGCCGCGTTCGCCGAGGGTGGGGACGCAAGGGCCCAGCAGGTAATCGCGCTCGCTACACGACTCGGTTTCGCCATGTCGGCGCTGGGCCTTGTTTTCGTCGTCGTGGCGGTACCGGTCGCCAACCGGATCTATGGGTTGGAAATCTCGGCGAGAGCAGTCGCCTTCGGTGCGTTGTTCATTTACGCATTCGGCCTCACCGAGTTCCTCGACGGGATCATGCGAGCCCAAGGCCACTTCCGCGCACTAGCGTCCGCAGTGATTGCCAGCAGGCTATTTGGAATCCTGCTCTTTGCTGTCGTCTTGCCTTTCGTACCGCAGGTCGAGGCACTTTTCGCATGCCTTGCCTTGGCGGAAGTTTCCTGTGTCGTCCTGCTGGCGCGCCACTTCCTCCCCTCTTTCCGGCGACACGCGGCACCCTCCCTTTTATCCCGCGACAGCGCCTCACTGCTGAAGAACTGCCTGCCCGTCATCATCAATGCGCTGTCCGTCTACCTCTATGCACGGGCGATGGTGATGGTGGCCGGTTTGCATGATTCGGGCGCCGCTCTGGGCGGATTTGAGATGGCAGTTCAGCTGACCAACCTGCCAATGGCCTTGACGATCGTCTGCGCGACCGTCATGTCGCCAGCCATCGCCCGGCTGCATGCGCGCGGTACTGTCAGGAGCCTGGAAACCGCTAGTGCAGCCGCTTCGCAGGCAGCTGCGTTCTCGGTGTGGGCAAACATGCTGGCCGCGGGCTTCCTCATGGTTGTCGGCCCCATGGCAATCCTTTGGTTTTTCCCGGCCATCCCCGGGGCAGCCGTGGTGCTGGCCATCATTGCGCCGCTGGTCGCGCTCAAGGCCTACGCGCAGATCCTTTCGGGTGAGCTTGCCATCGCAACCGGAACCGCCAGCATCGCGGCACGAATCACGATCGTCTACGCCGTCCTGACGGTAGCCCTCGGTTACGCGCTTTCCGCGGTCGATGGCGTCAGGGGCGCGGCCATTGCCATGCTGATCGTCCATACACTCGCCGTGTGGACGACCGTGCGCGTTCTCGGCAGGGAAACGGGACTAAAGATCCGGTATCGCGGCAAGAGCAGCCTTGCGTCGGCGCTGGTCGCTACCGTGCCGACCGCTCTGCTTGTACTCGCCTTGAGGGATCACCCAGCGGCCGCGACGCTTGCAGGCGCAGCGACGTTCCTGCTGCTTGTCGCGGCGACCCAGTATCTGTCGGTCCGCCTTGGCTGGGGCCTGCATGAACCTCTCGTCGACGGGTGGCGCATGCTGCGGAACAAGAACGTCAGTGCCGAGGATGAGGCCTACGCACTTTTTGATGATGAGTCCCGTCCCGAACCAGACGCAAAGGACTATCGGAACGCGCTTGTCCGGTTGATCGGACTCAAATCCCCGGACGGCCTTGCCTTCTGGACGGGAGGCAACGGCGCCGCGGACGTGGTTCCACCACAGGATCACGCGGATATCGTCTATTCGCTCTACCTGATCGGTGAAGGTGAACGCATAGATCCGGGCGCTGCGAAGCGATTCGCGAAGCACCTAGCTGGGCTACCGTTGTACGGAAAGACGCGAAAGGGGCTGAACGCCCATGTGAGCGCATACCTGCTCGCCACGATCCGCATCCTTGTCGAGCTTGGTAAGCTTAACTCCGAGGATGACATCGAGGAGATCTACCAGGATTGGCAGCAGGACCTTCTGTTCGACTCGCTGCTGCTCCCACGCTGGCCGCGCATGTGGTCCCACCATATCTGGCGGGTCAGCCACTGGATCGGCGGCTCCTCTTCGATCCTACTGCACCTTGCCGCTTCGGGCAGGGTCGCGTGGGCCACGAAGGAGCTGCTCCAGCAGGTACTGGATGCCGCCGAGCGCCACATACTCGATCACCACACTGGACTGCTGAGGACGTATCGCTCGAAGCTGCTTCATCGCGGCTTCCGGAAGCTCTACCAGGCGCTACATGACCCCGATATCGCCGATCTCGGCGGCATCGTGCACCTGCTTTGGGTCTACCACGCCATCGACCGGCGCTATGTTGGGTCGGCCGCTCTTTCTGCCGCCGCATCCCGGGAGCTTCGACGCGAGCCGTTCATGGAGTCGGTGCCGTATTGCCTGGATTTCGACATCATCCAGCTCAAACGCACCGCGGAATCCCAGTTCGACAAGGACACTATCGCGCGCGCGGACAGGTTCATAGATGACACTCTCGCGTTCTTCCGCGCACCCCTCAGCTCCACCTACACCCTGCACAAGCTGCCGGGGGCACTGGCGTCGCTGCATGAGTGCGCATTCATCACTGGCCAGGAAAAGGTCAGGGGACTGGAAGTTGAACGCACGGACATCATCCGAGTGGCGTACTGGCTTTAGTACCGGTCGACGATCACCCGCGCAACGAATACCGCATTGATGAATCAAACCTGGAGTAGATGAAAATGAGTGAACGCACCCTTGTTACTGGCGGCGCTGGCTTCCTCGGATCGCATCTGTGTGATCGCCTCATCGAGGCTGGCCATGACGTGCTCTGCGTTGACAACTATTACACCGGCAGCAAGCAGAACGTGCTTCAGCTCATCGACAACCCTCGGTTCGAACTGATGCGCCATGACGTCACGTTCCCGCTGTACGTGGAGGTCGACCGCATCTACAACCTGGCCTGCCCGGCGTCTCCGGTGCACTACCAGGCCGACCCGGTCCAGACGACCAAGACCAGCGTGCACGGCGCCATCAACATGCTGGGCTTGGCCAAGCGCACCGGCGCCCGCATCCTGCAAGCAAGTACCAGCGAGGTCTACGGCGATCCGGAGATTCACCCGCAGGTGGAGACATACTGGGGCCGCGTGAACCCGGTCGGCATCCGCAGCTGCTACGACGAAGGCAAGCGCTGCGCCGAGACCCTGTTCTTCGACTACTGGCGCCAGCACCAGCTCGAGATCAAGGTCATGCGAATCTTCAACACCTATGGCCCGCGCATGCACCCCAACGACGGCCGTGTGGTCAGCAACTTCATCGTGCAGGCACTGCGCGGCGAGCCGATCACCATCTATGGTGACGGCACCCAGACCCGCAGCTTCTGCTACGTCGACGACCTCGTGGAAGGCATGATCCGCCTGATGAACAGCCCGGTCGAGCTTACCGGCCCGGTCAACATCGGCAATCCGGGCGAGTACACCATGCTCGAGCTGGCGGAAGCGGTGCTGAAGCTGGTGGGTGGCAAGTCGAAGCTGGTCTTCGAACCGCTGCCGTCCGACGATCCGAAGCAGCGCCAGCCCGATATCAGCGTGGCCAAGGAACACCTCGGCTGGGAGCCGAAGGTTGCCCTGGAAGATGGCCTGCGGGAAACGATCGCGTACTTCCGCAGCAAGCTTCAGGCCTGATCAACAGGCTGCATGGTCTTGCTTCGGAATCGTACTCCCGGTGCGGGGACAGCGTGCAAGGCCGGGCTCCACCTGGGCGGAGCCCGGCCTTTTGTTTCAACGCGTACCCCGAAGCGCACCACCGGAATGGCAGATG
This sequence comes from Pseudoxanthomonas suwonensis 11-1, assembly GCF_000185965.1. Lineage (NCBI taxonomy): Bacteria > Pseudomonadati > Pseudomonadota > Gammaproteobacteria > Lysobacterales > Lysobacteraceae > Pseudoxanthomonas > Pseudoxanthomonas suwonensis. The sequence goes on from NC_014924.1 coordinate 3,292,040, forward strand.
CCCATTGCCACCGTACCCAGGCAGGCGCCGCACAGCGCACCGACGACGAACATCAGCATGGTGACTCCCCCTGACGACGCGGATCCCCTCCGCGTGGCTATCCTCGCATGGGCATCAAGCAGAAAAGTTTGACAATCATCACATAGCGCTCGCTTTAGCCCCTGAGCCATGCCACAAGTTGGAAGACGGATGGAAGATCAGCTCGGGCCCTCCAAGCACCTACGCCCAGCATCTAAGGCTTGATTGCGCTGGTCCGTGGTCACCCGACCGCCATGTCATTACCTACCTGGACCCTCACGCAAGGCTATGCATCCAGCCGGTAAGCAATGGCCTCCCCAAAAGTAGACCACGCGCTACCACAGGGACAAGCTGTCCCTTTTCTCTCGGAGTTACGGCATGATTTCGCCACTTCGGGTAGACAACTAGAGCACCGCCATATGAGTAGCCCTCCTCCAAGAACTGATATACCGTCTTTGACCGGTCTTCGCGGCGTCGCTGCGCTAATGGTCGTTCTTTATCACGCGAACGAATCTTTCATTCGAGCTTCCGGATACGCTTCTCCTCATATTTTCCACGGCCGTTTGTTCGTGGATCTTTTCTACGTACTTTCGGGGTTCGTGCTTTGCCACGTGTATGTAACTGATACGCGGAGTATAAGCTGGCGGAAGTTTTTCGCCGCTAGAGTGGCCCGGGTATACCCTCTTCACGTGCTGACGGCGCTGCTCGGCGCGGCGGGTCTATACGCACTATCGAAAATGTCGGGCCAAGGACTTCCCCCGGAGCTTACGATTGGTCAGGCAATCCGTGAGCTGACGTTAACTCAGGCGATGCCTTTCATATGGAAGGACCTCATATGGAATTCGCCCTCTTGGTCTATCAGTGTTGAGTTCTATACCTACGTCCTGATCTTCCCGATTATTTATATCTGGCTTCATCGGGTCAGGCCGAGTACGTCCGTACTGATTTCCGGCACATTGATGGCGGCCCTAATTCCGTTCCTATTCTTTGCCGACATCCATCCGGCACGGGGCGCCGGGGCTTTTCTCCGGGCGTCAATCGGCTTCCTGGCCGGTTGGAGTACCTGGCTTGTGTGGAAAAGTCCTGCCAAGCGCCTACGTCCAAGCACGGTCCTCGCCGTGATGGTGGCGCTGTTTGCCGGCACCCAGTTCTACCCGACGAGCCTCGACGATCCGTGGTACGTGCTGCCGCTGATGCCAGTGCTCGTATATGGCATTGCAGGCATGACATCCCCGTTAGATCGGATTCTTTCCGGACGGGTTTTGAGCTACCTCGGACTCGTCAGCTATTCCGTCTACTTAATACACCCACTGATCCTTAAGGCGACCCAGGTTGTTTTTTCCAGGATGGGCTTGTTCCAATACGGAATGGGGCTTTTCATAGCCGTTTCACTGGCCCTGATAATCCCTTGCTCTTACGTTTCATGGCGGTTCTTTGAGCTTCCATCGCGAGACTGGCTGAAGCGCCGCCTGGACTGATCACCAAGGTTTCCGCTCGCAGGGCCTTTGATTCGAGCCCCTCAGGTTGCCTCTTCAGGGGCGCATGCGTGGCTCACATTCAACGCTGAAATGGCCCTGCGGTTGGCGCCAGACCCCCCGGTTCGTGACACAACTCTTGCCCGACAGTGCTGTGGCTGCATCGACAAACCATTCTTCGGTGGTCGCGCGGTAGATGCTTCCACGCAGATGCGTCTGCGACGCGAGCAGGCCGAACAGTACGACTGCCGGGACGAACAAGGGGGGCACAGATTCGTTACGCAGGCGATGCAAGGCAAGTAGCGCGACTGCACCGCCGAGTAATAATCCGGCAATGATTTCCGAGACCGAATGGGCTCGCAGGGCGTAGCGCGAATAAGCGATGAGCGTTGCGAAAACGATCCCGAATAGCCCTGCCGCCGTGCGCCATGCTCGATGGGAACTATGCAAGGACAATACGCCGACGACTGGCCACACGGCCAACGATATAACCGTGTGGCCGCTGAAGCAGGTCAGGTCCCAGGCGCGGATGCCGGTGCCCCAGCCGTAGAAGGCGATCTTGCTGGCGGCGGTCGCCAGGCAGGCGACGGCGATCGCGGTCCACCAGACCAGGACGGGGCGCCTGCCGGATGGGGATCGCAGCATTACGGCGATGCCGGCCAATGCGGCCAGGGGGATCAGATAGAGGGCGCTGCCGGGGGCGACGAACCACTGCCAGTTCATCAGTGGGTGCCTCGGCGGAGAAGATGACGGCTGGGGGTGTGCATGTGCCTTTCCATGTGCACCTGCAGCATCGCATGGGCCGGGATGGTCGGGAAGCTGGCCCCGTGGCTTGCGTTCATCGGGCCCCGCTTAAAGCCGCAGCGCCTCATGGTCCCTGAGCGCCCGGCGGGATTTCCGCTACAATGCACGACCGCACCCTTGGCCCAAGGCCGGGTGCCGGTTCCGAGGGCTTCGCCCTTCGGTGGCCAAGACGGTGTGATCCGCCGTCGTTCTGCACAACGCGCCCGTAGCTCAGCCGGATAGAGTAGTGGCTTCCGAAGCCATTGGTCGGGGGTTCGAATCCCTCCGGGCGCGCCAGAATCCTTCCCCGCCGGGCATTCGTGTCCGCGGGCGAGCACCGATCTCCGGGCCTGTCAGGTCTCCAGCTTCTTCCTGCGCACCGACCAGACCTGGTCGCCGAAGCCGTTGAGCCAGCTCTGCAGCATCTGCGAGTCCACGACCGTGGCCGTGATGCGGTAGCCGTCGTCCAGCTCCTTCACCTCCTGGTCGGTCGACAGCGGCGTTTCCAGCAGGTGGGCGCCTGCGCCCTTCGAGATGCTGAAGCCCAGGCGCACCCTGGTGCCGTCGCCGAAGCCGAAGCGGCCTTCGTCGTCGTAGCGCTTGAGGTCGAAGTCCTTCGGGCGCTCGAAGGTTAGGGTCGTCGCCTCGGCGGCAAGCAGCCGGTGCACGGCGATTGTCCGGTTGTCGTCATAGCCCTGGAACCGGCAGACCAGATACAGGCGGGCGCCCTGCTGGGCCAGGCCCAGGGGCATGACTTCGGCCTTGACCCGGTGGCCGGCGGCGTTGCGGTAGTCGATCCGCAGCCACCGGTTGGCGTACAGCGCCTCGCAGGCCACCTCGAACACGCCCGGCGCCACCTTCGGTGGCAGCAGGGGCTGCGAGGTGGCGACCACCCTTACCTTGTGCGGCCACTCCCGTTCCAGGTTCCTGGGTCCCGCCGCTTCGAGGTTGCGGCGCGCCTGGGCGAAGAAACCGTCGAGCGATCGCATCATGCGCACCGGCAGCAGGTTGCGCAGGTGCTCCTCGGCCAGGCGCAGCAGCAGCGATTCCTGCGGGGTCAGGCTGGACAGGGACAGCGCGCGGCCGGCGTCGGGCCAGCGGTAGCCATAGGGCCGGCTGCGCTGGTCGCGCTCGAGGTGGAACTCCTCGGCAAGCATTTCCAGCTGGCGCTGGATGGTGCGCAGGTCGCGCTCGATGCCGGCGTCCCGCAGCTGCTGGTGCAGCTCGGGCGCGGTGACCTTGCGGCCGCGCGGGATCCGCCTGAGCAGTTCGAGTGCCAGGCGCACGGTCTCACGACTGTCTGATCGCTTCCCCATGATCCCGCCCCCCGCGGGTCCTTGCCCATGTCTGCCTGCCGCCGACGGCGAACCCGGGCGGTATATCACGCCCGTCCGGGCGCGACGAAGCCCATCGGCCGCGGCCCGCTGGCCTTGAGCCTGGACTCGGCCTGCAGCAGGGACACGAACCCCCTCGCGCTGCCGACAGGACGGAAGCGGTGCTGGCGGGCGATGGCGGCGTAGTCGCCGGGCGTCAGGTTGCCCAGCTGCCGAACGAGGGCAATGTCCGCGGGGGAAGGTTCGCCAAGTTCCAGCGCGGCCAGGTGTCGGTGCAGCAGTTCCACGGCTTGGGTGGCAGTGAGGTAGTCCATCCGCACCTTGAGGTCGAACCGGCGGAGCGCGGCAGGGTCCAGCCCGGCGACCAGGTTGGTGGAGGCAATGAAGATGCCGGAGAACGTCTCCATCTGGGTCAGCATCTCGTTGACCCCGGTCACCTCCCACGAATGCCGCGCCTCGCGGCGGTCGCGCAGGAAGCTGTCGACCTCGTCGATCATCAGCACCGCCCGGTCGTGGCGTGCCTCGCGGAAGGCGGCGGCCAGGTTCTGCTCGGTCATGCCGAGGTAGGGCGAAAGCAGGTCCGACGCGCGGCGCACGTGCAGCGGCAGCTCCAGCCGGCGGGCCAGCCAGTGCGCGAACGCGGTCTTGCCGGTGCCCGGCGGGCCGTACATGCACATCCGGCCCTGGCCGGAACGCGCGAGGCCTTCCGCCAGTGCGGAGATGCTCGTGTCCGGGTTGAGGAAGGCCAGGTCGTAGGTTCCCGGCAGCTCGGCTGCGTCATGGGTATCCAGCCGGGCATGGCCCTGCGCCTGCAACGTGCCGTCCACCAGCCGCTGCAATGCCGCCTCGGCTCCGGACGCACCCAGGCGTGGAGCCACTGCACGCACCACCGAGGACGCGCGCGCCACCACCGCCGGTGCGAGGTGCGGTACCGCCGCCAGCCGTTCGATGCAGCGGCGGTCGACCAGGTCGCCACACACCGCTTCGATGATGCGGGTGCGCTGGCTGCGCGGCGGGACGTGCATCTCGATGATCATGTCGAACCGGCGCAGGAAGGCCGGATCGACCATGCCGATCGCGTTGGACAGCCAGAAGGTCGGCGCAGCGCTTTCCTCCAGCATGCGGTTCATCCAGGCCTTGCGTTCCTGGGCCACGCTGCGGGGGCCGAACAGGCCTCCACCGTCGAACACGTCCTCGACCTCGTCGAACAGCACCACCGACCGCTGCTGCGAAAGCAGGGTCTGGGCCGCGCGGAAGGCGCGCAGGCGGGTCCTGCCGTCGACGGGGTCGCCATCGCTGTCCTCGCTGGAGACTTCGTACAGCGGGCACCCCAGCCGGCCGGCAAGCATCCGCACCAGCTGGGTCTTGCCGGTACCGGGCGGACCATGCAGGAAGATGTTGGCGCCACGGCGGCGGGTCGCCAGTACGTGCTCCAGGTACGGCTCGAGGATGGCCAGCGACTCGCGCAGGTGCGGGTAGTCCGCCGGCCCGAGCTCCGCCGCCGGCGCCACTGCCACGGCGCTGCGCAGCAGGTCCATGGGTTGCACCGGCGTGGACGACAGCAGGTCGGCGAACTCGCTGGACAACAGCTCCAGGCGGGAGCTGACCGAGCCGGTGCCATGGCGTCCGGTGACCAGCAGGCCCGAGCGCCCGAGCAGCCCCTTGCCGTCGAGCGCCTCCGCCACCTCGCGGACCGGCAAGTCCAGGATCCGCGCCAGGGCCTCGTGCAGTCGCCCGGTCGTCAGTTCGCCGAGCAGGTCGGCCGCGTTGTCCAGCAGCGGCTGGGTGTGCAGCAGCACGGCGAAGGACAGGATCCGGCATTCCACCGGCGAAAGCCCCAGCGCCCTCTGCAGCTGCGCCAGGTTGCGGGCCATCACCGCAGGAAGCCGCATGCGGCTGGCCCTGGCTTCGGCCTGCCCATGCATCGTCCGCAACGCGGCGCGTGCGGTGTCCGGGTCGAATGCCCCGGGGTCCTCGACCATCTCGCCGAACCCGAGCGCACAGGCCAGGTCGTCGTGGACGAAGTCGCCGCCACGGATGAACTTCCGGTGCCCGCGCATGGGCACCAGGATGCGCAGCATCCAGAGCTTCACCAGGGGTCGCAGGGCCGACTCGGCTTGCGACGCGCAGGATGCGGGGCGCCGGAGAAACGAGGGTACGCGGGTCATGGGGCCTCCTTTTCCAAGGAGCCCGATTCTCCGGAGCCACGCGACATCATGTGTCGCATGGACTCCCGCCCGGGTGTCAGACCACCGGGTAGAGGATTTCGCCGTACTCCTGCTCGGGGTTTGACATCATGATGTCCAGCACCAGCGGCACCACGGTGCCCAGGATCGCGACGCCATCGCGTACCTGGCTGCGGTTGACCTGGCTGTTCCAGGTGGCACCGCCATGTACAAGCTGGTTGCGCAGCACATACAACCGGTCGAACACGATGGACAGCACGGTGGCCGTATCGCGGCCGGTCACTGCGGCCAGGGCGGCCTTCTGGCTGGCCGCGAAGGCCTGTTCCCACCTGCCACTGGAGTCATGGTCGCGCAGGGCCGCCCAGAAGGGCTCAAAGGCGAACCTGTTGCCGACCAGGGTGCGGATCGGGCCGCTGAACTGCTGGAACAGCGCCTGGTGCAGGCGCCCCTCCCGGTCCAGGCCAACGATGGTGGCGAGGAACGCCCGGGCCCGGTCGCGCTCCCGCTCCGCCTGGCCGAACTCGCGCGCGTAGCCGGCATTCAACGCCACCCACGACAGGATGAAGCGCAGGTCCGGATCGTCCCCGGCCTGCTCGGCGCGCTGCAGCCAGCTGAGCGCGCGGTGGATGCGCAGGCGCAAGGCCTCCGGCTGGTCTTCGCGTATGGCCCGGTGTCGCTCCTTCAAGGCCGCTGCCGTCAGAACCGTCATTTCTCCCCCTGTGGAACGCCGCTTGCCCCCTACCCGGGTTGGTGCATCGGCAGGTTCCGCAGCTTAGCCATCCGGGCCAGCGGCGGGAACGCCCTTCATCACCCGCCGACACGCGGCGGGACAGGCTGGTGGGCATTCCTGGTTGGAGATTCCCCCATGCGTATCGCGATCCTTGCCGTTCCTGCCGCCCTGCTGATTGCGGGGTGTGCCTCCTCGCCGCTGGCCCAGCGGGTGGAGCCGATCGACGGGGTGGTGTCGGGCCAGTGCCATGCCGACATGGTGCGGGGGGCCGTCGGACTGGCGGCTTCGGGCACCACGATCGAGCGGGCGCGGATAGACAGCGACAGCAGCGAAGTGCTGGTGGTGCGCGGCCAGGGCGACCGGATGGGCAGCGCGACCCTGCCGGAGCCGGGTACCGGCGGGGCGGGCGGTTCGCGGCTGGTGATCGAAACCGGCAACAACAACGCGATTACGGCGGTGCGGTGTGGGTAAGGCCGCGGCCTGCCCTGCTCCCAGACAGCAGGTCTGGTAACCGGCCGGTCGCCGGTAGAAGCGGAAGGTCGCCCGGTCCCGGGCTATCAGATGTTCGTCTGCGCCGGGACGAAGGGGCCCGTCAGAGCGCGGGTACCCCGCCGGTAGTGGCCAGCGAGCGCTTGCGCGCACGTCGCAGGAAGACCAGGGCAGCCTGCTCCCACTGGCGGTCGCCGCGGCAGTGGCCGCAATGGCGCTGCAGGGTGCCTTCGCGCCAGCCGTCGAAGACGCAGGGATCGATATAGGCCTTGCGGCAGACGGCGGGCGTGTTGCCCAGCAGGGAGGCGACCTCGCGCACGACCTGCACCTGCTGGGCGGCGCATTCGCGCTCCACCTCGGCCGCCTCGCCAAGCCCCGCCAGCGCGCGCATCGCGGCCACTGTCCCTCCCCAGGTGCGGAAGTCCTTGGCGGTGAAGGCCTCGCCCATCACCTCCTGCAGGTAGTCGTTGACCTGGTTGGACTGCACCGGCTGCACGTTGCCGTCGTCGTCGCGGTACTGGAACAGGCACTGGCCGGGCAGCTCGCGGCAGCGGCGCACCAGCCTGGCCAGGCGGCGGTCGTCGATCACCGCTTCCTGCGGCTGGCCGGCCTTGCCGCGGAACGAGATATGCGCGCGGCCGCCGGCGAGGAAGCGGATGTGGTGGTTGCGCAGGGTGGTCAGGCCGTATGAACGGTTCTGCTGGCGGTAGGTCTCGTTGCCCACGCGCAGCAGGGTGTGGTCCATCAGCGCGACCACCATGGCCAGCACCTTCTGCCGCGGGTAGCCGGGCCGGGCCAGGTCGCGGCGCAGGCGCCGGCGCAGGGCCGGCAGGGCCTTGCCGAAGGCGACGATGCGCTCGAACTTGCCCTGGCCGCGGTGCTGGGCCCACTCCGGGTGGTAACGGTACTGCTTGCGGCCGCGGGCATCGCGACCGGTCGCCTGGAGGTGGCCGCGCGGGTCGGCGCAAATCCATACGTCGGTCCAGGCCGGCGGGATCGCCAGGGCACGGATCCGGTCCAGGTCCTCGCGCCCGCGGACCACCTTGCCGTCGGCATCGCGGTAGCAGAAGCCCCTCCCCTGCTTTCGGCGGCGGATGCCGGGATCGGTATCGGCGACGTAGATCAGGCCGGCGCGGTCGGCATCCCGGCGGGCGGCTTCGGGGTCTGCGGTGTGGACGGGGGTGGCCAGGGGAATGCCGTTGCGGGTGGGGGCAGCCAGTCTCGGCGGCGGTCCGCATTGGCCGCGTCAACAGAACCCGTTAACGTTTCGCCAATGCCGGGTCCTTACCCTGCAGGTTCGTTGTCCACACACGGAGATTGCCGATGCGCGTCCGTCCTCTATTCGTCCTCCCGCTGGTCCTGCTGGGCCTGGCCGCCTGCGCCAACAACGGCACCCTGAGCGAAGAGGAAGAGCAGGAGCAGGCACTGCTCGCGGCACGCCGGGCGCTCGAGTCCGCCGCCGATCCCGGCGAGGCGGCGACCGCGCCGCCGCCGGCCAGCTGCGACGCCACCGCGGTGCAGGGCCTGGTCGGCGAGGACGCCAGCGAGGCCGTCGTCGAGCAGGCACGCACCGATGCCGGCGCCGATTCCGTGCGCACCCTGCGCCCGGGCCAGGCGGTGACGCTCGAGTTCAACGGCGCCCGCCTCAACGTCGAACTCGACGACGGGAACCGCATCGTTTCCCTGCGTTGCGGATAAGCCTGCCGGGCCGTTACGCGGCGCGCGGAAGACGGTTGCAATTGCATGTATTTTCCGTGCGCCCGCGCACCTTGCGGCACCGCAGCAACTGTGTTTAATTCGGGTATTCCGGCGGCAAACTGGTAGCGCACGTTTCTTCTGAAACGTTGTGCGGTGCCGCCCTCGCCCGCGTTCGGGAAACACGACCCGGACGCACGCTTTACTCGAGGCACAGATGGCCCTCCGTAACCGCCACGGGCACCAGCAACCGCACGGGCTCTACGATCCTTCCTCCGAGCGCGATGCATGCGGCTTCGGCATGATCGCCCAGCTCGACGACCAGCCTTCGCGCGGACTCGTCGACACCGCGATCGCCGCCCTCTCGCGCATGACCCACCGCGGCGGCGTCGCCGCCGACGGGCTCACCGGCGATGGCTGCGGCCTGCTGATCCGCCGGCCGGAAACCTTCCTGCGCACCCTCGCCCACGAGGCCGGGATCCCGCTGGAGGACGGCGGGCGCTTCGCCTCGGGCCTGGTGTTCCTGCCGGACGAACAGGCGCTGGCGCAGCGCTGTCGCGAGACCCTGGAGCACGAGCTCCGCCGTGCCGGCCTCAGCATCCTTGGCTGGCGGGCGGTACCCACAGACACGCGTGTCTGTGGGGAACTGGCACGGCAGACCCTGCCACTGATCGAACAGATCTACGTCCAGGCCGGCGCCGGGCAGGACGAGGAAGCATTCAACCTGGCGCTGTTCCTGGCACGGCGCCGCAGCGAGCGGCAGCTGGCCGACGCGGCGAACTACTACGTGGTGACCCTTTCGGCCCACGCCATCGGCTACAAGGGCATGGTCCTGCCGGACAAGCTCTCCGGCTTCTACCTGGACCTGCAGCGCCCCGAACTGGCCTCCAGCGCCATCGTCTTCCACCAGCGCTTCTCGACCAACACCCTGCCGCGCTGGCCGCTGGCGCATCCGTTCCGGCTGCTCGCCCACAACGGCGAGATCAACACCATCGAGGGCAACCGTCGCTGGGCCCAGGCGCGCGGCAAGGTGTGGAAGACCCCACGCTTCGACATCGCCGAGCTCGAACCGATCGTGTCCATGCACGGCTCTGACTCGCAGAGCCTGGACAACATGCTCGAGCTGCTGGTCAACGGCGGCATGGAGCTGATCCAGGCGCTGCGCATCCTGGTGCCGCCGGCGACCCAGTCGCTGGAGTTCAAGGATCCGGACCTGGCCGCGTTCTACGAGTTCTACGGCCTCAACACCGAGCCGTGGGACGGCCCGGCCGGCATCGTGTCGATGGATGCGCGCTACGCGGTGTGCACCCTGGACCGCAACGGCCTGCGTCCCTCACGCTGGATGCTCACCTCCGACCGCCACTTCATCGTCGCCTCCGAGGCTGGCGTGTGGGAGGTGCCGACCGAGCGCGTGGTGCGCAAGGGCAAGCTGGGCCCGGGCGAGATGATCGCCATCGACCTGCGCCGCGGCGACCTGCTCGACAGCGAGGCGGTGGACCGCATCAACCGCACCCGCGCCCCGTACAAGCAGTGGCTGCACAGCGGCGTGACCTGGCTGCAGACCGAGCTGATCGACCCGTCGCTGGCCGAGGAGCCGTTCGACGAGAAGACCCTGCGCAGCTACCACAAGCTGTTCCAGCTCACGACCGAAGAGGTGGAGCTGGTACTGCGGCCGATGGCCGAGACCGAGCAGGAAGCCACCGGTTCGATGGGCGACGACACGCCCATGGCGGTGCTCAGCCAGCGCAACCGGCCGCTGTACGACTACTTCCGCCAGGCGTTCGCGCAGGTGACCAACCCGCCGATCGACCCGCTGCGGGAAGACTGCGTGATGTCGCTGTACACCCAGCTGGGCAAGGAGACCAACATCTTCCATGCCGGCCCGGAGACGGTGAACCACGTCATCCTCAACTCGCCGGTGCTGTCCCAGCGCAAGCTGCGCCAGCTGCTGCAGATGCCGCAGTACGCCGAGCGCAACCGCCTGATCGACCTGTCCTACTCGGTCGAGGAAGGGCTCAAGGCCGGCATCGAGCGGATCTGCCGCGAGGCCGAGCAGGCCGCGCGCGACGGCATCGTCATGCTGCTGCTGTCCGACCGCTACCCGGTGCCGGAGCGGCCGATGATGCATGCGCTGCTGGCCACCGGCGCGGTCCACCACCACCTGTGCCGGGTGGGCCTGCGTTGCGACGTCAACCTGATCATCGAGACCGGCACCGCGCGCGACGCGCACCACATGGCCTGCCTGCTGGGCTATGGCGCCACCGCGGTGTACCCGTACCTGTCGTACCAGACCCTGTTCGACATGGGCCGGCGCGGGATCCTGCAGCTGAAGAAGGGCGAGGTCGCCCAGGTCGGCCGCAGCTACCGCAAGGGCCTGTACAAGGGCCTGAGCAAGATCATCTCCAAGATGGGCATCGCCACCATCGCCAGCTACCGCGGCGCGCAGCTGTTCGAGATCGTCGGCCTGGAGCCGGAGGTGGTGGAGCTGTGCTTCGGCGGTACGCCCTCGCGCGTGGGCGGCGCCGGCTTCGCGCGGCTGGATGCCGATGCGCGTGCGCTGCAGTCCGCGGCCTGGAACGAGCTGAAGAAGCCCGAGGTCGGGGGCCTGATCAAGTACGTCCACGGCGGCGAGTACCACATGTACAACCCGGACGTGGTCATGACCCTGCAGAAGGCCACGCGCAGCGGCCGTCCGGAGGACTGGAAGGCCTACACCGAGGCGGTGCACTCGCGTCCGCCGTCGGCGCTGCGCGACCTGCTGGAGCTCAGGCCGGCCGACGCGCCGACGCCGCTGGAGGAGGTCGCGCCGGCCTCGGACCTGCTGCGCCGCTTCGATACCGCCGCGATCTCGCTGGGCGCGCTGTCGCCGGAGGCGCACGAGGCCCTGGCCATCGCCATGAACCGCCTCGGCGGCCGCTCGAACTCGGGCGAAGGCGGCGAGGATCCGGCGCGCTACGGCACCGAGAAGCGCTCCAAGATCAAGCAGGTCGCCTCGGGCCGCTTCGGCGTCACCCCGGAGTACCTGGTCAACGCCGAGGTGCTGCAGATCAAGGTCGCCCAGGGCGCCAAGCCCGGCGAGGGCGGCCAGTTGCCGGGCCACAAGGTCAACGAGCTGATCGCGCGCCTGCGTTATGCACGCCCCGGCATCGGCCTGATCAGCCCGCCGCCGCACCATGACATCTACTCGATCGAGGACCTGGCCCAGCTGATCTTCGACCTCAAGCAGGTCAATCCACAGGCGCTGGTCTCGGTGAAGCTGGTCTCGCACGCTGGCGTGGGCACGATCGCCGCCGGCGTGGTCAAGGCCGGCGCCGACCTGATCACCGTGTCCGGCCATGACGGCGGCACCGGTGCCAGCCCGGTCAGCTCGATCCGCTACGCGGGCGGGCCGTGGGAGCTGGGCGTGGCCGAATCGCACCAGGCGCTGGTGGCCAACGACCTGCGCGACCGCGCCATCCTGCAGACCGACGGCGGCCTGAAGACCGGCCTGGACGTGGTCAAGGCCGCGCTGCTGGGCGCCGACAGCTTCGGCTTCGGCACCGCGCCGATGATCGTGCTGGGCTGCAAGTACCTGCGCATCTGCCACCTCAACAACTGCGCCACCGGCGTGGCCACCCAGGACGAGCGCCTGCGCATGGACCACTTCACCGGCCTGCCGGAACGGGTGGAGAACTTCTTCCGCCTGCTGGCGGAGGAAGTGCGCGGCTGGCTGTCCTACCTGGGCGCGCGTTCGCTGGACGAGATCGTCGGCCGCACCGACCTGCTGCGGCAGATCGAGGCCGCGCCGCGCGAAGGCGTGCGCCTGGACCTGTCGAAGCTGCTGGTGCCCAGCCCGCGCGACGAGGAGCGTTGTGCCGCCGCGCGCCTGTACGAGTCGCCGGACAGCCTGGCGACCCAGCTGGACGTGCAGCTGGCCGACGCCATCGCCAACAAGACCGGCGGCGACCACCGCTTCCTGATCCACAACACCGACCGCAGCATCGGCGCGCGCCTGTCCGGCACGATCGCGCGCATCCATGGCAACCACGGCATGGAGGATGCACCGCTCACCCTGCATTTCCGCGGCACCTCGGGCCAGAGCTTCGGCGCGTTCAACGCCGGCGGCCTGAACCTGGAGCTGGAGGGCGAGGCCAACGACTACGTCGGCAAGGGCATGGCCGGCGGCCGCCTGGTGGTGCGCCCGCCGCGTGGCGCGCGCTTCGAGGCGCGCAGCACCCCGATCATCGGCAACACCTGCCTGTACGGCGCCACCGGCGGCGAGCTGTATGCCGCCGGCCGCGCCGGCGAGCGCTTCGGCGTGCGCAACTCCGGCGCGCTGGCGGTGGTCGAGGGCGCGGGCGACCACTGCTGCGAGTACATGACCGGCGGTTGCGTGCTGGTGCTGGGCCGCGTGGGCCTGAACTTCGGCGCCGGCTTCACCGGCGGCCTGGCCTACGTGCTCGACCAGGACCGCGACTTCGTCGACCGCTACAACCACGAGCTGATCGACATCCATCGCATCAGCCCGGAGGGCTTCGAGAGCTACCGCCAGCACCTGCACCGGCTGATCAGCCGGCACCGCGAGCTGACCGGCAGCATCTGGGCCCAGCAGATCCTGGACGAGTTCCGCGACTACGTGGGCAAGTTCTGGCTGGTCAAGCCCAAGGCCGCGAGCATCGAATCGCTGGCCGACAGCCTGCGGAGGGCCGCGTAATGAGTCGCAAGCAAGTCTTCCAGTTCCTCGAGATGCCGCGCGAGATGCCGCGGCGCATCCCGGTCGAACTGCGTACCGCCGGCGACTGGGGCGAGCTGTACGGCCGCTTCGGCGCCCAGGAAGCCCGCCACCAGTCCGGGCGCTGCCTGGACTGCGGCAACCCGTACTGCAGCTGGAAGTGCCCGGTGCACAACGCCATCCCGCAGTGGCTGCAGCTGGTGCAGGAGAACCGCATCAGCGAGGCCGCGGACCTGTGCCACTCGACCAATCCGCTGCCGGAGGTGTGCGGCCGCGTGTGTCCGCAGGACCGCCTGTGCGAGGGCAGCTGCACGCTCAACGACGGCTTCGGCGCGGTGACCATCGGCGCGGTGGAGAAGTACATCGTCGATACCGCCTTCGAGCAGGGTTGGCGTCCGGACCTGTCGGCGGTGGAGCCGACCGGCTACCGCGTGGCGGTGGTCGGCGCCGGTCCGGCCGGCATCGCCTGTGCGGACCGCCTGGCGCGCGTGGGCGTGCAGGCCGTTATCTACGATCGCTACGAGCAGATTGGCGGCCTGCTGCAGTTCGGCATCCCGACCTTCAAGCTGGACAAGGCGGTGATCGCCCGCCGGCGCGAGGTGCTGGAAGGCATGGGCATCCAGTTCAGGCTTGGCGTCGAGGTCGGCCGCGATGTGAGCATGGAGCAGCTGCTCGAGGAATACGACGCCGTGTTCCTCGGCACCGGCGCCTACCGCTACACCGATGGCGGCCTGCCGGGCCAGGACGCCGAGGGCGTGCTGCCGGCGCTGCCGTTCCTGGTGCAGAACGGACGCATCGTCACCGGTGCCGATCCGGCCACCACCCAGAGCCGCCCGATCGCGGGCTGGGAAGACCTCATCAAGGTGCCCGACCTGGCTGGGCGCCGCGTGGTGGTGCTGGGCGGCGGCGACACCGGCATGGACTGCGTGCGCAGCGCCATCCGCCTCGGCGCCGGCCGCGTCACCTGTGCCTACCGCCGCGACGAGGCTTCCATGCCTGGTTCGGCGCGCGAGGTGGCCAATGCCCGCGAGGAAGGCGTGCGCTTCCTGTTCAACCGCCAGCCGCTGGGCATCGAGACCGACGCGCAGAACCGGGTCACCGGCGTGCGCGTGGTCGAGACCAGGCTCGGCGAGCCGGATGCGCGTGGCCGCCGCGTGGCGGTGCCGATCGAGGGCAGCGAATCGGTGATCGAGGCCGACGTGGTGATCATCGCCTTCGGCTTCTCGCCGACGGTGCCGGAATGGATGACGAAGCTCGGCATCGAGGGCACCTCCAACGGCCGCATCGTCGCCGGTGGCGAGGAGCGCCTGCCCTACCAGACCACCCACCCGCGCGTGTTCGCCGGTGGCGACGCCGTGCGCGGTGCCGACCTGGTCGTGACCGCCGTGGCCGAGGGCCGTGACGCCGCCGCGAGCATCGCCGAGCTGCTCGGCACCCAGACCCCCGTGCGCACCCCTCAGTACGCCGAAGCGGTGGCGTGAGCGATAAAGCCCCTCCCCCACCGGGGAGGGGTTGGGCAGAGGGCCGGGTGCTGAGCCCTGCACGCACCGGCGTCCCTTCTTCCGTCTTTCCGGCAACACATAGCCCGGATAAGGCCGAAGGCCGCATCCGGGACAGCCGCCACGTCGTCCCGCGGTGGTTCCGCAGCGCATAGCGCTGCCACGCACGCACACCTGCGCACGCAACCTCGCGTTATGCGGCGCCAGCCGGAAGGACTGTTGCGTCCTTCCTGCCACAAGCCCGCCGCCCTTGCCCCACAATCCCCCCATGCCCGCCGAATCGCCATTCGCGCGCCTGTGGCGCGACAACTCCGTATCCGCCATTGCCGCCGGCTTCGTCACCGTGCTGGTGGGCTTTGCCAGCTCGGCGGCGATCGTGTTCCAGGCCGCGCAGGCGATGGGTGCTACGCCGGGGCAGACCGCATCGTGGATGTGGGCGCTGGGGCTGGGCATGGGCGCGACCTGCATCGGCCTGTCGCTGCGCTGGAAGATGCCGGTGGTCACTGCCTGGTCCACGCCCGGCGCGGCGATGCTGGTCACCAGTGCGGCCGGTGTACCAATGGCCGAGGCGATCGCAGGCTTCCTGCTCTCCGCCCTGCTGATCACCATCGCCGGCTTCTCCGGCGTGTTCGAGCGGTTGCTCGGACGCATGCCGCTGTCGCTGGCCTCGGGCATGCTCGCCGGCGTGCTGTTGCGCTTCTGCGTGGATGCATTCGGCGCGATCCAGCCGCAGCCGCTGCTGGTGCTCACCATGCTGGTGGCGTGGCTCGCCTCGCGCCGGCTGTGGCCGCGCTACGCCATCATCCTCACCCTCGTCGCCGGCACCCTGGTGGCGGCGCTGACCGCGCAACTGGATGTGGGCCAGCTGCGGCTGGAACTGGCACGTCCGGAATGGACCACGCCACGGCTGAGCCTGGCCGCGGTGCTGGGCGTGGCCCTGCCGCTGTTCGTGGTGACCATGGCTTCGCAGAACGTGCCGGGCGTGGCGGTGATCCGGGCCTCGGGCTATCCGGTGCCGGTATCGCCGGTGATCGGCTGGACCGGCGTGGCGACCCTGCTGCTCGCACCATTCGGCGCGTTCGCGCTGAACCTTGCGGCGATCACCGCGGCCATCTGCATGGGTCCGGAAGCGCATCCCGATCCGGCGCGCCGCTACATGGCCTCGGTGTGGGCGGGCATCTTCTACCTGCTGGTGGGCGTGTTCGGCGCCACCGTGGCCGGGCTGTTCGCCGCATTCCCGCAGGCACTGGTACTGGCGATCGCGGGCATCGCGCTGATCGGCACCCTCGGCAACAGCCTGGCGACTGCGCTGCAGGATCCAGGCGAGCGCGACGCGGCGCTGGTGACCTTCGTTGTTACCGCCTCGGGCCTGTCGCTGCTGGGCGTGGGCGCGGCGTTCTGGGGACTGGTGGCGGGGGTCATCGTGCGGGTGGTGCTGCGGCCCTGACGTACGCGCCTCCCACCCGGGGCGAAGGAGAGCGCGGAGCGGGGGCTGGGGAGGCGGCCGCCCGCAATGTTCTGGATGCGACGCGATCTGTTCCCGTGTCGGTCTCCGACCCTCTCCCCTGCCCCCTCTCCCGCAGGGAGAGGGGAACCCGGGTGCGCTTCGCTTACCCGGGCTACATGGGCAGGCGAGGCGGCCTGGGTCCATGCCAGCACCTGGCCGCCACCGCTGCCCGCGCTCCGTGCGCTGACCCGCGCCCAAGTGGAGCGGCGTCGACGGCGCGGGCGCCAGTAGCCTGCAGGCGCGCGCCTCACCCCCACAGGGAGAGGGGTGTTGCTTCCCTCGGTGGCAGTGGGCCGACAGCACTCCGTGTCATTTCCTCTTGGCGAATCGCCATCAGGAATCGCGGTCATGGGCGTGGACTGGCTTTGTGACGCGCTTCTAGAGTCGTTCCCGTCATAAGCCGAACGCCCGCAGCGGGCCGGCACCCCCAACGAGAACCGATCATGAAGCAGCCCGTTCCCACGGCCGCCGCGCGCCGTCGTCTTGTCCTCGGCCTGGCCATCAGCCATGTCCTCGCCCTTCCCGCGCTGGCCGAGCCACAGGCCACCACCCTCGACAAGGTCGTCGTCAGCGGCGCGCGCGTGGCCGAGGCGGACATCGCCATCGGCACCGACCAGGTGCGCAACACCATCGCCATCGACCACGAGGCGCTGCTGTCGGCGCCGGCGGGCATCTCCGGGCTGAAGATGCTGGAGTCGCTGCCGGGCTTCAACGTGCAGGCGAACGATGCGCTGGGCCTGTACGAGTTCGGCAACTCGGTGTTCGTGCGTGCCTTCGGCTTCCGCCAGATCGGCTTCGTGCTCGATGGCATCCCGCTTGGCCGCAGCGACCAGTTCGGCGGCAGCCCCGTGTTCCGCTACGTGGACAACGAGAACACCTGGCGGGTCACCGCTTCACAGGGCGCCGGCGATGTGTCGGTTCCGAGCTACGCCTCGCTGGGACCGATCGTGCAGTACCAGACCCTGGCCCCGGCGGCGGAGTCCGGCGTGCAGCTGTCGCAGACCTTCGGCGCGGACGACCTCAACCGCAGCTTCATCAAGCTCGACAGCGGCGAGCACCGCGGCTTCTCCGGCTACGTCAGCCGCTCCAAGATCGACAGCGCGCTGTGGCGCGGGCCAGGCACCATCGACCGCGAGCACCTCGAGGCCAGGGGCCGCTACCAGTGGGCCAACGGCAGCACCGTCGACCTGAAGATCGTGCACAACGACTTCTTCGACTACGACACCCCGTCGATCAGCAAGGCCCAGTACCACGGCACCGCCGGCGACATCTTCGGCCGCAGCGGCCGCCACTACGGCTACCTGGGCTACGTGCCCGACCTGCCGCCCACCGCGCCGGGCATCGTCTACAGCAACAGCGCCTACAACCAGTACTACCAGCAGGCGATCAACCAGCGCACCGACACCCTCTACGGCCTCAACGGGGTGTTCGTGGCCGGACCGGAGCTGGAGCTGCGCGCCACCGCCTACTACGAGGACAAGGAAGGCTATGGCGTCTCGCCCGAGGCGTATGCCACCTCGCTGTCCAGCCACAACGCGCAGCGCCTGCTGGTCCCGGGCCTCAACGCGCCGCTGGGCCTGCAGTACGGCCTGTCCACGGTGGCTGGCACCCGCAAGGGCCTGGTCGCCGGAGCGAACTGGGTGGTCGGGGCGCATACGCTCGATGCCGGCGTGTGGCGCGAGCGCGACGAGTACCACCGCACCCAGGCGCGCTACAACCAGGTCGGGGGCAATCCGGCCGGGCGGCCACTGCTGGACCAGCCGGTGCACCTGCAGCGCGATTTCTGGTCCACCCGCGAGAGCACCCAGCTGCATATCAAGGACACCTGGCGCCTGCTCGACGATCGGCTGGCGATCGAACTGGGCGCCAAGGCGCTGGACCTGGACTACCGGATCGCCGGCGCGCGCAATCCGGGCGACTACATCGCCAACCGCCGCCCGGTGATCCGCGACGAGTGGAAGGACAGCTTCCTGCCGCAGGCCGGCGCGGTCTGGTCGTTCGGGCGCGAGCAGCTGTTCGCGTCCTGGTCGCAGACCCTGGCGCTGCCGCAGGGCGCGGACGACATCTACTCGCAGGCCAGCCCGGCCGCGCCCGGGCCCGAGGCCGAGACCGCGGAGAACCTCGAGCTGGGCCTGCGCAGCAACCGCGCCACGTTCAACGGCGTGGTCGCGCTGTACGGCTCGCGCTTCGACAACCGCCTGCAATCCTATGCCTCGCCGGTGCCGGGCAGCGGCACCACCGAGACCTTCTTCCAGAACGTCGGCGCGGTCGAGGCCTACGGCGTG
This sequence comes from Pseudoxanthomonas suwonensis 11-1, assembly GCF_000185965.1. Classification (NCBI taxonomy): domain Bacteria; kingdom Pseudomonadati; phylum Pseudomonadota; class Gammaproteobacteria; order Lysobacterales; family Lysobacteraceae; genus Pseudoxanthomonas; species Pseudoxanthomonas suwonensis. Next base: position 3,310,752 of record NC_014924.1, read on the forward strand.
GAGGCCAGCGGCGTGTGGAAGCCGCGCGTGCTTGGCGACCGGGTCGCGTTCAACGGCAACCTCAGCTGGAACCGCGCCGGGTTCAAGGACGACTTCGCCAGCTTCGCCATCGCCGGCAACCGCGTGCCGGACAGCCCGCAGTGGCTGTCGCAGGCCGGCGTCACCTGGGAGGCGGGGCGCTGGGGCGTGCTCAACCTGTCCGGCCGCTATGTCGGCGAGCGCTACAGCAACTACACCAACACCGAGCGCGTGGGCGGCTACGCGGTATGGAATGCATACCTGGACATCGGCGGCGAGGCATTCGGCCAGGGCCTGCTGCGCAACGCGCGGCTGCGGTTCAACGTCGACAACCTGTTCGACCGCGACTACCTTGGGACCATCAACCCGGTGGTCAGTGGCCCGGCCACGTACCGGCCGGGGCCCGACCGCACCTGGCAGGTCTCGCTCAGCGTGGACCTGTAGGCCACCGAGGAAGACCGACGTTGTCCAAGACCGCCGTTCCCGCCCTGCTCGCCCTGGCGCTCGCCGCCGCCCTGCCCGCCCACGCCGCCAAGCCGGAAGGCAGCCCCGCGCGGGCGCTGCATGACCGCATGCTGGTGCTCGACACCCACCTGGATACGCCGCTCAACCTCGGCCGTCCGGGCTGGAGCATCGTCGACGACCATCGCGACGAGGGCCCGTTCTCCCAGGTCGACTACCCGCGCATGGTCGAAGGCGGGCTGGATGGCGGCTTCTGGGTGATCTACACCGGCCAGGGCGACCGCAGCCTGGAGGCCAACCGCAAGACCCGCGACGAGGCGCTGGGCCGGCTGCTGCAGATCCGCGAAATGGTGGCGCGGCATCCGGACAGGTTCGAGCTGGCGCTGACCGCGGACGACGCGCGCCGGATCAAGGCTTCGGGCAGGAAGGTGGTGTTCCTGTCCATGGAGAATGCCTCGCCGCTGGCGCTCGATCCCAGCCTGCTGTCGTTCTTCCATGCCCAGGGCCTGCGCATGGTGGGCATCACCCATATCGGCAACAACGAATTCGGCGATTCCTCCAACCCGCGCGAGGGCGAAGGCGCCGAGTGGGGCGGCTTGAGCCCGGCCGGCAAGGCGCTGGTGGCCGAGGCCAACCGCCTGGGCATCGTGCTCGACCAGTCGCATTCGGCCGACGCGGTGTTCGACGACCTGATCGAACTGTCCAAGGTGCCGTTCGTGCTCTCGCACAGCTCGGCCGACGCGGTGCACGACCACCCGCGCAACATCGACGACGAACGCCTGCGCAAGCTGGCCGCGCATGGCGGCGTGATCCAGGTCAACGCCCTGGGTGCGTACCTGGTCGACACCCCGCCGAATCCGGAGCGCCGCGCCGCATTGAATGCGCTGTTCGACGAGGCCGAGGCCCAGGGTGGGCGCAGTCCCGCCGTGCTGCGCGAGCTTGCGCGCAAGTGGAGCGAGGTCGAGCGTCGCCATCCGGCCCCGGAGGCCACGTTCGAGGACTACATGCAGCACCTGCTGCACATCCTCGAGGTTGCAGGACCGGACCATGTCGGCATCGGCGCCGACTGGGACGGCGGTGGCGGGGTCAAGGGCCTGTCCGACATCTCCCAGATCCCGCGGATCACCGAACGCCTGCTGCAGGCCGGCTACACCGAGCAGCAGATCGCCAACATCTGGGGCGGCAACGTCCTGCGCGTGCTGGAGCAGGCGCAGGCGTATGCGGCGAAGGTGGCGGCGGAGAAGAAGTAGGCCGTTTGAAGCCCCTCCCCAACCGGGGGAGGGGTTTGGCAGGGGGCCGGGCGCCCAGCCAGCAGCACGCCCGCTCCATCGGCCAGGTTCCGGGCATCGGCCACGGCGGAAGCCCTGGACACCATCCCGCGGTAGATGCGCCCTGACCGCGTCCCGGGACCCTGCTCTTCCCGACCCCGAACCCGGACCAGTGGTCCGCAATCGTCGCTTCCCCTCGCCCCGGCGGAAGAGGGGAGATCAAGCTTGTTGCATCCGCAACTCGTGCACGCCGCTAGACTCTGGCCTCCCACAGCCATTGGAGCGCCGTACATGCGTCTGGGCCTTGCCGCCAACCGTCTGCACCATGCCAACGAGGAGGCCGCGCTGTTCCGGCTGCTGCGCGCCAGCGGCCAGGGCATCCGTGAGCTGGGCCTGGAGCTGCATGCGGTGGGACGCACCCACGACGCCATCGCCGCGGCTGGCATGCTCGCCGGCCATCCGGGGCTGAAGCGCTACCCTTACGGCCGCGAGGGCGGGCTGATGAAGCTGGTCGCCGAGATCGTGGGCATGGAAGGCGATGCGCGCACGCTCGATGGCGCGATCTACCTGATCGACCCGGTCGACCCGTCCTCGGTGTTCCCGGAGGCGATCGCGCTCAAGCGCCAGTGCGTGATCCACGGCAAGCCCTTCATCTCCACCGTGGCCAGCGCGCGCGACTGGATCGAGAACGAGCGCATCCACGCCGGGCTGGCACCGGACCCGGGCGCCGACCGCTTCCACGACTTCGAATCGCAGACCCTGGCGCTGATCGCGCACGACGCGATGAAGCCGCAGATGCTGGCCTTCGCCGCCGAGAACTACGACGTGCTGTCGCGCTTCGCCCGGCGCGTGGCCACCGGCACCACCGGCCAGCGCCTCAACGAGATGGCCTGGAGCCGCGGCTGGCCGCAGGACACCCCATGGGTGCACCGTTTCCTCAGTGGCCCGATGGGCGGCGATGCGCAGATCGCCGACCTGGTGCTGGAGCGGCGCTGCCAGCGCGCGGTGTTCTTCGAGGACCCGCACGTGGCGCGCCAGCACGAGGCCGATATCCAGCTGCTGGAGCGTGCGGTGACCACGGTGACCGACGAGGCGGTGTGCATCACCTCGCCGGCGGTCGCGGCCCGCTGGGTCGCCGCGGTGCGCATGCGCCAGGCCCTGCGCGCGGCCTGACATGTGCGTCGTCGCCTTCGCCTGGGATGCGCATCCGCGCTGGCGGCTGGTACTGGCCGGCAACCGCGACGAGTTCCATGCGCGGCCCACGGTGCCGCTGGCGCGCTGGGAGGATGCGCCGGTCATCGGCGGCCGTGACCTGGAGGCCGGCGGCACCTGGCTGGGCGTGGACGACGCCGGCCGCTGCGCGCTGGTCACCAACGTGCGCGACCTCCGCGCGCCGCAGGACGGCCTCTCGCGGGGCCTGCTGGCCAGCGACTGGCTGCGCGGCACGCAGGACGCCGACAGCGCCTCGCGCGACCTGCTCGCACGCGCGGCAACCTATCGCCCGTTCAACCTGCTGCTGGTCGACCGCGGACACTGCACATGGACCAGCAACCTGCCCGCGCCGCGGCGCGCGCTGGTCGGGCCCGGCGTGCACACGCTCTCCAACGCGGCGCTGGATTCCGGCTGGCCGAAGGCGGTGGCACTCGGCACGCGGCTGCGGGCGTGGCTGGATGATGGCGGTGATGGCAATGACCTCTCGCCGCTGTTCGCCGCACTGGCCGACGACCACCTGCATCCGGACGCCGCATTGCCGGATACCGGCATCGGCCTGGAGCGGGAGCGCTGGCTGTCGTCGGCCTTTATCCGCGGCGAGGACTACGGCACCCGGGCGAGCACGGTGGTGCTGCTGGATCGCGACGGCGGCGGCGTAGTCGTCGAGCGGCGCTGGGGGCCGATGGGCGCGGCGCTCGGCGAAACGCGGGTGGAATTGGTTTCGTAGCCCGGATGAGGTCGAAGGCCGCATCGCGCCACTGCGCGGTTGAAGTGCGACGACGCCAGGCCGTCGCCGCGGCCCCGCCCCCTTGAAGCGGGACTCTCGGCTTGCGTAGCCCGGATAAGGCCGAAGGCCGCATCCGGGGTGGAGGGCATGGATCCCGCACTCGTGACACGTCGGCGCCCCGCCCCCTCGCCCGTCACCCCGCTCCGCGCCCCGGCGGGCGTGCATGGGAGGCGGGCGTTCGCCTGGCGCGCGCACCAGTGGCGCGCAAACGCGCCTCCCCAACGGGAGGGAACCCGGGTGCGCTTCGCTTACCCGCGCTACGTCGGTGTCCGATCCTTTCCCGGTCGTGGTTAGGGCTCACCGGCGGGGCGCAGCTGCACCAGCCAGTGCGCGCCGGCTTCGGGCAGGGGTTCGAACTCGAAGGCCCAGGGTGTGCGGCGGCCGTCCTCGCCACGCAGGGGCAGCAGCTCGCGCAGGGATTCGCCCTTCGACAGGCGGCCTTCCAGGTCGCTCCCATCGATCGCGGCAGCCAGGGCCGGGTCGAGGTCGCGCAGGGGCATGCCGAGCGCGGCGCTGGACAAGGTGCCGCTGGCGCGCGCGAAGGCCGGGTTCACGAACACCAGGCGGCTGCGCGGCGGCTCGCCGGTGCGTTCGATGATGGCCACGCCGTGGCGCATGCGCGCGAGGGTGGCTTCCAGCAGGACCAGGTCCTGGCGGTCGCGCTTGCGCTCCATCAGTTCGATCAGCACGCGCAGGCTGCGTGCCGATTCCAGGTGCAACGGCGACCACGCGCGCGAACGGCCCCGCACCGTGTCCTGCCACAGCTCGAAGCTCTTGCGCGGCGACAGCCGGCCCGGAAGGATCTCGAGCTTGGACAGCTGCGGGTTGCCGGCCCAGTTCACCGTGCGCACCTGCTCGCGGCGGGTCCACAGCAGGGCGCTGCGCGCCTTGGGCTGCAGCGGCACGTAGATCAGGCCGGCAGCGTCCGGCGCCAGGTCGGCCAGCTCCGGGAACATGCGTCCGATCTCGGACAGGTGCAGCAGGCCGGCGTGGTCGGTCTCGCGGCGCACGCCGGCACTTTCCTCCAGCGCGGCGCGGATGCGGCGCAGGCCGGCCTCGTCCGGGGTGCGGCCGAGGCGGCTGAGCTGTTCTCCATGGAACACCGCCACGCCGTCGGCATCGACCACGTCCAGCAGGTCGCCGGCCATGTCGGTCAACAGCCCGGGCGTGAAGCCCTCGGCCTCGGAGAAGGCGGTGATCAGCTTCTCGCGCACGGTCAGCAGCGACAGCTCGGCCTCGCTGCGGGTGATCGCCTCCAGGCTGCCGACGCGCGCGGCCAGGGCCAGGGCCACCGCCTCGCAGGCATCGCGCACCACGTGGTCGACGAAACGGGTCTGGTAGTGGTGGCAGGCGATCAGGCCCCACAGGCGGTCGTTGACCACCAGCGAGACCACCAGGGTCGCGGCCACGCCCATGTTGGACAGGTACTCGCAGTGCACCGGGGAGACGCTGCGCAGGCCACAGTCGCTGAGGTCCAGCGGCTGGCCATCGCGCGGATCCAGGGTCGGCCGTACCGGCACCGGGGTGTAGCCCACGTCCACGATCTGGCGGATGCGGCTACGCAGGTACAGTGCGCGCGCCTGGGCGGGGATGTCGGTCGCCGGGTAATGCAGGCCCAGGTAGCTCTCCAGGCCGGGGCGGCGCACCTCGGCGATCACGTCGCCATGCCATTCCTCGTCGAAGCGGTAGACCATCACCCGGTCGTAGCCGGCGAGGGCGCGGATCTCGGCGGCGGCGCGGCGCGCGGCCTCGGTCACGTCGGGCGCGCGGTCGATCTCGCGCTGGGCGCGCAGGGCATCGCCCAGGGCCAGCGACTGCTCGCCCCGGGCCGGCTCCAGCTCCACCAGCCAGCGTTCCGGGTAGAGATGCCAGGCCGCTTTCCAGCGCTGCTCGCCGCTGGCGGCCAGCCGGCACGGCGCATGCAGCAGGTGGAGCGGCTCGCGCACGGGCTGGAGTGACGCCGCCTGGGCCGGATCCGGGTGGAGCAGCGCGTTCCACGGCTGGCCCAGCACCTCGCCCTCGCCACCCAGCAGTGCGGTGGCGGCATTGGCGCTGGCCTGGATCACCCGACCATCGGCCGGATCGATCACCAGCAGGATGCCGTGCGGCTGGATCGAGCCGGGAATATGGATCGGCTCGCGCGCGCAGGCGTCGAGGTCGGGGACTTCTGGAACAGGCGTGCTCATGCGGTAACGGTTCCTGCGTCGCCGGTGACGACGGTGGGCCGGGCAAGCTGCCCGTGGAAATGGCTGAACATGGCCGCCGCCGCGGTTGCGGCGCGGGAGCGCGCGGCGTCATCCGGCAGGGCCTGCTCGAGGGCGGCGCGGAACGCGGGCCAGCCGGGGCCGTCGCCGGCGCTAGCGAAATGGCGGACGACGGCGGCAAGGTCGGGCACGTGCCCGCGGAGGTGGCGTGCGATCAGGCGACCGCCAAGCGCGGAGCCCTCGACCACGTAGAGCATGCCCCAGGCCTCGGCTTCGCAGCCGGCGATCGGCGCAGGCAAGTCCTGGGCAGTCGGGCGCACGCCCAGGGCCATCAGGTCACCGCGAAGCACCTGGGCACGCGGGCGCCAGGGCCAGGGCAATGCCTGCAGGCGCGCGGCATTGGCCTGCTCCCAGCCGGAATGGATGCGCAGCATGCGCTGCAGCACCTCGGCGAGGATTTCGCGGTTCACGTCGGGCGACATCAACTCCGCCATCAGCGGAGCGGCTTCGACCCTGGCGTGAAGCTCAGCAGTGGCGGCCTGCAGGGCGCGCCAGGCGGCATCGGCACGGGGCGCGGCGGCCGGCACGGGGCCGTGCGAATGCGGGGTGGATCCATCCATGGCGCGCAGCCTAGCAGAGCGCCGATAGCTCCCACGGCATGTTCACCGCGCTGAACCGCGCCGGCAGCAGCATTCCCGGATTCACCCGGCGCTGAGCGCAGGGGCGGCAGGGTGCTGCCACACCCGAAGCAGGAGATCGACGATGAAGCGTACCGCCCGATATTCCTTCCCGGCCCTGGTCGCCATTGCCATGGCCCTGCCGGCCGCGGCCAGCGAGCCCACCAAGCCGCTGGACACGCCCGCCCCCACGCGCCAGCAGGCCGCCGACCAGGCCCTGACCGAGGCCCAGGTGCGCAGCCTGCTCACCAGCGCCGGCTACACGAAGATCAACGACGTCGAGTTCGACGACGGCATGTGGGAAGCCGATGCCACCAGCGCCAACGGCAAGAAGGTCGATGTGCGCGTGGACGCCGGCGGCCGCATCTACACCGATGAGCAGGTTTCCAACCTCAGCGCCGAGGACGTGAAGGCGCGCCTGACCGCCGCCGGCTATTCCAAGATCCACGACGTGGACTTCGACGACGGCATCTGGAAGGCCGAGGGCGAGCGCAAGGACGGCCAGGAGGTCGAGATCCGCCTCGACCCGAAGGACGGCCGCATCATCAACGTCGAGAACGACTGACGTAGCCGGCGGGCCGCACATTGCGGCCCGCCGCTTTCAGGCCCCGGCCCGCGGGGTGTAGCGCCAGCCGACCAGGAAGCCGGTGCCCAGCAGCACCGCGGCCAGCAGCCAGGGCGCGCCCGGCAGGCGCAGCGGCGCGTCGTCGCCGATGAAGACCGCGAACACGTTGGCGAAGAGCAGCGGACCGACGATGCCGGCCAGGCTGACCAGGCTCATCAGCGCACCCTGGATGCGGCCCTGCACTTCCGCGCCCACTTCGCGCGTGATCAGCGCCTGGGTTGCCGGCGCCGCCAGCGCCCACAGCGCACTGACCGGCAGAGCCGCCAGGAACAGCCAGGGCGTGCCCGCGAAACCATAGACCGCGAACCCGGCCACGCCGCAGCCCAGGCCCAGCAGCAGGGTGCGGCGCTCGCCAAGCGTGCGCACGGCACGCCCGACCAGCAGCGCGTTGACGATGATGCTCATCACGCCCACCGCCGCCAGCACCCAGCCCACTTCGGTCGGCCCCCAGCCGAAGCGGTAGTCGGCGAACAGCACGAACACGCTCGGATAGACGTAGTGGGCGAGGTTGGCCAGCACGACCACCGCCGCCAGCGCGAATACCTGCGGGTACTGCCGCAGCAGCGCCACCGCGCCGAAGGGGTTGGCGTGGGCGATGTCGAAGCGCGCCGTGCGCCGCCCTGGCGGCAGCGACTCCGGCAGCACTAACAGGCCGTAGAGGAAGTTCAGCAGTGCCAGGCCGGCGGCGAACCAGAACGGCAGGCGCAGGTCGATGCCGCCCAGCCAGCCGCCGATCATCGGCCCGACCACGAAGCCCAGGCCGAAGGCGGCGCCGATCATGCCGTAGCTTTTGGCGCGCTTCTCCGGCGGGGTGACGTCGGCGATATAGGCATTGGCTGTGGTGAAGCTGGCCGAGGCCACGCCGGAGATGATCCGCGCCACCAGCAACATCGGCAGCGAGGTGGCCAGGGCCATGACCACGAAGTCCAGGCCCAGGCCCAGGCAGGAGACCAGGATCACCGGGCGCCGCCCGAAGCGGTCCGACAGCGCGCCCTGCACCGGCGTGGACACGAACTGCACCGCGGCGAAGACCATGCCGAAGATGCCGACCCAGCGCGCGGCGCTGGCCAGGTCGCCGCCGGTGAACTCCTCCACCAGGTGCGGCAGCACCGGGATGATCACGCCGAAGGACAGCACGTCGATCAGCACGGTGATGAAGATGAAGACCAGAGCGGCCGTGCGCCGGGGGTTAGCAGCAGGTTGACTCACGCGGGTGGCCGGCTGGAGTGAGCGCGCATTATCGCCACAGGCGGGAGCTTGCGCGCGCGGGTGGGGGGCCGTTGCCGTGACCGGGGCCACGGTCCACCGCTGACGTGGCGCGACGGAGCAACGGCGAGCCTTGCGTGCGTGCGACGGCTGACCGGAACCACGTGCGGCGGTGCCTGTCGGTCCGCATTGCCGGACGGCGACGTGTCACCGGGTCCCGTTCCTTGGCACCTGGATCTGGAGCGGTGCCCGGGCGAGCCGGGTATCGGCGGCGCCAGCGCGCCAGGGACCGTCCAGCGGACCGGACGCTGGACCTGAAGCTCCCCGCTCCGCAACCGCATGCTTCCGCTGATGCGGGGCGTTTCGACTTCCGCCTGGCCCAGGCCTGGCGGGAAGTGGCCTGCAGCCTCCGCAGCCGTGGACCACGGCCGCACAGGGCCGGGCCGTGCACGCGTGCTATGGCACGGGGAGGGCGGTGGCGGCGCGCAGCGCCTCGAGGATGCGCTGGCCGGCGCGGCCGTCGACGGGGTGCAGGCCTAGGCGGCGCTGCTCGTCGGCGATGGCCTGGCGGGTGCGGGTGCCGACCAGGCCGTCGGGTTCGCCGATGGGATGGCCGCGGGCGAGGAGCAGCTGCTGCAGCTCGCGGCGCTGGGCGCGGGACAGGCCCGGATCGTTGGTCGGCCAGGGCGTGGCCAGGCCGGGGCCACCACGGAGGCGGTCGGCCAGGGTGGCGATGGCCAGGGCATAGCTTTCGGCGGCGTTGTAGGCGTAGATCGCGTCGTAGTTGCGGAACACCAGGAACGCGGGCCCGGTCCTGCCTGCAGGCAGCAGGATGGCGGCGCGCGCATCGGCCGGGCCGAGCTCGCCGCCATCGATGCGGCGCACGCCCAGCGCCAGCCATTCCTGCAGCGGCCTGCGCTTGGTGCGCCCGGCCAGGCTGGCGTCGAAGCCCGGCGGCAGCTGCACCTCATGGCCCCAGTGCCGCCCGGTCTGCCAGCCGGCGCGCTGCAGGTAGTGGGCGGTGGAGGCCAGTGCATCGGGGATGCTGCCGACCAGGTCGCGACGGCCGTCGCCATCGCCATCCACCGCGATCCGCGCATAGGTGCTGGGCATGAACTGGGTGTGGCCAAAGGCGCCGGCCCAGGAGCCGGTGATGCCCGGATCGCGCAGGTCGCCGGCATGCAGCAGCTGCAGCGCGGCCAGGAACTCGCCGCGGAAGAAATCCTGCCGCCGCCCGAAGCAGGACAGTGTCGACAGCGACTGCAGCAGCGGGCGCTTGCCGGAGACGCGGCCGTAGTCGCTCTCCACGCCCCACACCGCCACCACCGTCGCCGGATCAACGCCATGGCGCGCGGACACGGCCGCCAGCAGCTCGCGATGGGTCTCCAGCATGGCCAGGCCATCGGCCACGCGCTCGTCATCGACCAGGCCGGAGAGGTAGTCCCAGATCGGCGTGGTGAACTCCGGCTGGTGGTCAAGCAGGTCGAGCACGCTGCGGTCGGGAACGACCTCGGCCATGTAGCCGTCGAACGCGGCGGCGGGAATGCCGCGCGCCACCGCCTGCGGGCGCAGGCGTTCGTTGACGCAGGTTTCGAAGGCGGCGTCGGCGTGCGCATCCAGCGCGGGCCACAGCAACAGCGCCGCCAGGCAGAAGCTGGCTCTCATGTCGATGCATCCTTGCAGGATGCGGACTATAAGGCCGTGAGCACCGCGACGGTCAGTACGTGCACGCATGGGCTGGCTGCCCCGCGCACGCGCGGATGGCTAGAGCGCTTCGACCGAGACCGCCTGGACCAGGGCGTGTTCCTGGCCGGGGGCCAGTTCGACCAGGTCCGGACCGGCATTGGCCGCCTCCACGCACAGGAAACCGGGCCAGTGCGGACCGACGTCGGCCATCTTCGCCGCGCCGGCTTCGCCCGGGTTCCAGACCACCACGCTGCGTCCGCCCTGCACGTCCAGCCGGATCGCGCGGCCCAGGCCCGGATCGACGATGCGGTAGCGCCCACCCGCGCCCGGATAGGTGCGGTCGCTGCGGCCGGGATCGCGCGGATCGGCCAGGGTCCAGTCGCCGTGCTGGGCGTGGGCGCGGTAGCCGTCGTTCTTGTCCAGGTAGGTGCGCCCGTCCAGGCCCTCGACCCGTACCTGCTCCACGTCGGCGACGCGGAAGTAGTTGTGCAGCGCCTCGGTGAAGACCACCGGCGCGCTGCCGGCGTTGGTGGTCAGCAGCGCCTGGCGCAGGTGGCGGCCGACGTGGACCTCGGTGCGCAGGCGCAGGTCAAGGCCCTGCAGCGCCGGCGGCTCCAGCACCACGGTGATGCCATCGTCCGCCGCGCGTGCCGCCACCAGGCGCCACGGCAGGGTGCGCACGAAGCCATGCGAGGGCACGTCGTTGCCCTGGCCCTGGCGGCCGAAGAACGGCCAGCACACCGGGGTGCCACCGCGGATCGGCGTGGGCAGCTCCGCGCGCAGCGGCGACAGCCAGAACACGTCCTGGCCGCCGCGCGGCACGTACGACAGCACCTGGCCGCCGAACAGCGCGATCGCCGCGCTGGCGTGCGGGGTTTCCACCAGCACCGCGTCCAGGCCCTCGAACCGGCCCAGGCGTACGCCAGGTACATCGATGGCCGTGTCGCTGGCGGTAGTGGCGGGCGACTGCTGCCAGGCGGCGAAGTCGGGAGGCATGCCGAAGACGGTGGGACTGGTCACGGTGGTAGCGGTCGCTGTGGGAGGGGCGGGCGCCGCGTCCGGCAGCGGCGCACGCGCCTCCGGCCCGCTGCAGGCGGTTGCCAGCAGGCAGCACAGGACCAGGCGGATGCGGGACGTCGCTCGGCTCATGCGGTATGCGGACGTGGAATCCGCTGCATGATACCCGGCGCACGTGGCCTGCCCTCGGTCAACGCGCGGCCTGGCGCAGCAGGCGCAGGCCGAAACCCTCCGGCTCGCCACCCCAGCCGTCGACCACCTCCAGCCCGGCGCGCGCGGCCAGCGCGGCGAAGCTCTGGTCGCTGTACTTGTGGCTGTACTCGACCTCGATCGGCTCGCCCTCGGCGAAGTCGAAGGCCAGCCCGGCCACGTGCACGCGCTGCGGCCGCAGGCTCACGATCCGGGTCTCGATGCGCTCGCACTGCGGCACGTAGCGCGCCTGGTGGGCGAAGGCGGAAAGGTCGAAGTCCGCATCCAGCTCGCGGTTGAGCCGCGCCAGCAGGTTGAGGGTGAACTCGGCGGTGACCCCGGCGGCATCGTTGTACGCGGCCTCGAGCACCGCCCGGTCCTTGACCAGATCGATGCCGACCAGCGCGCGGCCGTCGCGACCGATGGTCTCGCGCATCGCTGCCAGCAGCTTTACCGCCTCGGCCGGGGTGAAGTTGCCCAGGGTCGAGCCGGGGAAGAACACCAGGGTGCGGGTCGGCTCGCGTGGTGGAGACGGCAGGCGCAGCGGGCGGGTGAAGTCGGCCTCCAGCGGGAGCATCGCCACCCTGGGGAAGCGCGGGCGCAGCCTCGCCACGCAGCCTTCCAGTGCCGCCGGCGAGATTTCCACCGGGGTGTAGGCCAGCGGGTCCTGCAGGCCGGCCAGCAGGCGCCCGGTCTTCAGGCCACTGCCGCTGCCGTACTCGACCACGTGCACGTCCGGGCCGACCGCGGCGGCGATCGCCGGCATGTGCGTGGCCAGCAACTCCAGCTCGACCCGGGTGAGGTAGTACTCCGGCTGCCGGGTGATCGCCTCGAACAGGGCCGAGCCGCGGGCATCGTAGAAATACTTGGAGGAGATCCGGCGCGGCCGCGCGGCCAGTCCGTCCAGCACGTCGCCGAGCAGGGTGGGATCTACAGGGTCGTGATGGTGGCGGGCGGCGGCTGCGGGGGTCATCAGGGCTCCGGGGGGATCGGCCGGCTCAGTCGCGGGCCAGGCGCAGGCCGGCGAACTGCCAGCGCGCATGCGGGGGAAAGAAATTGCGGTAGCTGGCGCGCATGTGCCCGCGCGGGGTGGCGCAACTGCCCCCGCGCAGCACGAACTGGCCGCTCATGAACTTCGCGTTGTACTCGCCGGTGTCGTCCTGCCAGGGACGGAAGCCGGGATAGGCCAGGTAGGCCCTGCTGGTCCACTCCCACACGTCGCCGAACAGCTGCAGCGGGCCGGGACCGGCAGCGGGCCTGGTCGGGCACGGCTCGAGCATGCCGCAGTCGGCGTAGTGGCCGTCCGGCGGCTGGCGGCGCGCGGCGTGTTCCCACTCCGCCTCGGTGGGCAGGCGCGCCCCGGCCCAGCGGGCGAAGGCATCGGCCTCGTAGTAGCTGACGTGGGACACCGGCGCGTGCGGCGGCAGCGTGCGCATCCCGCCGAGGGTGAAGGCCTGCTCCAGGCCAGGCTCCCAGTACAGCGGGCGCTCCCAGCCCTCGGCCTGGACCCTTGCCCAGCCATCGCTGAGCCACAGCCGCGGATCGCGGTAGCCGCCGTCCTCGACGAACTGGCGGTACTCGGCATTGCTGACCGGCCGGCTGGCCAGGGCGTGCGCCGGCAGCAGCACCCGGTGCGGCGGCGACTCGTTGTCGTAGGCGAAATCCGGCGCCTGCGGCCAGGCCGGCACGCCCATGGCCGCCAGCTGCTCGGGAACGGCGCTCCAGTCCATGGGCAGCGTTTCGGTGGGCGCAGCGGCCGGATCAGGCAGGTCGCTGCGGTAGGCCGGCCGCAGCGGCTGGCTCCACAGCGCGTGCTTGATATCGGTCAGCAGCAGCTCCTGGTGCTGCTGCTCGTGGTTCAGGCCCAGCTCCAGCCGGCGCAGCTGCGGTACGTCCAGGCTGCCGGCCTTCAGGGCACGCATTACCCGCGCATCCACTGCCTCGCGCCAGGCCAGCACCGCCTCCAGCGACGGCCGCGACAGCAGGCCACGACGGGGCCGCGGCTGGCGCGGGCCGGCGCTGTCGTAGTAGCTGTTGAACAGGTAGTGCCACTGCGGCTGCAGCGGCTCCATCCCGGCCGGGGCCAGCACGAAGTGCTCGAAGAACCAGGTGGTGTGGCCAAGATGCCACTTGGCCGGGCTGGCGTCCTCCATGCTCTGCAGCATCGCGTCTTCCGGCGACAGCGGCGCGGCCAGGTCGACCGTAGCGGCGCGCACGCCGGCGTAGCGAGCGGCGGCGGCCTGCAGGTGGCGGGCGGGCGGTGCGACGGAAAGGGCCAGGTCCATCCCGGGCACGCTAGACGCGTGGCCATGAGCATTACGTCAGCGGGGCGTTAGCAGGAAGTAGCGGTCGGGGAGCCCCTCCCTACGGAACGAAGAAGAGCGGTTGCGGACCACGGGTTCCCAGTCCCTAGGCGCCCTGGCTCTGGCGCAAGGGCCGTGGCGCGCACCAGTGGTGCGCAAGCGCAACGTCTCACCCCCTAAGGAGAGGCGAGACCCGGTCAGGAAACGTCGCCGTCCACGTAGAACCAGCGGCCGTTCTCGCGCACGAAGCGGCTGCGTTCGGTCATGCGGACGGCGGAGCGGCCGCCGGTGCGGTAACGGGCGACGAACTCGACCTCGGCGCGGTCGCCGGCGGCGCGGTGGGACTTGATCGCCAGCCCCAGCCAGACCACGCGCAGGCCCTCCGGATCATCCAGGTCCAGCAGGGTGGGCCGGGTCGAAGGGTGCCAGGTGGCACGCAGGTAGTCCGGCAGGCCCAGCACGTAGGCGCTGTAGCGCGAGCGCATCAGCGCCAGCGCGTCGGGGGCCGGTTCGCCGGCGTGCCAGCGGCCGCAGCAGGCCTCGTAGGCCCGGCCGGTGCCGCAGGGACAGTCGCGGGGCTCGACCGCGGCCATGGCCTCAGCGCCGGCCCTCGATGAAGCGCAGGAACTCCGAGCGGGTGCGGGCATCCTCGCGGAAGCTGCCGAGCATGCACGAGGTCACCATGCTCACCCCGCGCTTGTGCACGCCACGGGTGGTCATGCACTCGTGCGCGCCCTCGACCACCACGCCCACGCCGAGCGGGTGCAGGGTTTCCTGGATGCACTGGGCGATCTGCGCGGTCATCTTCTCCTGGACCTGGAAGCGGCGCGCGTAGGCGTCCACCACCCGGGCCAGCTTGCTGATGCCCACCACCTTGCCCGCCGGCAGGTAGCCGACGTGGACCCGGCCGATGATCGGCGCCATGTGGTGCTCGCAGTGGCTTTCGTACTCGATGTCGCGCAGGACGATCATCTCGTCGTAGCCGGCGACCTCCTTGAAGGTCCGGGCCAGGTACTCGCGCGGGTCGTCGCGGTAGCCGCTGAACCAGTCTCCGTAGGCCTCGGCCACCCGGCGCGGGGTGTCCAGCAGGCCCTCCCGCGAGGGATCCTCGCCGGCCCAGCGCAGCAGGGTGCGGACGGCCTCCTCGGCCTGTTCCCGGGTGACCTGGGGGGTGGGGACGCTGGAAGTCATGGCTTTGGCATTGCTGGCTCGGGGGATGGGCATCGTACCCGACCAGCTCCCGACAGGCGGCGCTCAACTTTTCCCGATGGCGGCCGTTCTCGACTGGGACCACTTGTCTCCGGGGGGGCCGCCACAGGGGTCCGGGGGCCCGGGGCGGGAGCCAGATGCCTACAGCAGGACCCATCGCCAGGTTGCGGGAACTCGTGTCGGTGACGTCGGCAGAACCGGCGTTGCTGAAGGCGCAGTATCGCGCGTTCGCCGGGCAGCTCCCGCTGATGTACGTGGTCCTGGCGGCCAATACCTGGCTGCTGGCCTCGACCCATATCGGCCACGCGCCGGCCTGGCTGACCGTGGCGGTGCCGGTCCTGCTGACAATGGCTGCCGCCGCGCGCTGTACCCACTGGTACCGGCGCCGTGGCAAGGGCGCGCCGGATGCGGCCGAGGCCCAGCGTGCCCTGCGCTGGACCGGGCGCCTGGCCCTGGCGATGGCCCTGGCCTTCACCCTGTGGGCGCTGGCCCTGTACCCCTACGGCGACGCCTGGACCCGCTCGCACGTGGCCTTCTACCTGGCCACCACCTCGCTGGTGATCCTGCTCTGCATGATGCACGTGCGCCCGGCGATGCTCAGCGTGGCGCTGGTATTCAACGGCGGCTTCGTCCTGTTCTTCGCCCTCACCGGCCAGGCCACGTTCGTGGCCATGGCCGCCGCCATGGCGACGATGACCCTGGTCTTCATCTACACCCTGCTGCGCCAGTACCGGCGCTTCACCGACCTGGTCGGCGAACGCCTGCGCGCCGAGCGCCTGGGCGCGGAGAACCTGCGCCTGGCCAACCTCGACAGCCTGACCCGGCTGCCCAACCGCCGCGCCTTCTTCACCGCCCTGTCCCGTGCCTGCGAGCGCGCCGACCAGCGACGCACCCGGCTGGCGGTGGGCATCATCGACCTGGACGGGTTCAAGCCGATCAACGACCTGCACGGCCATGCCGCCGGCGACCGCCTGCTCAAGCAGGTGGGCAAGCGCCTGGCGCAGCTGGCCGACGCCCACGTCCACCTGGCCCGCCTGGGCGGCGACGAGTTCGCGATGATCGCCGAGGACCTGGGCGACGACGAGGCCTATGTCGCCTTTGCCCGGCAGGTCTGCGCCCGCCTGCGCGAGCCGTTCCAGCTGCAGGACCTGTCGCTGCATGTCACCGCGACCATGGGCCTGGTGCTCTACCCGGACCTGGCCGGCCATGCCGAGGACCTGTACGAGCGCGCCGACTACGCGCTCTACCACGGCAAGCGCGAGCACCGCGGAGGAGTCAGCCTGTTCTCGGCCGACCACCACCGCCGCATCCAGCACGAGGCGGCGATCGAGCAGGCCCTGCGCAACGCCGACCTGGAGGCGCAGCTGACGGTCGCCTTCCAGCCGATCATGTGCGTGGCCAGCGGCGCCCCGCTGGCGTTCGAGGCCCTCGCACGCTGGTGCCATCCCAAGCTGGGCCAGGTCCCGCCGGCGGACTTCATCCCGGTGGCCGAGCGCACCGGCCTGGTCCACCGCGTCACCCGCATCCTGCTGGCCAAGGCCCTGGCCGAGGCGGTGCACTGGCCGGAGGCGGTGGGCCTTTCGTTCAACCTGTCCATGCACGACCTGGGTTCGGCCGAGGACCTGTCCGGGCTGCTGGAGCTGATCCGCGCCAGCGGCGTGCATCCGGCGCGGATCGACATGGAAATCACCGAGACCGCCATCCTCAACGACACCGCGCAGATGCAGCGCGCGGCCGGGCTGCTGCGCGGCCTGGGCTGCGGCGTGTCGCTGGACGACTTCGGCACCGGCTTCTCCAGCCTCAGCCAGCTGCTGGCGCTGCCGCTGACCAAGATCAAGATCGACCGCCGCTTCGTCACCGGCATCCAGGACAAGCCGACCAGCATGAAGATCGTGCGCTCGCTGCTGGCGCTGAGCCGCGACATGGAACTGGGCTGCGTGATCGAGGGCGTGGAGACGGCCGACGAGCTCGCCGTGCTGCAGGAGCTCGGCGGCAACCTGATGCAGGGCTACCTGTTCGCGCGGCCGATGCCGCCGGAAGCGGTGGCCGGCTGGCTGCGGCACAGCCTGCCAGCGCTGGCCGCGCGCCCCTGATCCTCAGCGTGCGGGCGCCTGCGCGCGTTCGCCCTCCTCCGCCAGCGGACGCACGTGCTGGAGCAGCGCCACCAGGGTGTGGCCCGGCTCCTCCCACGGGATCATGTGCGAGGCCCGCTCGAACCACTCGCCATGGCGGTACGGCGCACGCACCTGGCGCAGCCAGTCCTCGGTGGGCTGGGACGGCGTGGTGTAGTCGTGGCGGCCCATGAACATCACCACCGGGATCGGGAATTCGCGCACGTCGCGGAAGTCGACCTCGAGGAACTCCTCCAGCACCTGGGCCAGGGTGAAGACGTTGCCGTCGTTGATCGCGCAACGGTCGGCATCCTCGTAGTCCGGCGACAGCCGGGGGCCGCGGTAGAACCAGTCCGAGTTGTCGCGGAACGCGCTGAGCCCGCCGTAGAACTGCGGCCACTTGCGGGCGATGACGATGCGCTCGCGGGTCAGCGGCGCATCGCCCGGGTAGGGCGCGATCGACTCCATCTCCGCCACCGCTTCGGCGTTGCCCGCGGCGCGGGCGCGCTGCAGCCCGTAATCGAAGCTGAGCTTCTCGTTGGTGCGCACGTGGATCACCTGGCCCATGCCGACATAGGCGTGGAACAGGTCCGGCCGCTGCAGGGCCGCGTGCATGGCGACGATCGTGCCCCAGCTGTGCGCGGCCAGCACGAGCTTGCGCTTGCCGTAGCGGGTGCGCAGGTGCTCGGCCAGGGCGATGGCGTCGTCCACGTACTGCTGGACCTGCAGGGTGCCCTCGACCGCTTCCGGCGGATTGAGCAGGAAGGTGCGCCCGGCGCCGCGCTGGTCGTAGTGGGCGACGGTGAAGTACTCCTCCAGCGGGCGCTGGAACTGCCACAGGGTCGGGATCACCGGTGATGCCGGGCCGCCATGGATGAACAGCACCAGCGGATTGGCGCGGTCCTGGCCACGCACGTTGACCCAGTGGCGCACGCCGTTGACCGGCACCTCGTAGGCTTCCTGCACGCCTCCGGGCGCGACGATGCGCTCGAGCTCGGCGACCAGTTCGCGTGCCGGCGCATAGGCCGAACGGTCGGGGCACTCGCCTGCGGCAAGGGCTGGGGCACAGGGCACCAGGCAGGCCAGGAGGATGGTCGCGATGCGGCGCATGGGCTTCTCCAGTCGGGCTTGCTTCCAGTCTGGGGACGCGAGGACGCGATGCCATATGCCATGTGTCCCATGTGGCGTGACGTGGTTCGCGCACGCCCATGACCATTTCCACGGTGCGCCGCCACCCCGCCATGCAGCAGAATGCGGCGGTTGTTCCTATCCAGGAGAGTTCCACCGTGCGTCCTGTCATCGCCCGCAGCACCCTCGCCATCGCTCTTGCCCTCGCCCTGCCCCTGGCCGTGTCTTCCTGCAGCCGGGACGACGGTGCCGGCAACGGCAACGGCGCCACCCAGAACGCTGCCGCAACGGACGCGGAGCAGATCCAGGCCGAGAGCCAGCGGCTCAACGCCTGGTTCGACGCCAAGTACGAGGAACTCCTGCAGTTCAGCCCGATCCAGCTGACCTTCCTCGGCCGCAAGGACCTGTACGACCAGATCGAAGACATGTCCGAGGCCGGCCAGCGCAAGCGCGTGGAGTGGCTGGAGGCCACGGTGCGCGAGATGGAGTCGCAGTTCGACTACCAGAAGCTCGACCCGGAGGCCCGCCTGTCCTGGGACCTGTGGAAGAAGCAGTACGAGAACGCCCGCGTCGGCCTGGAGTACGCGGCCCACGACTACCCGTTCGAGCAGATGGGCGGCATGCAGAGCCAGGTGCCGACCTTCCTGATCGGCTTCCACAAGGTCGACGAGGAACAGGACTACGTCGCCTACGTCGCCCGCCTGCAGAAGGTCGGCACCGCCTTCGACCAGCTGCTCGAGCGCGCCCGCGCCTCGGCCGCCGCCGGCATCCTGCCGCCGAAGTTCGCGCTGGAAGGCGTGATCGACCAGTCGCGCAAGGTGATCACAGGTGCGCCGTTCGGCAAGGGCGCCGACAGCGCGCTGTGGGCCGACGCCCAGGCCAAGGCCGACGCCCTGGTCGAGGCCGGCAAGATCAGCGCCGAGCGTGCCGCCGAGCTCAAGGCCGAGGCGCGTGCCGCCCTGGTCGAGTCGCTGGGTCCGGCCTACGGGCGGGTGATCGCCTTCGCCGAAGGCGAGCTGCCCAACGCGCGGGTCAATTCCACCGGCGTGGGCCAGACCCATCCGGACGGCGCCGCGTTCTACGCCGCCCAGCTCAAGCGCCACACCTCCACCGACATGACCGCCGACCAGATCCACGAGCTGGGCCTGTCCGAGGTCGCGCGCCTGCGTGGGGAGCTGGAGCAGGTGCAGAAGCAGCTGGGCGTGGAAGGCGACCTGCAGGCGTTCTTCAAGCAGGTCTCGGTCGATCCCAAGCGCCTGTACCCGAACACCGATGCCGGCCGCCAGGCCTACATCGACGACGCCACCGCCAAGATCGACAACATCAAGAAGCAGCTGCCGGAGTACTTCGGCCTGCTGCCGAAGGCCGACCTGGTGGTCAAGCGCGTGGAAGCCTTCCGCGAGCAGGACGGCGCCGCCCAGCACTACTACCCGGGCACCCCGGATGGATCGCGTCCGGGCATCTACTACGCGCACCTTTCGGACATGAACGCCATGCCGAAGACCGAGCTGGAGGTGATTGCGTACCACGAGGGCCTGCCGGGCCACCACATGCAGATCGCCATCGCCCAGGAGCTGACCGGCGTGCCGCAGTTCCGCACCCAGATGTTCGACACCGCCTACACCGAGGGCTGGGGCCTGTACTCGGAGTGGTTGGCCAAGGAGATGCCGGGCACCTACGAGGATCCGTATTCCGAGTACGGCCGCCTGATGTCGGAGATGTGGCGCGCGATCCGGCTGGTGGTGGATACCGGCATGCACGCCAAGGGCTGGACCGAGGAGCAGGCGGTGCAGTACTTCCGCGACAACAGCTCGGTGCCGGATGCGGCGATCCGTTCGGAGATCCAGCGTTACCTGGTGATCCCCGGCCAGGCCACCGCCTACAAGGTCGGCATGATCCGCATCCAGCAGCTGCGCAGGAAGGCCGAGGAAGCGCTGGGCGAGCGCTTCGACATCCGCGGCTTCCACGATGCCGTGCTGGGTGGCGGCGCCATGCCGCTGGACCTGCTGGAGCGCCGCGTGGACGCCTGGATCGAGTCGCAGAAGCAGGCCTGATCCAAGCCCAGGAAGCAGGAAAGGCCCGGCGAAAGCCGGGCCTTTTTTTCACCACATGAGGCGGGACAGAGCCTTGCAGGCTCCAGGCGGAGGGGCTGGACTACGCCGGGTGTGCCCCGACTGCGCTCCGTTGCCGTTTGCGCAAGTAACTGCGACAAGCCCGGGAATCGCAACCCCGCTACCGGTCAGCGCTCTTAACGAATCACCAATCACGAATCCCCAATCACCAGTCACCAATCACGAATCCCGGCTCCATGCGCCCCACCTCCCAGCAGCCGCGCCGGCAACATCAGCAGCGCGCGCAGGAACTCGAACAGGGCCGAGCAGGTAATGCCGACCAGGCGCAACGGCAGCGAAAGCAGCCACAGCACCGGCCAGGCGACGAGGGCCAGCAGCGCCAGCGGCCAGCACAGGACCAGCAGCACGCACCAGGCGGCAACGGCGAACAGGGTGCTCATCGGCGGGGTTCCTCCATCAGGCAGGGCCACAGGCTGGCGCCTGCCCCGCCAGCCCTTCAAATGGTTTGCGACGGAACCGGGAATACGCCGACAAGGCACGGCCGGCGGCGCATGAATCCAAATGCCGCTTCCGATCCCCTGCCTGCTCCGCGCGTCGGATCGCGCCAGCGCGAAGTGCCCGATGGGAGCGCGAACCGATAGTCCCGGGCAGTCCCCGAACGCTCGCTCCTGGCCCCCACGCAAGGCGGAACCACGACGCACGCTGGCGCTATGGCGCCGCCTCCGGTGCGGCGAAGGACTTGCTGTAGATGCCGGAGCGGTCGAAGCAGCAGGCGCGGCGCTTGCCCTTGGCGAGCATGTCGCAGGCGCTGGCGATGCGCTTGCCGCGGGTCTCGGCCTTCTTTCCGGAGGTGATCCACTGGATCCAGTCGCGGCGTGCGACCGCGGTGATGTCGCGCCAGGTGGCCAGGGCCTGCGGGTTGGCCTGCAGCGCCTGCTCCAAGTCCTCCGGCACCTGCGGCTCGGGCTCCTGCGCCAGCGGCGCGATCACCACCTCGACGTCCCGGCCTGGTTCGACAGCGGCGGCCACGCATAGCGCGGGCTCGACCCGCAGCCAGTGGCTGCCGCGACCGTCCGGCTCGAGCGTGGCCTGGAACGGCTGGCCGGCGAGCGTGCCGGAGACGCTGACCTGGCTGCGGCTGGGCAGGCGGGCGCTGGCTTCGGCGGGCAGGACGAGGAAGCTCCACGCGGCCCCAGCCGGCTCGAGTGGCCGGCACAGGCGGGCGCGGAAGCGGATCTTCGTGGATGGAGTCCGGGCCATGGGCCCAACTTACACCGGCCGCTCACGGCCGGGCTCGATAAAGTCACCGTGGCCGCGCCCCTCCCCCCGGGACGCGGCCACGGCCAGCGGGTCACCAGGTTGAGGCGGTAGCCGCCGCGACCCCCGTCACGGCGTCACGTCCCAGCGCCTCGCGGCGGTGGTCGTGTGACAGTTCCAGCCTGCCAATTGTCCGGTACATCCGAACCCCCTTTGGACCCCTGTACCCGACCGCTCACGCTGCCGGGGGGAGGCGACCCCGGCTTGCGCCGGGACTGCTGAGGCGCTGCGCTCCCCCGAGTCGCGCGCCCCTCCCGGTTGCAACATAGCGCGGTTTTTTCCCTGTGGGAACGCTACCAAGCCTGCGGCGTATGGTGCAGCGCAATACCAGCGCGCCGGGACGGGCACCGATACACTGCTTTCATCGCGGTGAACCTCAACAAAATCTTCACGGAACAAGGGTTTGCAATTTAATTAATTCGCCAATTAAATCCTTGGCATGACTTCCAAGGCTCCCTCCCCCAGTGCCGCGGCGTCCGTGACCGCGGTCAACCACCGCGCGGAAACGGCTTCGGACGCGCCCCGCGACACCCCGCCAGCCACCCCGCGTCGCAGCCGCGGACGCCCCCATGGCGACGGCCCGGACCAGCGCCACCGCCTGCTCGATGCCGCCCTGGCGTGCTACGTCGCCCGCGGCATGGCCGCGACCCGCCTGCGCGACATCGCCGCCGAGGCCGAGGTGACCCCGGCACTGGTGCACTACTACTTCAACGACGCCACCGGCCTACGCGAGGCGGTCATTGCCGAACGCCTGATGCCGGTGTTCGAGCAGGTCCGCGACAGCCTGCTGGGCATGCCCGACGCGCCCCTGCGCGAGGTCGTGACCGCCTTCGTCGACGGCATCTGCGCCCAGGTCGAACGCCATCCCTGGCTGCCCGGACTCTGGATCCGCGAGGTGGTCAGCGACGGCGGCGACCTGCGCGACCTGCTCGTCACCCGCCTGGCGCCGCAGATCGCCACGGTGATGGCCGCGCGCTTCGCCGCCGAGCAGGCCGCCGGCCGCCTCAACCCGGCGCTGGACCCGCGCCTGCTGATGGTCTCGCTGGTCGGCCTGACCCTGTTCCCCGCCTCCGGCACGCCCATCTGGCGGCAGCTGTTCGACGCCGCCGACCTGGGCATCGAGGACATCCGCAAACACGCGCTCGCGCTGCTGGGGCACGGCCTGGAGCTTCCCGCATGAGCCGCCTTTCTTTCGCCCGCGCGGTGCGCGCTGCCGGCCTCGCGCTGCTCGCCATCCTCGCCCTCGGCGCCTGCACCCCGGCCGCGGACCAGGCGCTGGGCACGCTGGAATACGACCGCATCACCCTGCCCGCTCCGGCCGCCGAGCGCATCGCCAGCATCGAGGTGCGCGAGGGCGAGCGGGTCGAGGCGGGCCAGCGCCTGCTGGTGCTGGAGGGCAACCGTGGCGAGGCCCAGCTGGCGGCCAGCGAGGCCGAGGTCGCGCGCCAGCGCCAGGTGCTGGAGGAACTGCGCAACGGCGCGCGCAGCGAGGACATCGCCCAGGCCCGCGCCAACCTGGCCGCGGCCGAGGCCCAGGCCCGCGATGCGCGTGCCTACTACCAGCGCGTGCAGCCGCTCGGCGCGCGCCAGCTGGTGGCGGCGGCCGAGGTCGATCGTGCCCGCGCTGCCGCCGGCAGCGCCGATGCCCAGGTCGCCGTGGCCCGCGCGGCGCTGCAGGAGCTGCAGAACGGCGCCCGCCCCGAGCAGGTTGCCCAGGCCGAGGCCGCGCTGGCCGGCGCCGAGGCGCAGCTGCGCGGCCAGGCCGATACCACCGGCCGCCTGGAAGTGGTCGCGCCGCGCGCCGGACGCGTGGACAGCCTGCCCTACCGCGCCGGCGACGAGGCCCCGGTCGGTGCGCCGCTGGCGGTGCTGCTGGTCGGCGAGAACCCGTATGCGCGCATCTACGTGCCCGAGCCATTGCGGCCGCAGGTCGAGGTCGGCCAGGCGGTGCGCGTGCATGTCGGTGCCAAGGGTGAGCGCAGCTATCCGGGCCGCGTGCGCATGGTGCGCAGCGAGCCCGCGTTCACCCCGTACTACGCGCTCACCGGCAAGGACGCCGCGCGCCTGAGCTACCTGGCCGAGGTCGAACTGGAGGGAGCTGGCGACCTGCCTGCGGGCCTGCCGCTCCGGGTGGAGTTCGGCGATGCACGCTGAGGGCGACGGGATCGCCATCCGCGCCCGTGGCCTGAGCAAGTGCTTCGGCCAGCTGCGCGCGGTCGATGGCGTGGACCTGACCGTGCCGCGCGCCAACGTGTACGGCTTCCTCGGGCCGAACGGCTCGGGCAAGTCCACCACCATCCGCATGCTGTGCGGGCTGCTGACGCCCAGCGAGGGCCAGATCGAGGTGCTGGGCCTGCGCGTGCCCGAGCAGGCCGACGAGCTGCGCCTGCGCATCGGCTACATGACCCAGAAGTTCTCGCTGTTCGAGGACCTGTCGGTACGCGAGAACCTGGAATTCCTGGCCGCGGTGTACGGCATGCCGCGCCAGCGCAGCCGCCAGCGCGTGGACGAACTGGTCGAGCGCTACCGCTTCGGCGACCGCCAGCAGCAGTTGGCCGGCACCCTCAGCGGCGGCCAGAAGCAGCGCCTGGCCCTGGCCGGTGCGGTGATCCACGGCCCGGAGCTGCTGTTCCTGGACGAGCCCACCAGCGCGGTGGACCCGGAATCGCGCCGCGACTTCTGGGAGGCGCTGTTCGCCCTGGCCGATGCCGGCACCACCCTGCTGGTCTCCACCCATTACATGGACGAGGCCGAGCGCTGCCATCGCATCGCCATCCTCGACCGCGGCCGGCTGGTGGCCGATGGCAGCCCCGGCGAACTGGCCGGCCAGCTGTCCGGGCGCACGGTGGAAGTGCTGGCGCCGCAGCCGCGGCGCGCGCACGAGGTGCTGGTCGGCCTGCCGCAGGTGATCAGCGTGGCCCAGATCGGCAACAGCCTGCGGGTGCTGGCCACCGCCGACGCGGGCCAGGTCGAGGAGGCGGTGCGCGATGCGCTGCGACGCGCGGGCGTGGCCGGCGAGGTGGGCGCCTCCGAGCCCAACCTGGAAGACGTGTTCGTCGCCGCCACCCGCGGCCGCGCCGGCATGGAGGACGCGGCATGAACCTGCGCCGGGTATGGGCCGTGGTGCTCAAGGAACTGCGCCAGATCCGCCGCGACCGCATCAGCATGTCGATGATCGTGGTGATCCCGGTGATCGACCTGCTGCTGTTCGGCTACGCGATCAACTTCAACCCGCGCAACCTGGCCGCGGCGGTGGCCGACCAGGCCATGACCTCGACCTCGCGCGCGGCGGTGATGGACATCACCGCCACCGGCGTGATCCGCACCCATGCGGTGGCCGACACGCCGCAGGAGCTGGTGGACATGCTGCGCCGGGGCGAAATCAGCGTCGGCATCGCGGTGCCGCCGGACTTCGACCGGCGCCTGGCCGATGGGCGTCCCGCGCTGCAGGTGATGGTCGACGGCACCGACACCGTGGTGCAGGCGGCGGCCAACCAGATCGCGCAGACGCCGCTGGAAGGTACCTCCGGCACGCGCCCTGCGCGGGCCTCGCCGCAGATCGAGGTGGTGAGCTTCTACAACCCGGAGCGGCGCAGCGCGGTCAGCATCGTGCCCGGCCTGATCGGCATCATCCTGACCATGACCATGGTGATGTTCACCGCCATGGCGATCGTGCGCGAGCGCGAGCACGGCAACATGGAGCTGCTGATCGCCACGCCGCTGGACCGCAGCGAGCTGATGGTGGCCAAGGTCCTGCCCTATGCGGCGATCGGCCTGATGCAGACCACGCTGATCCTGGCGCTGGGCATCTGGATGTTCAACGTGCCGCTGCTGGGCAGCCTGCTGCACGTGTACGTCGCCGCGCTGTTGCTGATCGTGGCCAACCTGGCGCTGGGCCTGCTGATCTCCACCCGGGCGCAGTCGCAGTTCCAGGCCATGCAGATGACGATCTTCGTGTTCCTGCCGTCGATCCTGATCTCGGGCTTCATGTTCCCGTTCGCGGGCATGCCGGACCCGGTGCAGTGGGTGGCCGAGGTGCTGCCGATGACCCACTTCCTGCGCCTGATCCGAGGGATCATGCTGCGCGGCGCCAGCCTGTGGGAACTGTGGCCCTCGGTGGCGGCGCTGGTCGGCTTCACCGCGGTGATGATGACGACGGCGATCCTGCGGTTCCGGAAGCGGCTGGACTGACCGGATCGCGCAAGCCCGGACAGGGCCGGAAGGCCGCATCCGGGATCGAGCTCCCCCATGGTCGGCGCGGCACGGCCCCGGGTGCGCTGCGCTTACCCGGGCTACTTCTGCTGGTACGTGGCTGGGCGCCGGGATGCGATGCCTGCTGCCCTCCATGTCCCCCGGCTCCGGCCTCGGGAGGCCGGAGCCTCCTCCTTTACTTCCGGGCAACAGGCATCGCATCCCGGCATTCGACCTTTGCCGGGAGCGTTCCGGAAAAGCCAGAAGCGCCGCAATCGCGTGCCCGCGTAGCCCCGATAAGGCCGGAGGCCGCATCCGGGGCAACGTGCGGGCGGCGTCTTGGCTCCATTGCGCGGTCGTGCCTGCTGCGTGACCCCGGGTGCGCTGCGCTTACCCGGGCTACGCAGCCATGCTTGGGCGCTCCAGCCGCGTGGCCTGCCGGCCGGAAGCAGAGGAGGAGGGCCCGGCGGGGAGGGCGGGACCGGGGGACATGGAGGCCGGCAGGCCACGCGCCGGAACGCCGCGGCGTCAGTGTCCGGGTCTTCCCCACCGCCTGGAACCTTGAAAACGGCCGCCGCGCCAACACATCGGATCCCTGCATTCCGTGTCCCAAGGGACTTTCCGATGACCACCGAGACCACCGAAACGTCCACGCCCGCCCCCGAGACCCGCCGCTTCGAGGCCGAGGTCGCCCAGGTGCTGCACCTGGTGACCCACTCGCTGTACTCGCACAAGGAGATCTTCCTGCGCGAGCTGGTGTCCAACGCCTCCGACGCATGCGACAAGCTGCGCTTCGAGGCCATCGGCAAGCCGGAGCTGCTGGCCGGCGAGGGCGAGCTGCGGATCGAGATCAGCCACGACCGCGACGCCCGCACCCTGAGCATCCGCGACACCGGCATCGGCATGGACCGCGACGAGGTGATCGCCAACATCGGCTCGATCGCCAGCTCCGGCACCCGCCGCTTCCTCGAAGCCCTGGGCGAGGAGCGGAAGGCCGATGCGCGCCTGATCGGCCAGTTCGGCGTGGGTTTCTACTCGGCCTTCGTGGTCGCTGACCGCGTCACCGTGCTCACCCGCCGTGCCGGTACCCCGGCCGAGGCCGGCGTGAAGTGGGAAAGCGATGGCCGCGGCGAGTACACCCTGGAGCCGGCCACGCTCGACAGCCATGGCACCACCATCGTCCTGCAGCTGAAGGACGGCGAGGACGAGTTCCTCGAGGACTGGAATCTGCGCTCGCTGGTGAGCAAGTACTCCGACCACATCGCCTTCCCGATCCGCATGCCGAAGGAAGCGAAGGACGGCGAGGCGCCGGAGTGGGAAACCGTCAACGGCGCCTCGGCGCTGTGGACCCGGCCCAAGAACGAGATCAGCGACGACGACTACCGCGGCTTCTACAAGTCGCTGGGCCATGACTTCGACGATCCGGCGGCCTGGACCCACAACCGGGTCGAAGGCAGCCAGAGCTTCACCACCCTGCTCTACCTGCCCTCGCAGCCGCCGTTCGACGTGCTGATGGGCGGGCGTGACGAGCGCAAGGGGCTGAAGCTGTACATCAAGCGCGTGTTCGTGATGGACGCGGCCGAGGAGCTGCTGCCCAACTACCTGCGCTTCGTGCGCGGCGTGGTCGATGCCGACGACCTGCCGCTCAACGTCAGCCGCGAGATCCTGCAGCAGAACCGGCAGCTGGAGCGGATCAAGGGCGCCTGCGTGAAGCGCGTGCTCGACCTCATCGAGAAGCTCTCGCGCGACGAGCCGGAGAAGTTCGCCGCTTTCCTCAAGGCCTTCGGCAACACGCTCAAGGAAGGCATCGTCGAGGATCCGTCCAACCGCGAGCGGATCGCGAAGCTGCTGCGCTTCGCCTCCACCCGTGGCGGGGACGCGGCGCAGACGGTGTCGCTGGACGACTACATCGGGCGCATGGCCGCCGGCCAGGACGCGATCTGGTACGTCACCGCCGACAGCCATGCCGCCGCGGCCGGCAGCCCGCAGCTGGAGGCGTTCCGCAGCAAGGGCATCGAGGTGTTGCTGATGTCCGACCGGATCGACGAGTGGATGGTCGGCCACCTGCACGAGTACGCCGGCAAGCCGCTGCGCCACGTGGCCAAGGGCGAGTTGCCGCTGGACGAGGCCGAGAAGAAGCAGCAGGAGGAGGCCGCCGCCGCCGCCGCGCCGCTGCTGGAGCGGCTGAAGAAGCTGCTGGACGGCAAGGTCGGGGACGTGCGCGTTTCGGCGCGACTGACCGATTCGCCGGCCTGCCTGGCACTGGCCGAACATGAGATGGCGCCGCACCTGGCGCGCCTGCTGCGCGAGGCTGGCCAGGCGGTGCCGGAAAGCCTGCCGACCCTGGAGATCAATCCGGCCCACGCCCTGCTGCAGCGGATCAGCGCGACGGAGGACGGGACCCAGGCCAGCGACCTGGCCACCCTGCTGCTGGAACAGGCGCAACTGACCGCCGGCGCGCCGCTGGCCGATCCGGCCGCCTTCGTGCAGCGGGTCAACCGCCTGCTGGCAAGCTGACGGTCCGCCGGCCGCGCGTGCCGCCTGCCCCGCGCAGGCGGCGCGCGTGGGCGGCGGCTTCGGCCCGTTCCAGGCGCCGCGCCAGCGCCTGCGGATCGACCAGGGCTTCCACCCGCGCGCTACCGAGGGCCTCGGCCAGGTAACGCGCATTGGCGCCGCCCAGCCACACCGGCAGCTGCGCCGGGCGGCCCTGCTTTGCCGGGACTGCCCCGCCCCCGGGACCTCCGGCACTGCCCTGCCCCGGGCCCCGGGCGCATGCTGGGACCAATGGCCGGCGATCCTGACCGGCCCCTCCTGGAGCCCTACATGCTGCGCAAGCTGCTACTTTCCTCGGCGATCGCCGTGGCCCTGACCGCCTGCGGCGACCGTTCCGCCAACGAAAACGCCATGCCCGATTCCAATCCCCCCGCTTCCGGCGCCGCCCAGGGCGACAACGCCCTGCTGGCCGCCAGCACCCTGCCCTTCCAGGCCCCGCCGTTCGACCGGATCAAGGACGGCGACTACCAGCCGGCGATCGAGGAAGGCATGCGCCAGCACCTGGCCGAGGTGCGCGCCATAGCCGACAACCCGGAGCCGCCGACCTTCGCCAACACCTTCGAGGCGCTGGAGCGCAGCGGCGAGCTGCTGACCCGCGCGGTAACGGTGTTCTTCGCGATGACCTCGGCCAATACCAACCCGACCCTGCAGGCCGCCGAGGAAGCCCTGGCGCCCAAGCTGGCCGAGCACAGCGACACCATCCACCTGGATCCGAAGCTGTTCGCGCGGGTGAAGACCATCTACGACCAGCGCGACAGCCTGGGCCTGACCGAGGAGCAGAAGACCCTGGTCGAGCACCAGTACGAGGGCTTCGTCCGCGCCGGCGCCCTGCTCTCGGAGGCCGACCAGGCCGAGCTGCGCAAGCTCAACAGCGAGGAGTCCTCGCTGACCACCGCCTTCGGCAACAAGCTGCTGGCCGCGACCAATGCCGGCGGCGTGCTGGTCACCGACAAGGCGCGCCTGGACGGCCTGGACGAAGGCACCATCGCCGCCGCTGCCGAGGCCGCCAAGGCCGCGGGCAAGGAAGGCTGGCTGCTGGTGCTGCAGAACACCACCCAGCAGCCGGTGCTCGGCTCGCTGAAGGACCGCAGCCTGCGCGAGGAAGTGCTGGCCGCGTCGCTCAACCGCGCCGCGAAGGGTGATGCCAACGACACCCGCGCCACCATCCAGCGCCTGGCCGAGCTGCGCGCACGCAAGGCCCAGCTGCTGGGCTACGAGAACTACGCCGCCTACTCCATCGCCGACCAGATGGCCGGCACCCCGGAAGTGGCGCTGAAGCTGCTGACCGACACCGTGCCGGCGGCCACCGCCCGCGCCCGCGCCGAGCTGGCCAAGATCCAGTCGGTGGTCGACAAGCAGGGCGGCGGCTTCACCGCCGGCGCCGCGGACTGGGACTTCTACGCCGAGCAGGTGCGCAAGGCCGAGTACGACCTGGACGAGTCGCAGATCAAGCCGTACTTCGAGCTGGACCGCGTGCTCAAGGACGGCGTGTTCTTCGCCGCCAACCAGCTGTACGGCATCACCCTGAAGGAACGCACCGACCTGCCGGTCTACCACCCGGACGTGCGCGTGTTCGACGTGTTCGACGAGGACGGCACCCAGCTGGCGCTGTTCTACCTCGACCCGTTCAAGCGCGACAGCAAGCAGGGTGGCGCATGGATGGGCAACTTCGTCGAGCAGGACGGCCTGACCGGCGCCATCCCGGTGATCTACAACGTCGAGAACTTCACCAAGCCCGCGCCCGGCCAGCCGGCGCTGCTGAGCTTCGACGACGTCACCACCCTGTTCCACGAGTTCGGCCACGCCCTGCACGGCATCTTCTCGAAGACGACCTACCCGAGCGTGGCCGGCACCAACGTGCCGCGCGACTTCGTCGAGTTCCCCTCGCAGTTCAACGAGCACTGGGCGCTGGACCCGAAGGTGTTCGCCAACTATGCCAAGCACCACCAGACCGGCGAGCCGATGCCGAAGGAACTGGTGGAGAAGATCGTGCGCGCCCGTACCTTCAACCAGGGCTACGCCACCACCGAGTACCTGTCGGCGGCCCTGCTCGACCTGGCCTGGCACACCCTGCCGGCCGGAGAGGCGAAGAAGGACGTGGATGCGTTCGAGAAGGAGGCGCTGGCGAAGTACAAGGTAGACCTGGCCGCGGTGCCGCCGCGCTACCGCACCAACTACTTCAGCCACGTCTGGGGCGGCGGCTACGCGGCCGGCTACTACGCCTACTTCGGCGCCGAGGTGCTGGACCACGACGCCTTCCAGTGGTTCCGCGAGAACGGCGGCCTGACCCGCGAGAACGGCAAGGTCTTCCGCGAGAAGATCCTCTCCATCGGCCACTCGCGCGACCTGGCCACCGCCTACCGCGAGTTCCGCGGCAAGGAGCCCAGCGTCGAGCCGCTGCTGGAGCACCGCGGCCTGAAGTAAGCCGCCTGCTACAGACGCAGCAAAAGGAAGGCCCGCGCAAGCGGGCCTTCTTCTTTCCAGCTCCGGACGGCGCTTCGGTCGCTGTACCGGTTCAGTCAAACCTCCCTTGCGAAGCCGGCCGCGGCGCCAGCAGATGTATATTCACCCTCGGCCACGGACTGGGTCTCAGGGGAAGCAATGCCATGGCTGTGCTAATTCCAAGCCGCGGAACCTGCGCAGGGCGGATGACGCCCGGCGAACGGCGCTTCTCACAGCGCATCGAGGACAAGCTCGAAGACGATTACGTGTGCTGGTACGACGTACCCGTCGGACCCAGCTACCGGCATCCCGACTTCGTCGTCCTGCATCCCAACCGAGGAATCCTGATCCTTGAGGTCAAGGACTGGAAGCCGGAGACGCTGGCCGAAATAGACCGGGACCGCGCGGTGCTGAACACCGAGCGTGGACGTGTGGTCGAAGCCAACCCGCTGCGACAGGCTCGGGATTACGCGATGGAGATCCATCGCCTTCTCCAGACCGACCCCGCCCTCCTGCAGCCAGCGGGCCACCGTCGCGAGGGCAAGCTGGTCATGCCGTGGGGCTTCGGGGTGGTCCTCACCAATATCTCCCGCAGCCAGTTCGAGCAGATGGAACTGGAAAACTGCCTCTCTCCGGCCAGCGTTATCTGCCGGGACGAGATGACCGAAAGCGCCGATGCGGAAGGGTTCCAGAAGCGGCTGTGGGACATGTTCATGATGCCTTTCCCCTGCCAGCT
The DNA here is from genome assembly GCF_000185965.1 of Pseudoxanthomonas suwonensis 11-1. Lineage (NCBI taxonomy): Bacteria > Pseudomonadati > Pseudomonadota > Gammaproteobacteria > Lysobacterales > Lysobacteraceae > Pseudoxanthomonas > Pseudoxanthomonas suwonensis. The sequence continues at coordinate 3,342,165 of NC_014924.1, forward strand.
GACCGTGCCCCAGATCGATCGCGTGCGCTGGCACCTTTTCCCGCAGCTTCGCATCCAGCAGCAGGGTGAGCTTCTGCCCACCCTTACGCCAGCGATCCAGACCGCGCCGATGGAAATTCCAGACATCATCCGCGTCATGGACTTGCAGCAGGAGCAGCTCGCACGCTCGCTGGGTGACGGCCACAGGGTGATCCATGGGGTCGCGGGATCCGGAAAGACCATGATCCTCGGTTACCGCTGCGTGGAGCTCGCGCGAAGGATGCACAAGCCCGTGCTCGTGCTCTGTTTCAACAAGACGCTTGCCAGCCGGCTCGAGCAGCTCATGGTGCAACATGACGTACACGACCGCGTCGCCGTGCGTCACTTCCATGGATGGTGCAAGGAACAGCTGCAGACGTACGGCGTAAGGACGCCACCCTCCCAGCCCAGTGCAGACAGGTACGCGGCCGCGCTGGTGGATGCCGTTGTCGCAGGCCTGGAATCCAACGCAGTACCGCGCGCCCAGTATGGAGCCGTGCTGATCGACGAAGGCCACGACTTCGCGCCGGAGTGGTTGCAGCTCGTCTCGCAGATGGTCGATCCGGAGACCAATTCGCTGCTGTTGCTGTATGACGATGCCCAGACCCTCTATGGAGCTGGAGCGCGTCGCAAGTTCAGCTTTGCAAGTGTCGGCATCCAGGCAAGGGGGCGTACCACGATCCTCCGCCTTAACTACCGCAACACGCTTGAAGTGCTTTCGGTGGCCAAGGCTTTCGCGGAGGAAGTATTGGCACCCCAGGAAACGGATGACGACCATGTTCCGGTCATCCCACCGGAAAGCGCAGGCCGACGTGGCCCGATGCCGGAAATCTGGAAGGCCCGGAATATCTGGAGTGAAGCCGACCTGATCGCCCAGCGTATTGCTGATGCGTTGGCGAATGGCGCGAATCCAAATGATTTCGCCGTACTCTGCCACTCAAGAAGTCTTGCCGACTTGGTCGGCAGGCAACTGGAGAAGCAAAATCTCCCGGTGCTGGTCGCAAGCGACCAGCGACGGCGCGAGCTGTTCAATGGCGATGCTTCGGTAAAGGTAATGACCATGCACTCCAGCAAGGGCCTGGAGTTCGACACTGTCTTCATCCCTGGCATTTGCGAGCTCGCTTCGCGCGACGCGGATGTCGACCGGCGGCAACAGCAGGTCCGCCTGCTTTACGTAGCAATGACCCGTGCGCTCCGGCAGCTCGAGATTTCCCATCACGGTGAGAGCCCGATGGTCGATCAGGTGCGTGGCGTCGTGGAGAATGTTTCCCGTCAGCTGGCAGCCTGACTGGCTCCCCTACCCCTCTCCATCAACGCAGAAGCAGAAAGCCCGCGCACGCCGGCCTTCTCTTTGCCTTCTTCGAGGAGAGGACTCAGGGGACAAGGGGCGGGCGCCGAAGCGCCCGCATCGTCAACGCTTCAGGCTGGCGACGACCTCAGGGACGGTCAGGCCGATCTCCAGCTGCACGCGCACGTACTCGCGCTCCTTGCGCGACAGGGTGCGGCCAACCTCCAGGCGCACGTCCTCGGCCTGCAGGATGCGCATGATCCGCGGCAGCGCCGAGCCCACCACGTCGGGGCCATAACCGGCTTCGAGCAGCGCGGCGCGCATTACATCTTCAACGTCCATGACCATCCGGTTCATGCGGGGGAGGCGGCCATTCTGCCTGATGCTGGGCCAGACCGTACTTGCAGCATTGGAGTGCTCGATCAGAGCAGTCTCTTCGCTTCAATCAAATCGATGCGGGCCTTATGTCCATGGTCTGCGAGCAAGGACAGCAAGTTGCCTCCGTTCAAAAGCGTAATCGGCTTTCCTTGGGCGAACTTGTAGGCATCTGGACCGTAGTTCGAAGTCGTCACGAGGATCCCGCGATTCGCACCCTCGTTTAATACTGTTCCATAGAGATCTCGTACGGCGCTAACTCCCACCACATTGGTGTATCGCTTCGCCTGAATCACGATCTTCCCACCCTTGATCGGATCGGGGTCGAACGCTATCGCATCCACGCCACCGTCCCGCGATGCGCGTGTGACATGTACCTCGGAGCCGCCGCTGGAGAAGATCTTGGAAAATAACTCGCGAACCAAGTGCTCAAAGTCTTCCCATGGCATGGCCGCTAAGTTGAGCGAATCATCCAGTGAGTCAGCGACAGCACGGCCTGGAACAAGCCGTGAGTCATCCGTGTCCAGCACGAGGATCGGTCGAACTGGAGCCAACCCCGAAAGGGAGCTTGCCGCAACGCCTTTGAGCGCCTTGAAGCACGCCTTTGGATCGACGTTGGCGAGATCGAAACCAAGGAACTCACCCTTGTCTGCTCTAACAGAGAGGATGCAACTCCTCTCCAGACGGCCATTGGCAGTATTGACCGCCTCCACCCATCCATTGAACGTTATCGCTTGGATAGCATTTGCCTCGTCCGCCTCAAACAGCTCGTGGACGGTACGCAGAGCGATCTGATAACAGACGCTGTCATACAGCGTCTTCTTCTTGGCCTCCGTCAGGTGCTTCTCTACTCGCTCATTTCGCGCCTTCACGAAAGACACCCTCTCCAGGGAGGGAGTCTCTTCGGGTGCGGGCAGGCGATAGTCCACAACCATATTGCCGGAGGATTCTTCGAACGCAACGGAATAATCGATCTTCATCCATTGCGGATATTTGGAACCAGAAAGAACGAGGTCAGCGTGTTCCGTCACTCCGTTCTGGTCACCCCTCAACCAAGCGTCTCTGATCGCATCAATCTTCTCGTCCGACGCCCTGCATGTCTGTTCGTACTCTGCCTTCGCGCGCTCAAAAGCTGTCTTCTGCTGCAAAAATGCCCTTTCCCTCTCCGCATCATTGTCTCTAGCTTCGGCACACTGTTGCTCAAAGAGCCTAAGCTCGGCACTCCAGCGTTCACGCGCCTCCGCGCGCTTCTTCGACACAGCGCCGGGGATCAGGTAATGGAACCATCCAATCTTTGGGCGAAAGGACGTCTGGTCCGGCTCGCGTGGCTTGTTGGTTGGCTGAATACCTAGGGGGCGATTTCCTGCGCCATAACGGATGATCGGCAGCTTAGTGCCATCCCACACGAACGGCGGATGCTGCTTTAGTGAGTTCCAGTTGATTCGATCATCGGCTGCGAGAGACGCAGCGAGCAAACGATGGCATTCTGCTAGCGCCTGTTGCGCGGTCTGACTCTCCGCAGCCGCGCTCTCAGCTGTGGCCTGTAGCTCTAACCTGCGCTTCATTACCTCCCATTTGTCACTCCACTTGAGGAGGGCAGCATCGACTTTGCTCTCGAGTACGTTTAGATCGGCGCTCTTGATCTCGCGATGCTCACCTAGACCATCGTGCCAAAGCTCTACGAAATAGGATGAGATCTTTCCTGTAGACGTGTATCTGGCTCGAGTTGGCCCGATACGCACTTCTGGGTCTGAGGTGTGCATTCAAGACTCCCTTGTCTTTAACCGGTGAGCCGAGGGCTCCAAGCTGACAGCACATTAGCCGGATCACTTTCACGATAAAAGGCAGGCGCAATACAGAGAAAGGGGCTGCCCAAGCAGCCCCTTCCCTTTCCGTCCGGTATCGCTGGCCTGGATTACCAGATCCGCACGCGGTCTTCCGGCTTGATGTACAGCGGGTCGCCTTCCTTGATGCCGAAGGCGTCGTACCAGGCGTCGATGTTGCGCAGCGGGGCGAAGGCGCGGATGTGGCCCGGCGAGTGGGTGCCGTTGACCAGCTGCTGGCGCAGGGCGTCGTCGCGCCACAGGGTGCGCCACACCTGGGCCCAGCCCAGGAAGAAGCGCTGCTCGCCGGTGAAGCCGTCGATCACCGGGGCCGGCTTGCCGCCCAGCGAGCGGCGGTAGGCCTCCAGGGCAATGGTCAGGCCGCCGAGGTCGCCGATGTTCTCGCCCATCGCGGTGCGGCCGTTGATGTGCAGGCCGGGCAGCTGCGGGAACTCGTAGGACTCGTACTGCGCGCCGAGCTTCGCCGCCTGCGCCTCGAACTTGGCCGCGTCCTCGGCGGTCCACCAGTCGCGCAGCACGCCGGCGCCGTCGGACTTGCGGCCCTGGTCGTCGAAGCCATGGATGATCTCGTGGCCGATCACGCCGCCGATGCCGCCGTAGTTCACCGCCGGGTCGGCGTCCGGGTCGAAGAACGGCGGCTGCAGGATCGCCGCCGGGAACACGATCTCGTTCTTGACCGAGTTGTAGTAGGCGTTGACGGTCTGCGGGGTCATGCCCCACTCGTCCTTGTCGACCTGCTTGCCGAGGCGGGCACGACGGTAGTCCCACTCGAACTGGCGCGAGCGCAGCACGTTGCCGACCACGTCGCCGTTGGCGATGCGCAGGCCGCTGTAGTCGCGCCACTTCTCCGGGTGGCCGATCTTCAGGCCGAAGCCCTTGAGCTTGGCGTGGGCCTCGGCCCTGGTCGCCGGGCTCATCCACTCCAGCTGGTCGATGCGTGCGCCCATGGCGGCCTTCACGTTGGCCACCAGCTCGTCCATCTTGGCCTTGGCGTCGGCGGTGAAGTACAGCTTGACGTACTCGCGGCCCACGGCCTCGCCGAGGCTGGACTCGACCAGGTGCACGGCGCGCTTCCAGCGCTCGCGCTGCTCCAGCTGGCCGCTCATGAACTTGTCGCGGAACTCGAAGTGGGCATTGGCGAAGCGCGACGACAGCAGCGGCGCGGCATCGTCGATGGCGTGGAACGCCTGCCAGGCCTGCAGGGTGGCCACGTCGGCGGCGGCGAAGATCCTGGCCAGCTTCGGGATCGCGGTGCCCTGGCGGACCACGGCCACGGAGCCGTGGTCGACGCCGGCGGCCTTGAAGTACGAGGCCCAGGGGAAGCCCGGGGCGTAGGCGTCGAAGCGCTCGAACGGCACCGGGTTGTAGGTCCTGTCGCGGTCGCGGCTCTCGGCGCGGGTCCAGTGGGCCTCGGCCACCTTCGTCTCGAACGCCATCACCGCCTTGGCGGCGGCTTCCGGGTCCTTCCAGCCGCCCAGCTCCAGCAGCCGGGTGATGTAGGCCAGGTAGCGCTCGCGCTGCGGGGCGAAGTTGTCGCGCAGGTACATCTCGCGGTCGCCCAGGCCCAGGCCGGACTGGTTCATGTACAGGGTGTAGCGGTCCGGATCGCGCTGGTCGTCGGACACGCCCAGGCCGAACAGGGTGACGGCGAAGGTGTCGCGCGCGGCCATCAGGCGGGCGATCTCCTCGTGCGAGCCGGCCTTGCGCACGCGCTCAAGCAGCGGCTTCAGCGGGGCGTCGTCGAGCTTCTCGATGCCCGCCTCGTCCATGAAGCCCTGGTAGACCGCGGCGATCCTGGCGGTGTCGCCGCCGGTGGCCGGGTCGGCCAGCGGGTAGCCCTCGACCAGCTTGTGCAGGCGGGCCTCGGACAGGTCGCGCAGGACGCGGAAGTTGCCGTAGCTGGACTGGTCGGCCGGGATCGGGGTGTTCTTCGCCCAGTTGCCGCTGGCATAGGCGAAGAAGTCCTCGCCGGGCTTGGCGCTGGTGTCCATGCCGGCGGTGTCGAAGCCCCAGGTGCCGAGGCGCGCGGCGGGGATCGTGCCACCGCCGGCGGCGTCATCGGCGGCGTACAGCAGCTGCATGGTGCAGGCGCTGTCGACGCAGGCGTGGGCGTCATGGGCGCTGGCGTTGGCCGCCAGGCCAAGGGCGACCAGGGTCGCGGCGGTGAGCAGGGTCTTCTTCAAGGCGATCTCCATTCGGGTTGCACGCACGAGGGCGCCGCCCAGCATAGTTGCAAGTGGGATCAATGGCGGGTGCCGGAGGTTGGGTCCCGGCGCGGGGCTCAGGCCAGGGCGGCGCCGTCCCGCAGCGCGCGCACGTGGTCGACCAGGGCGCGCAGCTTGGGCGGGGCGTGGCGGCGGTCGGGGTAGTACAGGAAGAAGCCGGGGAACGACGGCAGGTAGTCCTGCAGCAGCGGCACCAGCTCGCCGCGTTCCAGCCACGGCCGGAAGCAGGCCTCGATGCCGAAGGTGATGCCGCCCCCGGCCAGGGCGGCATTGATCATCAGCGACAGGTCGTTGGTGGTGACCTGGGGATCGACCTGGACGTCGAACGGCCGGCCGTCCTCGACGAATTCCCAGCGGTGCGGGGCCACGTCCGGACGCCGGCGCCAGCCGATGCAGCGGTGCCGCACCAGCTCGCGCGGGTGCGCCGGGGTGCCGTGCGCGGCGATATAGGCCGGCGCCGCCACCGCCAGCTCGCGCTGCGGGCCGCCCAGCGGCACGGCGACCATGTCCTGCTCGATGACCTCGCCCAGGCGCACGCCGGCGTCGAAGCCGGCGGCGACGATGTCGAACTCCTCGTCGGTGACGGTCACGTCCAGGGTGATGCCCGGATGCGCCTGCGCGAACGAGGCCACCAGCTGGCCGCCCAGGAAGGGCTCGGCGATCGAGGTCACGGCCAGCTTCAGCACCCCGCGCGGGGAGGCGTCGCCACCGGCCTCGTCCAGCGCGGCGGACAGGGTCGACAGCGGACCGGCCACCTGGCGGTGCAGGCGCTGCCCCGCCTCGGTCAGGCGCACGCTGCGGGTGGAGCGCTGGACCAGGGCCACCCCCAGTCCGTCCTCGAGCTTGCGCACCGCCTGGCTCACCGCCGAGCGGGTGACGCCGAGACGGTCGGCCGCAGCGCGGAAGTTGTGGGATTCGGCCACGGCCTGGAACAGTCGCAGCAGGTTGAGGTCCGGCTCCATCGGCGGCTCCGCGCGGATTGGTTAGCCAGTCTAACCAGCTGGTCCAGCGCGAGGGGAATTCTCTTGACAGGGAAGCAGGCCTAGTTTGGCCCTACCCCCGACGGAGAACCCCGATGACCCGCGCACCCTCCCCCACCGGCCGCCCGTCGCTGCTGGCCACCGCTGCCGTGGCCGGGCTGCTCGCCCATGGCGCCGCCCATGCCGCCGGACGCCCCCTGCCCGGTCCCATCCCGGCCACCCGGGCCAGCGCGACGGCCCCCGCGGAAGCCGCCACTCCGGATCCCGCGTCGTCCCGCAAGGCCCAGGACCGGAACGCCGCGCCTGCACCCCACCCCTACGTGGGCATGTGGGTGACCGACGACGGCTACATCCGCCACGAGCTGCGTGCCGACGGCCGCTACGACGAGGCCCGCGGCCACCTCCGCAGTGCCTACCAGGGCCGCTACACGATCAGCGGCAACCACGTGGACTACCTGGACGACAGCGGCTTCACCGCCGATGGCGAGTTCATCAACGGCGTCCTGCACCACGGCGGCATGGTCCTGCGCCGGGTGCGGGCCACCCCGGCGTCCACGGCCGACTGATCCCCTTCCCCCAACTCCCGAGCTCCCATGAACGAAAACATCTACGGCAAGGTCGTGCTCGTCACCGGCGCCAGCAGCGGCATCGGCCAGGCCACCGCCAGCATGCTCGCAGCGCGCGGCGCGAAGGTCGTGCTCGGCGCGCGTCGCCTCGATCGCCTGCAGGAACTGGCGGCGTCGATCACCCGCGAGCGCAACGAGGCCATTGCCCACGCGCTGGACGTCACCGACCGCGGCAGCATGCAGGCCTTCGCCGACCACGCACTGCAGCGCTTCGGCCGCATCGACGTGCTGGTCAACAACGCCGGGATCATGCCGCTGTCGCCGATGGCGGCGCTGAAGGTCGACGAATGGGACGCCATGCTCGACGTCAACATCCGCGGCGTGCTGCACGGCATCGCCGCGGTGCTGCCGGCCATGCAGGTCCAGGGCAGCGGACATGTCATCAATGTGTCCTCCATCGGCGGGCTGTATGCGATGCCCACGGCGGCTGTGTACTGCGCCACCAAGTTCGCGGTACGCGCGATCTCCGACGGCCTGCGCCAGGAGAACGACCGCATCCGCGTCACCTGCGTGTATCCGGGCGTGGTCGAGTCCGAGCTGGCTTCGACCATCACCGATGCCGATACCGCCGCCGCGATCGCCGCGTTCCGCAAGGTCGCGCTCAAGCCGGAAGCCATCGCCGCGGCCATCGTCCACGCCATCGGCCAGCCGGAGGAGGTGGATACCAGCGACATCGTGGTGCGCCCGGTGGCGCATCCGGCCTGATCCGCCAGGAGAACCGCCATGCACATCCGCACCCTTCCGTGGCGCCTGCTGGCCTGCTGCCTGCTCGCCCTGCCCCTGCCCCTGCCCCTGCCCCTGCCCCTGCCCGCCGCGTACGCAGCGGAGCCCGCCACGGCCAGCGGCAACGCCGCCCTGGTACGCCAGGCCTTCGAGGCCTGGCGCGACGGCCGCGGCAGCGTGTGCGACCTGCTGCACGAGGAGGTCGAGTGGACCGTCGCCGGCGACAGCCCCGTATCCGGCGTCTACTGGTCCCGCGCCCAGTTCCTGGGCCAGGCGGTGGCGCCGATCACCGCGCGCCTGGCGACGCCGATCGTGCCCACCGTCGAGCACGTGGTGGCCCAGGACGACGCGGTGGTGGTGGTCTGGTCCGGCCAGGCCACGGCGAAGGACGGCCATGCCTACCGCAACCGCTATGCCTGGCACCTGCAGCTGCGCGAGGGCCGCATCGTGCGCGCGGTCGCCTTCCTCGACACCTGGGCGCTGGCACAGCTGATGCGCTGAGCCGCGTTCAGGGCCCGCGGCGGAAGCGTGGCAGGAACAGGGTGGCGAGCTTGAACAGCTCCGCGGCGAGCAGCACCGCGATGGCGATGGCGACCGCGGCGCCCCCCGGCAGCTTCGTAGCCCAGCCGCCCGGCCACAGCAGGATGGCGCCGGTCGGTACGGCAAGCAGCAGGCGCGGCAAGGCCTGGACCGCGGCCAGCCACGCGCCCGCGGGTCGGCGTTGGAGCAGCAGGACGCCGGAGACCGGTAGCGAGACGTAGACGAGCAGGCTGGCCGCGGCCAGCCACATCGGCACGGCGTTGCCATGGACGGCCGCGGTGTCGCGGGCGGCGGCGAGGTCGCCCAGCAGCGGCGTCATCCCGCGGCCGATGCTGTCGACCACGTAGTGCGCGAAGTAGGCCAGGTCCAGCAGGCCCCACGCGACCATCCACCTGCCCGCATTGACCCCGCGCGGGCCCTGCATCGCTGCCGTGCCTGTCATTGGATTCCCCTTCCCATCCTGGCGCCGCGATGCACGCACGGCATGCAACCTGCCGCCGCACGATATGCAGCAGCGACATGCCGCGCAATGCAGCCGCGGTGTGCTGGACCGGAGGCGGTGGAAGACCTGCGCCCTTCGCGCTACCAGAGCAGCAGGTAGCGCACGCGCCTGCAGCGGCAGCGCATGCCACCGTCGCGGGTAGGCCGTTCGTAGCGATGGAATCCCAACAGGCAGGACAAGCAGGAAAGCAGGCGAGACATGGCGACGATCCCCTGTCGCGCACCCGGCCCTCTCCCCGCCCGGGCCGGAAACCGGGGGCGTGCTGGCCGCTGCGCGTACGACGAGATTCGCGCCACGCCAGTGGCACGGGAATCGGCGTTGTCTCATTTGTGGCGGTGCAGCAGGTTCCCCCCGACCCGGCTCCGCCTCCCCCTACGAGGCTGCTAGCGCAGCTGGTAGCGGATGCGACGACAGTGGCAGCGCATGCCGCCATCCGGCGTCGGCCTCGAATAACGGTGGATCCCCAACAGACACAACAGCCTTTGCAGACGTGACACGAACACCTCCCCCCAAGGGCGCGCCAGCGTGTCCAGACGGACAGGTATGGTTGACGCACGTCACGAATATCCCATTGCCGCCGGGGCACGGCAACGGGTCATCCGACGAACGGACGAGGTAACCGGGAGACTACGGGTCGAGCGCTTCGCGCCCGGCATAGTCGCCGCGGACGTGGCGGTTGATGTAGGTGTTGAGCCCGTCCCCGGCCGCGGCCAGGCGCTGCATTTCCAGCACGTGCCCGGTGCCGGGATGGCGGGCGTCGTAGCGGTAGGTGCCGCCGTGGCGGAAGCGCACCGCGATCCAGCCGGGTCCGCACTCGTAGGCCTCGATGCCCGAATCGCCGTCGCTGCCCTGGTAAGGCTTCATCGCCGCCGTCTCCGATGCCGCCCGTCTGGTGCGTCCATGTCAGCACGGCATGCGTGCAGGCCGGATCAGCAGCGGCTGCTAGCGGCTCCGGCCGGCCCCCAGCCGCCAGGCCAGGCCGGACACGCGGCTGACATGGCGCGACAGCGCGGTGCCCAGGATCGACGGATCGGCGCACAGGTGCAGGGAATCGCGGGCGCGCGTCAGGCCGGTGTAGACCAGTTCGCGCGAGAGCACGCGGCTGTCCCTGGCGGGCAGCACCAGCCACACCTCGTTGAACTCCGAGCCCTGGGCCTTGTGCACGGTCATGGCGAAGGCGCTGGAGTGCGCGGGCAGGGCGGCCGGATGGAACGCGCGCGGCGCGTCCGGCATCTCGCCCGGGAACCAGGCCATCAGCTGGCCCTGCGCGTCGCGCAGGCAGATGCCGATGTCGCCGTTGAACAGGCGATGGCGGTAGTGGTTCTCGGTGACCAGCAGCAGGCGGCCGTGGAAGAAGCCATCGCTGCGCGTGCGCGGCTGGTGCTGGGCGAGGCGGTCGGCCAGCAGGGCCTCGATCCGCCGGTTGAGTCCGGCCGCGCCCTGCGGGCCCTCGCGCACCGCGGTGAGGATGCGCAGGCGACCGGCCAGGGCCAGGGCCTCGGCGGGCGAGGGCGCATCGGCCAGCGCGGTCCAGTGGGCGAGGAAATGCTCGCGTCGCGCCGGATCCTGCAGCAGGTCGGGGACGGCGTCGTGGTAGTGCACGCCATCGAGCCTGCCCTCGCGCAGCAGTTCCAGCGCACGGGCCTGGTCGCCGACACGCACGGCGGCCGCCAGCGGTGCCAGGTCCAGCGCCGCGGACTGGCGCCAGCCGCGCACCAGGTGCACGTGGCGGGCAGGGAAGGGCGTGGCGGTATCCGCCTCGATCGCCGATGCCTCGACCTCGCCCAGCAGCGGCTGCAGGGTGCGCGCATCGGATGCGGCCAGGTGCATGCCGTCGCCGGCGGCGGCGAGGATGCCGCTGAGCACGTCGCCGGCCTCGACCGAGGGCAGCTGGTCCGGATCGCCGAGCAGGACCAGGCGCGCGCCATCGGGCACGGCCTCGACCAGCTTGGCCATCAGCGGCAGGTCGATCATCGAGGCCTCGTCGACCACCACGATGTCCACGGCCAGCGGATTGCCCGCGTGGTGGCGGAAGCGCGGCGAGTCCGGGATGGTGCCGAGCAGGCGGTGCAGGGTGCGGCCGGTGGTGGCCAGCGGTGCCAGCAACCCGTCCTCGATGCCTTCGGCGGACAGCTGCTGCGCGGCGCGGCGCAGGCTCTCGGCCATGCGCTCGGCGGCGCGGCCGGTGGGCGCGGCCAGGGCGATACGCGGCGCCGGTTGTCCGGCGGCCGCGGCGCGTGCGCCGAGCAGCACCAGCAGCCTGGCGATCGTGGTGGTCTTGCCGGTACCGGGGCCGCCGGTCACCAGCAGCAGGCGGTGGAGCAGGGCGACCGCGGCGGCACGCGCCTGGTGGTCGCCACCGCCGGCCGCCTGCGGGAACAGGCGCGCGAACAGCGGCGCCAGCGCATCGATGCCGTCGGGCTCGACCGCACCCCTGCCCAGCCGCCGGAGGCCCGCGGCCAGGCGACGCTCGTATTCGCGGTAGCGGCGCAGGTAGAGCAGGCCGTCCTCCAGCACCAGCGGCGCGCTGCCCTGCGCCTCGTCGGCCGGATCGGCGGGACGGGCGACCCAGCGCGAGGCTTCCAGCCCAGCCTGCCACTGCGCCGGCGCGGGCCATTCCAGGGCCAGGTCGACCAGGGCGCGCGGCTGGTCGATGCGGAAACCAGCGTGGCCGGCCGAGACCGCCAGCGAAGCCAGCGCCGCGGCGACGGCGACGGCATCGGGCGTGCTGGGGTCAAGCCGGCGCAGGCTCAGGGCCAGGGCATGGTCGAGGGTGCGCAGCGCGCCTTCCCGGCGCAGGTCCTCCAGCAGGCTCATGCCGCCACCTCCGCGCTGGCACGGCCGGCGAACAGTGCATCCACCGCTTCCACCAGTTGCGGCTCGAAGCGCCAGGCCTGCACGCCGGGACGCACGCCATCCACCGGGGCGGCGCTGGCATCCAGGCCACGGCAGAACAGGTAGCGAACGCCGCCGAAGTCGCGCGCGTAGTCGTAGGCCTCGCCCAGGCGGAAGCGCAGCCAGCGGTGCAGGGCGACGGTGTAGATCAACGCCTGCAGCTGGTACTCGCTGTGTTCCATGGCCTCGGCCATCTGTTGCGGGCCGTAGCCGGGCAGGCGGTTGGACTTGTAGTCGAGCACGTACCAGCGTCCGTCGTGCAGGTAGGTCAGGTCGATCAGGCCGGTCATCAGTCCTTCCAGCCGGCGGCGGCCGCCGAAGCCGCTGCGCCCGTGCAGCAGGCCATGGCGGTGCAGCAGCGACAGCAGGGCATCGGTGCGCGTGGGCGCCAGCGCGAACTGGAACTCGATCTCTGCCCGGCGCTGGTCTTCCGGCAACGCCGCCAGGCGCGCGCCCTCGGGCAGCGGCACGGTCAGGGTGTGGCCGGCCAGGCGGGTGAGCACGGCGATGCCGTCCTCGAGGTCGGTCTCCGCATAACCGGCATTGCGCAGCGCCTTCCCGATGCGCTGTTCCTCGCCGGCAGGTGCCGGATCGCCCGGCTGCCAGTCCTGCCAGGCGGCGAAGTCGGCGAATTCCAGCACCTCGTGCAGCACCACGCCGAAGCGCGAGCCGCTGAAACGCGGATCATAGGCCTCGTCCACCGGCGCTTCGGCCTCGGGCGAAGCCGGCTCGTCGCGACCACCCGGCGCGGGCTGGGTGGCAGCGCTGGAGGTATCGCCCGCGCCATCGGCATTGGCCAGCTGGGTGAAGCTGTACACCCACCAGTCGCTAGCCAGCGGGCGCGAGAGCTCGCGCGCCGGCGGCACCTGGCCTTCGGCCTCGGCCGGCAGCCAGGGCAGGTCGACGGGGGGCTCGCCCGCGTCCAGGACGATGGCGCCTGGCAGGGCCTTTGCCAGCTCCTGCGGGTCGCTGACCATCGGCCACAACGCGGTCTTGCCGTGGTTGTAGAACTCGCCGGTGGCCAGCCACAGCGCATCGCGCGCACGGGTCAGGCCCACGTACAGCAGGCGCGCGTCCTCTGCCGCTTCGCCGGTCTTCCATTCGTCCACGGCCTGGTTCCAGCCGCTGGTGTCGGCCTGCAGCTTCCAGTGCAGCACCGGCGCCCGGTCGTGCGGATCGCGCGCGGTGATGCAGCGGCCCGGGTCGCGGACCTTGCCGCCGATGCCCACGTACGGCAGGAACACCAGCGGGTATTCCAGGCCCTTGCTCTTGTGCAGGGTCACGATCTGCACCCGGTGCGCGTCCGATTCCAGGCGCAGCAGCTGGGTCTCGTCGTCGCTGCTGGCCTGGGCGATGGCGCGCTCCAGCCAGTCGACCAGGCCGTGCGGGCCCAGCGCGTGGCGCCACGCTACCTGCAGCTGTTCGGCCAGCTGCAGGTAGTTGGTGAGGCGGCGCTCGCCATCGACCAGGGCCAGCAGGCGGGTGGCCTGCCGGGCGCAGAGTTCGCCGATGAGGACCAGCGGCTTGCCCTGGTCCAGGCGCTCGCGCCAGCCCAGCGCGGTGGCGCGCCAGGCCTGCATGGCCGGGCCGTCGGCATCGAGCGCGGCGATGTGCTGCGCGTCCTGGCCGACCAGCACCGTGGCCAGCGCGGCGCGCAGGCGGCTGTCGTCGTCGCCGTGCAGCAGCGCCTGCAGCAGCGCCAGCAGTTCATGCGCCTCGTCGGTGCAGAACAGGCTCAGGTTGCCGGCGGCCACGGCGGGGATGCCGACCTTGGCCAATGCCTGGCGGATGCGGGTGGCCTCGTGGTGCTTGCGCACCAGCACCGCGATGTCGCCGGGGCGCACCGGGCGGCCATCGATGCTGGCGCGGCCGGCGCGGGCATCGACCAGCACCGAGTGGATCGCGGCGACGCAGGCGGCGGTGGCCAGGTCGCGCGACTTGCCGGCGGGCCAGGGCTTGCGCTTGCCGTTGGAATCCACCGGCGGTGCAGGCGCCTGCCACAGGGTCAGCGCGGGCGCGGTGGTGCCGTCGCGCTGGAATCCGGCGTCCGCGCGCTTGCCGCCCGGCTGCACCGGATGGAACACGATGCGCCCGTCGACGAAGGCGGTCGCGCCGGCACGCGTGTACATCGCCTCGATCGCCGACAGCACCGCGGGCCGCGAGCGGAAGTTGCGGTCCAGCGGCGGCGCGGCCTTGGCGGTCCCGCGCGCGGCCAGGTAGGTTTCCACGTCGCCGCCGCGGAAGCGGTAGATCGCCTGCTTCGGATCGCCGATCAGGAACAGCGCCGGATCGCCGCTGGCGGCGCCGAACACGCGCTCGAAGATGCGCCACTGGCGCAGGTCGGTGTCCTGGAACTCGTCGACCAGGGCGATCGCGTACTGTTCGCGCAGGCGCCCGGCCAGCTCGTCGGCGTGCGGGCCTTCCAGGGCATTGGCGACGTCGTCGATCAGGTCGTCGTAGGTCTGCACCCGCAGCTGCCGCTTGAGCGTGGCCAGGCGCCGGCGCGCGTCGGCACGCACCTGGTGCAGCATCGCCACGCAGCGCGCCTCGCGGTACGCGGACACCTGCTCCACCGCCTGGGCGTAGGCTTCGACCGCCGCGCACAGCGGCGAATCCGGGGTCTTGCCCGCACCATCCTTGCTGGTGCACTTGAGCAGGGTGGCGCGGTACAGCTGGCCCAGCTTGGGATGGGCGAACGGCACGTGCGGCTCGCCGGCCTGGCACCAGCGCCGCAGCTGGGCGAACAGGTCCGCGATCCACGCCGCCTTGTAGCTGCCGCCGTGCAGCACCTTGCCGGCCACGGCCGACAACAGCGCCTCGCGCAGGTCGTCGGCATGGGCGAGCCCGGCCTGCAGCAGTTCGCGGCCGGCGGCCTCCAGCTCTGGCTGCGGATCAGGCGGCAGCGCCTTGCCCGGCTCCGGGCGCAGCCGCGGCTGGCGCACCAGCGCCGGCAGGTCGGCGGCCAGCGCCTGCGGATTGCCCCAGAGGCCCTCGAGGTCGGCGACGCTGTCGGCGTCGATCGCATGCGCGCGCCACAGGTCGGCAGCCACCGCCTCGCGCAGGCCGATGTCGTTTGCCAGCAGCTCCGGCGGATCGAAGCCCTGGCCGCTTTCCAGCGCGTGCTCGCGCAACACCCGCGCGCAGAAACCGTGGATGGTGAACACCGCGGCCTGGTCGATGCTGTCGGCGGCCAGGCGCAGGCGGCGCGCCACCTGGGTGATCTCTTCCCCGCTGGCATCGAGGTGCGCCTGCAGCAGCTGCGCGGTGAGCTGCGCCTCGCCCGGGCCGTCGGCGGGGACGGTGCCGGCAGCCACCTCGGCAGCCAGCACCAGGCGCTTGCGCACGCGGGAACGCAGTTCCTGGGTGGCGGCCTCGGTGAAGGTCACCGCGAGGATGCGCTCCACCGGCAGCGCGCGCTCCAGCACCAGGCGCACGACCAGCGTGGCCAGGGTGAAGGTCTTGCCGGTACCAGCGGAGGCTTCGATCGAGCGCACCCCGCCCAGCGGCATGGTCAGGAAATCGCCGTTCGCGCTCATGCCGCGTCCTCCGCGTCATGGCGGCTGGCCAGGCCCTTGAGCATCAACGGATCGACCGGAGAGGAAAGAGCGGCCCCGGTCACCGCTGCATAGATCGAATGCGAAGCCTCGACGAAGCGGCGCAGCATCGCCGGCTCCGCGAACGGATCGCAGCCGCGCAGCGCCAGCCGCACCGATGCATCCTCGCCCTCGGCGAAGAACTGGCCGTTGCCATGCCAGCGCCCGCGCGCTTTGGGCACGCTGCGTTCGTAGTCGTCCATGCCCTGGTGGATCTCCCAGCCGCTGTACGGCATGAATGGCAGTGGCGCCGCCAGCCCCTGTTCGCGCAGCTGCAGCAGGGCGGCAAGGGCCGCCTTCGCCTGGTCCTGTGTAGGTGGCGCGACCACGAAGGGACCATGGCCGGTTCCGGGCTCGCCCTCGTGGAACAGCACCAGCGGCAGCGGTTCCCCGGCAGCGGCGGCCAGCAGCCAGTCCAGGCCCTGGCGGATCCAGGCCGGGCCGTTGGGCTGGCCGAAACGCACCCGGGCGATGCCCTGCGGATAGATGTTGTCGACCTGGCCGCGCAGGCCGGTGCCGTCGATCGTGGCCTCGAACACCCGCGACTGCGGTTCGTCCGTTCCACGCCACGACGCGAACGCCTCGCGCCAGGGCAGCAGGCTCCGCGCCTGGCGCTCGAGCACGCTGCGTCCGGATGCACCGGAGGGCAGCAGGCCACGCGCACGCAGCAGGGCATGGGTGGTGGGGGCGTCATCGCCGCGCAGCAGGGACTCGAACACCGCCCGCTGCAGCAGCGTGCGTTCCAGAGGTTCGGCCGGCGCGGCCAGCGGCTCCAGGTCCTCGCCGTGGCTTTCCACTTCCGGCAGGCGCACCCGCACCCGGTTGAGGAACTCACGCGCCGGGTTGAGCAGGAAGCGGCGCAGGGCCTCCAGCGGCAGTACCGGAATGGCGCCGACCGGCTCGTCGGCAGGCGGCGGCGCGGGCAGGGCCTGGCCGTTGAACCACGGCGCCAGCGGACTGCGCTGGGCCGATGGCTGCGCCGCGGCCTCGCGCCAGTCGCGGCGGTAGGAGAAGCGGCGCGGCTCGCCATCGGAACCGAACGCATCCGGCGAGAACGGCTGCAGCGGATGTTCCACCACCAGCGCGCGGGTGACCGGCGAGGTGTCGCCCGGCGGATGCTCGTGCTGCGCGGCGGCCGCCTCCAGCAGTTCGGACACCAGCACCGAAGGCTCGCGCTCGCTGCCGTCACGCGGGTCCCTGCCGATCCAGCTGACGTAGAACACGTCCTGGGCGGCGGCCATCAGCTGCAGGAACAGGAAGCGGTCGTCCTCGCGGGTGGAACGGTCGCCGTGGCGGCGGTCAGGGGTGCCGAGCTCGGCGGTGAGGCGGTTGAGGCCGGCGGCGGGATCGCGGCGCGGGAACTCGCCATCGTTCATGCCCAGCACGCAGATCGCCCGGAACGGCAGCAGGCGCATCGGCACCATGCGGCCGATGCTGACGCCACCGGTCAGCAGCGGGGCGCGGGTATCGGCCTCGGACAGCATCGCGGCGAAATGCGCGCGCACCGCCTCGGACGGAACCGGCGCCTCGTAGCCGGCATCCTTCGCGGTTTGCGCGAAGGCGTCGACCAGGCTGCGCAGGCGGTCGAGCGCGCGCTGGGTCTTCGGATCGGACGGCGGCTTCGGCAGCAGCGAGACCAGCAGCTGCAGCAGGCGCTCGCGCCACTGCGCCGGGGCCAGCGCGCCGCCGAGCACGCGTTCGTGCAGGGCCAGCACCCGCAGCAGCCGCACCAGGGTATCCAGCGCATCGATTGCGCTGCCTTCCAGCTCCGGCATCGGCGCGACCACCTGGCCGTCGTCGAGCAGCACCGGCTCGTCGCTGCCGGAGGCGTGGCCCAGCAGCAGGCGGTCCAGGGCGAAGGACCAGGTGTAGGCATCGTCCTCCGGTGCATCCAGGCGCGCGCGGTGGGCGGCGTCGATGCCCCAGCGCGCGCCGGCGGCCGACAGCCAGCTGCGCAGGCGCTCCAGCGCGGGCGCATCGAGTTCGTTGGCCTCGGCCACCGCGGGGCTCGCCAGCAGGTCCAGCACCTCGTGCAGGCCGAAGCGCGACACCGGCAGCGCCAGCAGGCGCAGGAACACGCCGGCCAGCGGCTCGTTGGCCAGCGGGCTGGTGTCGGCCAGGGCGTAGGGAATGGCGTCCGGATCGCCGCGGCGGCCGAACACCGGTTCCAGGTAGGGCAGGTAGGGATCGATGTCCGGCGCCAGCACCGCGACCTCGCGCGGCTGCAGCGGGGGATCGAAGCGCGGGTCGTCGAACAGCGCGCGCAGCTGGTCGGCCAGCACCTGCAGCTCGCGCAGGCGGGTGTGGCAGGCGTGCAGCTGCAGGCTGGGATCGTCCAGCGCGACCGTCGCGCGCAGCGGGGCGCCCGGGCTGGCGCGGCGGTGGTAGACGTCGGCCTGCAGCCGGCGCAGCAGGCTGCCCTGCAGGGCGCCGCCGCCCTCGGCCGGATCGGCGTGGACGTTGAACTCGGCCGAGGCGTGGACCAGCTCGTAGCTGCCGACCAGGTGCATGAAGTCGGCACCGGCCGCGCCCCAGCGCTGCAGCAGCAGGTTCTCGCCCGCTTCCTGCGCGGTTTCGCCGCGGCGCAGGCGCTGCAGGTCGCCCCAGTAGTCGGCCACCGGCGAGGGCACGAACAGGTGCAGGCTGCCGACCCGGGCCTGGGTGGCGATCACCCGCAGCACGTCCGGCGAGACATTGAGGGTGGCGAAGGCCGACAGCCGCGTTGGCAGGCCGCGCGGCAGCTCGCCGTCGATGCGGTCGAAGCGCTCCAGGTACTGCTGGATCCGGCGCGCGCGGTGGGGGCGCCCGCGGGCGACGCGGCGCCAGAGGATGGCCTGCGGGTCGTCCGGCCCGGCGCCATCCTCCCAGCGCAGCAGCCAGTCGCGGCGCCAGGCCTGGTACTTGTTGAACACGTTGGCCAGCTCGCCGGCCAACGACCAGGCGCGCAGCGGATCGTCGCCGCCGACATGCGCGGCGATCCGCTGCATCGCCGGCTGCGCCAGCAGGGCGCGGTCGGTCAGGGCCGCGTACAGGTGCCAGTGCAGGGTCTCGACGTCGAGCTCGTCGAGCTTGCGGCCCTGTTCGTCGCGTGGCGCCGGCAGGTTGGCCGCCAGCGCCCGGCCGACGAACTCGCCGGGGGTCAGGAACTCGATGTTGGCCGCCACCCCGTGCTCGGCGGCAAGGGTGGCCTGCAGCCAGCGGCGCATCGCCACCTGCGGGATCAGCACCACCTCCGGCGCCAGCAGCGACTGGCCGGGCGCGGGCTGGCGCAGCACCTGGGCCAGGATGCCGGCCAGGATTTCCAGCGAGTTGGAGTGGTACAGCCGGAAGTCGGGGCTGGCGTCGGTGCGGGGCTCGGGCATCAGGCCATCTTGCCGCAGCGCCGTCGCAACAGGCGAGACGTGCGGGTGCGCCGGCTAGAATCGCCGGCTGCCGCCGCTGGCCACGGGAGAGGGGAAGGGATGCGCACGACGCGGCTGCCGCCGCTGCTGGGACCGGGGATCGCCCTGGCCGTGGCCGTCGTCCTGGGCTGGAGTTTCTGGCGCAGCGCCGGCTGGCTGGAGCTGTGCGCCGGCCTGGCCCTGTTCCTGTTCGGCATGCAGTGCCTGGAGGAAGGCCTGCGCCAGCTGGCCGGCGGCGGGCTCGAGCGCCTGCTGGCGCGCAGCACCGGCACCCCCGGGCGCGGCCTGCTGTTCGGCATGGCCGGCACCGCCCTGCTGCAGTCGACCACCCTGGTTTCGCTGCTGACCATCGCCTTCATCGGCTCGGGCCTGATACAGCTGGCCGGCGGCATCTCGGTAATCCTCGGCGCCAACCTCGGCGCGACCAGCGGCATCTGGCTGCTGGCCCTGGCCGGGCAGGACTTCAGCCTCTCCCCGCTTGCCCTGCCGCTGCTGGTGTTCGGCGTGCTGGCCGGGTTTACCGGCGCGCGCGGCAAGGCCGCCGGGCGGGTGGTACTGGGCGTGGCCTTCATCTTCCTGGGCATCGACCAGCTCAAGGACGGCTTCGCCCAGCTCGGCGGCGGCCTGGACCTGGCCTGGGTGCAGGCCGGCGGGGCCGCCGGTACCTCGCTGTTCGTGGTGGCCGGCCTGGTGCTGACCGTGGTGCTGCAGTCCAGCCACGCCACCCTGATGCTGACCCTGGCCGCGCTGGCCGGCGGCCAGCTGCAGCTGGAGCAGGGGCTGGCGATCGCGGTCGGCGCGAACGTGGGCAGCAGCGTCAGCACCGCCTTCGTCGGCATGCTTGGTGGCAACCGCAGCGGCCAGCGCCTGGCCCTGGCGCATGCGCTGTTCAACATCGTCACCGCGGCGGCGACCCTGGTCCTGCTGCTGCCGCTGACCTGGCTGGTGAAGACGACGGCGGGGCTGGCCGGTTTCGGCGGCAACGACCTGCTGCAGCTGGCCCTGTTCCACACCCTGTTCAATGCCGGCGGGGTGGCCCTGTTCTGGCCCTGGCAGCGGCAGCTGGAGGCGGCGCTGCGGCGCTGGCTGCCGGACCGTGCCGATCCGGACCTGCCCGCAACGCCCGCCGGCGAGGCGTCGATCCGGCGCGTGCATGCACGCCACCTCAGTGGGCCGGCACTGGAATCGGCCGACGCGGCCGCGGCGGCGGTGGCGCTGGAGCTGCGCCATCTCGGCGAGCTGTCGATGGAAGTGATCTGCCAGGCCCTGTGCCTGCCGCCGGGCGTGCTGGAGGCGGCCGGGCCCGATCCGGCGCTGCTCGACGGCGCCTGCCCGCCCGGCCAGGCCATGGATGCCGAGCTGCTGTACCAGCAGCGGATCAAGGGCGTGTACGGCGACCTGCTGGCCTTCATGAGCCGGCTGGAGCTGCCGCTGGACGAGGAGCACCAGCGCTTCTGGTCCGCCAGCCAGCTGGCGGCGATGGAGATGGTCAACGCGGTCAAGAGCGCCAAGCACCTGCAGAAGAACCTGCAGCGTCGCCTGGCTGGTCCGGACACGCCGGTGCGCACCGCCTACCTGGAGCTGCGCGCGCACCTGCTGGCCCAGCTGCGCGCACTGCACCGGTTGCATCCGGACGCCGGCCCGCAGGCGCGGGCCGGCCTGCTGGAACGGCTGGACGCGGATGCGGAGGCGTTCCATGCCCGCTTCCGCACGATGCTGTTCCGGCACGTGCGCGATGGCGTGTACGACGGCCTGGAGGCCGGATCGCTGCTCAACGACCTCGGTTACGCCGGCGAGCTGTACCGCCACCTGCGCCAGCTGTTCGACCGCAGGGGCGAGCCGGTCTCGCTGCAGCAGCTGCGCCAGCTCTCGGCCACCACCTGAAGCCGACAGCCAAGGTGCCGCGGACGATGGCATTGAGTAGCCCATTACCGGGACAATTCCTGTACTGGCCGGTTCAATGGATAGGTTAAGATTCAGTCTTCGCCACGCATGATGCGTCGGCCCATGCCCCCCTCCTGCGAAGGAAACGCGCTCGCGCATGCCCGTCCCCGCTGCTAATGCCTTGGCCCTGCAGGGCGTCCGCCTCGATCGTGGCGGCCGCACCATCCTGCGCGACCTCGACCTGACGGTTCCCGCCGGCAGCATCACCGCCGTGCTGGGCCCTTCGGGCACCGGCAAGTCGACCCTGCTGGCGGCGCTCACCGGCGAGCTGGTGCCGGCCGCGGGCACGCTGCGCGTGTTCGACCGCCCGGTGCCGCGCGGTTCGCGCGAGCTGCTGGAGATGCGCAAGGGGATCGGCGTGCTGCTGCAGGGCAACGGCCTGCTGACCGACCTGAGCGTGGCCGAGAACGTGGCCCTGCCGCTGCGCACCCATACCCGCCTGCCCGAGCCGCTGCTGCGCCGGCTGGTGGAGATGAAGCTCAACGCGGTCGGCCTGCGTGGCGCCGCGGACCTGTATCCGCGCGAGCTGTCCGGCGGCATGGCCCGGCGCGTGGCGCTGGCCCGCGCGCTGGCGCTGGATCCGCCGCTGATGCTCTACGACGAACCGTTGACCGGCCTGGACCCGATTGCCTCCGGCGTGATCATGAGCCTGATCCAGCGCCTCTCGCGCAGCCTGGGCCTGACCAGCATCATCGTCAGCCACCACGTGCACGAGACCCTGCCGATCGCCGACCAGGTGGTGGTGATCGCCAACCACGGCATCGTGTTCGACGGCACCCCGGCCCGGCTGCAGGCCTCGACCGATCCGCTGATCCGCCAGTTCCTGGACGGCCAGCCGGACGGCCCGATCCCGTTCGAGAGCGCCCGCGACGGCGCCGCGCGCGCGGAGGCCGCCTGATGGCCGCCGTGGGTGCCGTGCGTTCGCTGGGCCGCGCCGGCCTGTTCTCGCTGTCGGTGCTGCGCGCCTCGCTGCCCAGCCGCGACTTCCTCGCCGAGCTGGCGCGCGAGACCTACAAGATCGGCGGCCGCTCGCTGCCGATCATCGCCGTGGGCGGCGCGTTCGTGGGCCTGGTGCTGACCCTGCAGGGCTACCGCACGCTGACCACCTTCGGTGCCGCCGACGCGCTGTCGACCCTGCTGGGCCTGTCGCTGTACCGCGAGCTGGGCCCGGTGCTGACCGCGCTGCTGTTCATCGGCCGCGCCGGCAGCTCGATCGCCGCCGAGCTGGGCCTGATGCGCGCGACCGACCAGATCAAGGCGCTGGAGCTGATGGCCATCGACCCGGTGGCCAAGGCGGTGGCGCCGCGGTTCTGGGCGGCGGTGCTGTGCGTGCCGCTGCTGACCGGTTTCTTCTGCTCGCTGGCGATCTCGGCCAGCTGGTTCGAGGCGGTGAAGGTGCTGGGCCTGGACAACGGCACGTTCTGGGCGGCGCTGCAGGGCAGCGTCGACTTCTGGGACGACTTCGGCGTGGCCCTGCTGAAGTCCGCTGTGTTCGGTGGCGTCAGCGCGCTGGTCGCCGCCTACGTGGGCTTCCACGCCGAGCCGACCATCGAGGGCACCTCGGTGGCCACCACCCGCGCGGTGGTCAACGCCTCGCTGCTGGTGCTGATGCTGAACTTCGTGATGTCGGCCCTGCTGTTCCAGTAAGTACACCTGCCGGCAGCCGCCGGCACCGCAACAAACCCCGGGCGCCGGAAGGTGCCCTGTTCCGATCCGTTTCCACAGGTAGCTTCCCATGGCAATCCGCGGTCCCAGGCTTGAATTTGCGGTCGGCGCCTTCCTCATCCTGGCGCTGGCCTCCCTTCTGGTGCTGGCCTTCGCCTCGACCAACCGCCAGTTCGGCCTCGGCGGCGGCAGCTACGAGCTGACCGCGCGCTTCGCCAACCTCGGCCAGCTGCGCCTGCAGGCGCCGGTCAAGATCGGCGGCGTGGTGGTGGGCCGGGTGAAGAAGGTCGAACTGGACCCGGTGCGGTTCGATTCGATCGTCACCCTGGCCATCGACGAGCGCTACCAGGACCTGCCGGGCGACACCTCGGCGTCGATCCTGACCAGCGGCCTGCTCGGCGAGAGCTTCATCGGCCTGCAGCCGGGCGGCGACCCCGAGCCGCTGAAGCCCGGCGACGAGATCGTGTTCACCCAGCCTGCGATCGACCTGATCCAGCTGGTCGGCAAGTACATGTTCGGCGGTGCCGGCGGCGAAGGCGGGATCGACCCGTCCAAGGTGCTGTCCTCGCCGTCCACCGAAGAAGACCCGTCCCCCACGGAATGAATGCCATGAAACCCCTGATCCTTTCCCTCGCACTGGCCCTGCCGCTGCTGGCGGCCGCCCCGGTCCAGGCCCAGGCGCAGGCCCAGCAGGCCGCGCAGACCCCGGGCCGCCAGGTCGTCGACACCGGCACCCGCGTGCTGTCGACCCTGCAGCAGCGTCGCGCCGAGTTCCAGAAGGACCGCAAGGCCCTGCGCGGCTTCATCGAATCCGAGCTGCGCAGCGGCTTCGACCGCGAGTACGCGGCGCGCCTGGTGCTGGGCCCGCACGGCCGCGGCGCCAGCGATGCCGACGTGGCGCTGTTCGCCGACGCCATGACCGACAACCTGATGCAGCGCTACGGCGACGCCCTGCTGGCGTTCGACGGCCGTCCGCGCATCCGCCTGAAGTCGGAGACCCCGCTGCCGAACAACCGCGGCGTGCGCGTGTCCACCGAGATCCTGCGCGACGGCGGCGACCCGATCCCGGTCGACTACCTGGTGCGCAACAACGGCGGCTGGAAGATCTTCGACGTGATGGTCGAGGGCGTGTCCTACGTGCAGACCTTCCGCACCCAGTTCGACGCCCCGCTGCGGCAGAAGTCGATCGCGCAGGTCGCCGCCGAACTGCGCAGCGGCGCCCTGCGCCCGGCCGCCGATGGCGCGCGCTGAGGAAAGCGCCAGCGCCCGCCGCGAAGGCGAGGTGCTGCACCTGGAAGGCCGCCTGGACCGCGCGGCCGTGGTCGCGCTGTGGCCGCGCCTGCAGCCGCT
The DNA here is from genome assembly GCF_000185965.1 of Pseudoxanthomonas suwonensis 11-1. Taxonomy (NCBI): domain Bacteria; kingdom Pseudomonadati; phylum Pseudomonadota; class Gammaproteobacteria; order Lysobacterales; family Lysobacteraceae; genus Pseudoxanthomonas; species Pseudoxanthomonas suwonensis. The sequence continues at coordinate 3,366,134 of NC_014924.1, forward strand.
GGTCGATGGCGCCCGCACGCTGGAGCTGGGCGCGATCCAGTCCCTGGACAGCGCCGGCCTGGCCCTGCTGGCCGAGACCGCCGCGCGCATGCGCGCCAGCGGCCCGGTGCAGGTCGGCGGCGATGCCCCCGGCCTGGCCGAACTGCGTGCCGCCTACCGGCTGGACCCGCAACTGAACTACGCCGGAGCCCCCCCATGAAGCTCGCCTCCACCGGCGCCCTGCTGCTCCCGCTGTTGCTGCTGGCCGGTTGCGCCAGTGCACCGAAGGCCGCCGGCAGTGGCCCCGCCCCCGTCGAAACCGTGGCCGGCACGCCGGTCCAGGCCGAGGCCGACGCCGCGCCGTCCGTGGTCGTGGTCGATGGCCAGGAGCTGCCGGCGCCGCCCGCAGGGGAAGCGCCAGTGCAGGACGCCGTCGACGCCGACGTTGCCAGCGCCGATGCCACGGGCGGATCCGCCGACGACGGCCTGTCCCCGACCGAGGCCGAGGACGACTACGCCGCGCTGTACGGCACCGCCACCGACGCCGATCCCACTGCGCGTCCGGTCTACGACCCTTGGGAGCCGATGAACCGGCGCATCCACGCGTTCAACAACGTGGTCGATGCCGCCATCGCCCGTCCGGTCGCGCGCCTCTACGTCGCGGTCGTGCCGGAGCCGGTGCGCCTGGGCGTGGGCAACTTCTTCGACAACATCGCCTCGCCGGTGATCTTCCTCAACCAGATGCTGCAGGGCCGCCCGCGCGATGCGGTGCAGACCCTGGGCCGGTTCGTGGTCAACACCACCCTGGGCATCGGCGGCATCTTCGATCCGGCCACCGACCTGAAGATGAAGCGCCGCAGCGAGGACTTCGGCCAGACCCTGGGCATCTGGGGCTGGCGCAACTCGCGCTACCTGGAGCTGCCGTTCTTCGGCCCGCGCACGGTGCGCGACGTGTTCGGCATGGCCGGCGACATGCCGCTGTCGCCGACCCGCCAGGTCGAGCGCGACCGCTACCGCATCGTGCTGCAGGGCGCGCAGCTGGTGGACCGCCGCGCCGCGCTGCTGCCGATCGAGAGCATGCGCGAGAACGCGGTGGACGAGTACGCGATGATCCGCGACGCGTGGATGCAACGCCGCCAGTACCAGATCGAGGCCGACCGCCGCGGCGGTCGCAAGGGCGAGGGCGAGGACGACCTGCCGGACTACCTGCGCGACGAGCGCGATCCCACCCTGCCGGTCGACGCCATGCCGATCCCCGGCACCTGAGCCAACCGGGAAACGCGGATGCACGAAGGGCCCGGGAAACCGGGCCCTTTTTCATGCATCAAACGGACGGCCCAGGCGGGCGGTGCCCTCAGGGCTCGCCTTCCTCGCCGTCCAGCTCGGACTCGATCGCATCCAGGCCGAGGTCGCCCAGCAGCGCCTGTGCCTGGTCCTCGGCCAGCGACTCCACGCCGCGCAGGCGGCGCTCGATGGTGCGGGTCTTGCGGCTGGCATCGCCCAGGCTCTTGCCGACGGTGCTGATCTGCTTCTCCGCGCGCTCGAGGATGCCGGCGAACTTGCCGAACTCGCTCTTGACCGCGCCCAGCAGCTGCCAGACCTCGGACGAGCGCTTCTCGATGGCCAGGGTGCGGAAGCCCATCTGCAGGCTGTTGAGCAGGGCGGTGACCGTGGTCGGGCCGGCGACCACGATGCGGTGTTCGCGCTGCAGCGCGTCGGTCAGGCCGGGACGGCGGATCACCTCGGCGTACAGGCCCTCGGTGGGCAGGAACATCACCGCGAAGTCGGTGGTGTGCGGCGGCACGATGTACTTCTCGCAGATCGACTTGGCCTGGATCCGGATCGCGCGTTCCAGCTGGGCGCCGGTGCTGCGCACCAGCTCCACGTCGGCGAGTTCCTGTGCCTCGAGCAGGCGCTCGTAGTCCTCGCGCGGGAACTTGCAGTCGATCGGCAGCCACAGCGGCGCGTCGTCGTGCCCGCGGCCGGGCAGGCGCACGGCGAAGTCGACCATCTCCGCGCTGTCCGGGCGCACGCGCACGCCGCGTGCGTACTGGTCGGGGGTGAGGGTCTGCTCCAGCAGGTTGTCCAGCTGCACTTCGCCCCAGGTGCCGCGGGTCTTGACGTTGGTCAGCACGCGCTTGAGGTCGCCGACGCCGGTGGCCAGCTGCTGCATCTCGCCCAGCCCGCGCTGGACCTGCTCCAGGCGCTCGGACACCAGCTTGAAGGACGAATCCAGGCGGGTGGTGAGGGTGCTCTGCAGCTTCTCGTCCACCGTCTCGCGCATCTTCTCCAGCTTGGCGGCGTTGTCCTGCTGCAGCGCGCGCAACTGCTGCTCGAGGGTGGCGCGCATCTCGCCGATGCGCTGTTCGTTGCGCGCGGTCAGTTCCTGCAGGCGCTGGTTGAGGCCCTCGGCGAAGCGCTGCTGCGACTCCAGCGACTCCTGGCGGGTGACGCGGGCGTCCTCGGTCAGGCTGGCACGCAGGGCCGCCAGCTGCTCGCCGAAAGCCTGGATGCGGGTGTCCTGCTGGCGCCCGAACAGGTCCAGCTGGGCGCGAAGCTCGGCCAGACGCTGGGACAGCAGCTCGTTGAGCCGGGCCTGGGCCTCCACGCCCTCGGCGCGGCCCTTGCGCGCGTCCTCGGTCAGTGAATCGCGCAGCTGGTCCAGGCGGGTGTCGGTGCGCGTGCCCAGGTCGGCCAGATGGCGGGCGAAGCCGTCGATGCGGGCGCCCTGGGTGGTGGCCAGGCCGTCCAGCTGCTGGCGCAGTTCCAGGCGGCCGTCGCGCTGCTCGGCGCGCAGGGCCTCCTCCAGCTGCGCGCGCAGGCGCTCGAAGGCGGCGTCGGGACGGCGCACCAGGAGGGCGGCCACACAGGCCAGGATCGCCAGCAGCAGGCCGGCGATGAGGATCAGGAAGAGGGTTTCGGTCATGCGGGAAGTCTAGCGACCCGGCGTCCCAGCCCATGAGATCCGGATGCCTCGTGGGCTTCACGCCGGTCCAATCCCCGGCGCCACACAGTGCCGGCATGGCCCGACCCGCCCGCTTCCCGCTCCGGACCAGGCATATCGACGAGCCGGCGGAACCGGAGGACGGGTTGCGCCTGCTGGTGGAGGGCGCCTGGCCACGCGGAGCGCGCAAGGACACCCTGGAGCTGGAAGCGTGGCTGCGGATCCTCGCGCCCAGCACCGCCCTGCGCCGCTGGTTCGGCCAGGACCCGGCCCGGTGGGACGACTTCCGCAGCCGCTACTTCGAGGAACTGGCCGCCAACCACGCCGGGCTGTCGCGATTGCGCAGCTATCTGGTCAAGGGACCGGTGACCTTCGTGTACGCTGCCGGCGACGGGGAGCACAACAACGCGGTGGCCCTGCGCGACTACATCCTGCAGGCGTCCGGCTGAGTCATACCGGCTCGGTTGCGTTTGCAACCAAGGTGGAAGCGCCCTTAGCCTGTGTGGTTTCGTGCCCGTCGCGGCCCCGCCAACCGGAACCCGCATGACCGCAAGCACCCCCCTGCTGATCACCTTCTCCGCCTACCTGCTGCTGATGGTGGGTATTGGCTTCGTCGCCTGGCGCCGGACCCGGACCTTCGACGACTACATCCTCGGCGGGCGCTCGCTGGGCGGCTTCGTCACCGCGCTGGCCGCCGGCGCCTCGGACATGAGCGGCTGGCTGATGATGGGCCTGCCCGGCGCGCTGTACCTGGCCGGCGCTTCCGAGGCCTGGATCGCGATCGGCCTGGTGCTCGGCGCCTGGGCCAACTGGCGCTGGGTGGCCGGGCCGCTGCGCCTGTACACCGAGCGCACCCACAACGCGCTGACCCTGCCGGACTACTTCACCCACCGCTTCGAGGACCACAGCCGCCTGCTGCGGATCCTGTCGGCGCTGGTGATCCTGGTGTTCTTCGCCATCTACTGCGCCTCCGGCATCGTCGCCGGCGCGCGCCTGTTCGAGAGCATGTTCGGCCTGCCGTACGGCCAGGCAATGGTCTGGGGCGCGCTGGCGACCATCGCCTACACCTTCGTCGGCGGCTTCCTGGCGGTGAGCTGGACCGACACCGTGCAGGCCTCGCTGATGTTCTTCGCCCTGTTGCTGGTGCCGGTGGTCGCGATCATCGGCGCGGGTGGCCCGGGCGAGGCGGTGGCCCTGGTCGAGCAGGTCGATCCCACCCGGCTGGACTGGATCGGCGCCGGCGGGGCGATCGCGGTCGTCTCGGCGCTGGCCTGGGGCCTGGGCTACTGCGGCCAGCCGCACATCCTCGCCCGCTTCATGGCCGCCGACAGCCTGGCCACCATCCCGCGCGCACGCCGCATCTCGATGGCCTGGATGGTGCTGTGCCTGGGCGGCTCGGTGGCCACCGGCCTGGCAGGACTGGCCTGGTTCGCCGCGCACCCGGAGCTGGCCGGCCCGGTCGACGCCAACCCGGAGCGGGTGTTCATCGCCCTGGGCGAGCAGCTGTTCAACCCGTGGATCGCCGGCGTGCTGCTGTCGGCGATCCTGGCCGCGATCATGAGCACCCTGTCGGCGCAGCTGCTGGTCTGCTCCAGCGCGCTGACCGAGGACTTCTACCGCGGCCTGCTGCGGCCCAGGGCCAGCCATGCCGAGCTGGTGTGGTTCGGCCGGGCCATGGTGCTGGCGGTGGCGGCCCTGGCGATGTGGATCGCGCGCGACCCGGAGAGCCGGGTGCTGGGACTGGTTTCCTACGCCTGGGCCGGATTCGGTGCCGCGTTCGGCCCGGTGGTGGTGGTGTCCCTGTTCTGGAAGCGCATGACCCGCAATGGCGCCCTGGCCGGCATGCTGGTCGGCGCGGCCACGGTGATCGCGTGGAAGCACACCGGCAGCGCGCTGTACGAGATGGTGCCGGGCTTCATCGCCGCGACCGTGGCCATCGTCCTGGTGAGCCTGCTGGGCAAGGCGCCCTCGCAGGCATTGCAGGCGCGCCACGAGCAAGTGCGCGCGGCCCTGCGAGAACAGGGCCACTGAACGCCACTGCCGCCGCGCGCGCTCAGCGCGCGGTGTAGCCGCCGTCCACCAGGTGGTAGCTGCCGGTGACGAAGGAGGCTTCCTTCGACAGCAGGAAGCAGGCCAGGGCCGCGACCTCGTCCGCAGTGCCGAGCCGGCCGGCCGGATGCAGGGCCACCAGGCCCTCGCGCACCGCCGGATCCAGCCCCGACAGCAGCGGGGTGTCGATGAAGGCCGGGCCGACCGCGTTCACGCGGATGCCCTGGGGCGCGTATTCCATCGCCGTGGTCTTCGTCATTCCCAGCAGCGCGTGCTTGGCGGCCACGTAGGCGATCGAGCCGCTCCAGCCCACGCTGCCGAGGATCGAGGCCATGTTGACGATGGCACCGCCGCCGCTGGCCAGCATCGCCGGCAGCTCGTACTTCATCGAGTACATCACCCCGTGCAGGTTGACGTCGATGACCCGGTGCCAGTCCTCGAGTGGGTACCCGGCGGTGGGATGGCTGGGGCCGCCGATGCCGGCGTTGTTGACCGCCAGGTGCAGGCCACCGAAACGCTCGACCGTGACCTGGACCATGCGCTCCACCGCGGCGGCATCGGCCACGTCCAGCTGGAACGCCAGCGTATCGGCCTCGCCCAGCCGAGCGGCCAGCGCCTGCGCCGCGGCACCATCATGGTCAGCGATTACGACCTTCGCACCTTCGCGTGCGAGGCGGCGGCAGATGGCTGCGCCGATACCCGACGCACCACCGGTGACGATCGCGACCTGTCCTTCGAACCTGTTCATGGCACTGCTCCTCTGGCGGGATGCATCCATGCTCGGCCGCGGCGGCCACGGCCACCTTGATCGCGATCAAGCCCCGCCGGCGCGGCCGGCGGGACTGGAGCAGGTGCCGGACTCAGTCCAGCACGCGGCAGAACACGGCCTTCAGGTAGCGCGACTCGGGCACGTTGGCCAGGAACGGGTGGTCCGGGCCGGCACCGGCGACCTTGAGCACCTGCACGGTGCGGCCGGCGTAGAACGCGGCCCGGCGCAGCATGTCCAGGAACTGGTCCTCGGCCACCAGGCCGGTGCAGGAGAAGGTGGCCAGCAGGCCGCCGGGCTTGACCACGCCCAGGGCCAGCTTGTTCATGTCCAGGTACTTCTTCAGCGCGGTGATGACCTGGTCGCGGTCGCGGGTCATCTTGGCCGGGTCCAGCACCACGGCGTCGTACTGCTCGCCACGGACGGCGGCCTCGCGCAGCCACGGGAAGATGTCGGCCTGGACGAACTTCGGGCGCACGTTGTTCAGGCGTGCATTGCCCTTGGCGATCTCGATCACGTCCTCGTCGATGTCGATGCCGGTGACCTCGGCCGCGCCGCGGGCGGCGGCGTACACGGCGAAGCCGCCGGTGTTGCAGCACAGGTCCAGCACGCGCTTGCCCGCCACCTGGCGCGAGAACCACTCGCGGTTCTCGCGCTGGTCGGCGAAGAAGCCGGTCTTGTGCGCACCGGCCGGGTCGGCGCGGAAGCGGATCCCGTGCTCGGTGATCACCGCCGGCTCGGGGCTGCCGCCGCCGGTGTACACCGGGCGGTAGTCGAAGCTCTCCTGCTTCTGCACGTGCTCCTCGGCGAAGCTGTAGATCCGCGCACCGGGGAAGTGCACGCGCAGGGCGTCGTAGATCCACTCGCGGTGGCGCCACATGCCGGCGCTGAAGAACTCCACCACCAGCAGGTCGTCGTAGCGGTCCACCACCAGGCCGGACAGGCCGTCACCCTCGGCATGGACCACGCGCCAGGCGTTGGAGACCTCGTCCAGCTTCAGCACGTCGCGGCGCAGGGACACGGCCGCGCCGATGCGGCGCTCGAACCAGGCCGCGTCCATGGCCAGTTCCGGATCGGTCTCCAGCAGGCGCAGGGCGATGCGCGAGTGGCCGTTGTAGAAGCCACGGCCGATGAACTGGCCATCGATGTCGAAGGCATCCACGATCTCGCCGGGGCGCAGGCGCGTGGCCGGCTTCTGCACGATCTTCTGGAAGACCCAGGGGTGGCTGGAACGCCAGGCGTTCTTCAGCTGGACGGTGGGGTAGGGGGTATTCATCGGGCAATTGTACGTTCGCCGGCCCCAACCAAAGTCGTAATCGCCTGTTTACCGTACCCCGGGGCATGGCCGCGGGCGCGCATCCCCCGGCAAAACACGCGACAATGCGGGGGTTTCGCCGCGGGCGGCCCGTCACGGACGCCCGCGGCCCCTGTTCCGCCGATCGCACCGAGAGCCCCCGCAGACCATGTCGAACACGCCGAAGATCATCTACACCCTGACCGACGAAGCGCCGTTCCTGGCCACCCAGTCGCTGCTGCCCATCGTCCAGGCCTTCGCCGGCACCGCCGGCATCCAGGTCGAGACCCGGGACATCTCGCTGGCCGGCCGCATCCTGGCGCAGTTCCCGGACTACCTGGGCGATGACCAGAAGATCGGCGACCACTTGGCCGAGCTGGGCGAGCTGGCGACCCGTCCGGAAGCCAACATCATCAAGCTGCCGAACATCTCCGCCTCGGTGCCGCAGCTGAAGGCCGCGATCAGGGAGCTGCAGTCGCAGGGCTACCCGCTGCCGGACTACCCGGACGCGCCCAAGGACGAGAAGGAGAAGGACATCCAGGCCCGCTACGACCGGGTCAAGGGTTCGGCGGTGAACCCGGTGCTGCGCGAGGGCAATTCCGACCGCCGCGCGCCGGCCTCGGTCAAGAACTACGCCCGCAAGCACCCGCACCGCATGGGCGCGTGGAGCAAGGATTCGAAGTCGCACGTGGCGCACATGGACGCGGGCGATTTCTACGGCAGCGAGCAGTCGGCGACGATCGCCAACGCCGGCAGCCTGAAGATCGAGCTGGCGCAGGCCGACGGCAAGACCGTGGTGCTGAAGGAGAAGGTGGCGGTCAAGGCCGGCGAGATCGTCGACGCCTCGACCATGAGCTGCAATGCGCTGGCCGCCTTCGTCGCCGCGCAGGTCGAGGACGCGCGTGCGCAGGACGTGCTGTTCTCGCTGCACCTGAAGGCGACCATGATGAAGGTCTCCGACCCGATCATGTTCGGCGTGGTGGTCTCGGAGTTCTACAAGGACGCCCTTGCCAAACACGCCGACGCGCTGGCCTCGGTCGGCTTCTCGCCGGAGAACGGCATCGGCGACCTGTACGCGCGCATCGCCTCGCTGCCGGAAGCGCAGCAGGCCGCGATCAAGGCCGACGTCGAGGCCGTGTACGCCAAGGGCCCAGCCGTGGCCATGGTCAACTCGGACAAGGGCATCACCAACCTGCACGTGCCCAGCGACGTGATCGTCGACGCCTCGATGCCGGCGATGATCCGCGACTCCGGCCGCATGTGGAACGCCGAGGGCAAGCTGCAGGACACCAAGGCGGTGATCCCGGACCGCTGCTACGCCGGCGTGTACCAGGCGGTGATCGAGGACTGCAAGGCCAACGGCGCGTTCGACCCGACCACCATGGGCTCGGTGCCGAACGTGGGCCTGATGGCGCAGAAGGCCGAGGAATACGGCAGCCACGACAAGACCTTCCGCATCCCGGCCGACGGCGTCGTGCGCGTCACCGACCAGGACGGCAAGCTGGTGTTCGAGCACAAGGTCGAGGCCGGCGACATCTGGCGCATGTGCCAGGCCAAGGACGCGCCGATCCAGGACTGGGTCAAGCTGGCCGTCAACCGCGCCCGCCTCAGCAGCACCCCGGCGGTGTTCTGGCTGGACTCCAACCGCGCCCACGACCGCGAGGTCATCGCCAAGGTCGAGAAGTACCTGAAGGACCACGACACCAGCGGCCTGGACATCCGCGTGCTCGCCCCGGTGGAAGCGACGAAGTTCTCGCTGGAGCGCATCCGCCAGGGCAAGGACACCATCTCGGTGACCGGCAATGTCCTGCGCGACTACCTGACCGACCTGTTCCCGATCCTGGAGCTGGGCACCAGCGCCAAGATGCTGTCGATCGTGCCGCTGATGGCCGGTGGCGGCCTGTTCGAGACCGGCGCCGGCGGCAGCGCGCCCAAGCACGTGCAGCAGTTCGTCGAGGAGAACTACCTGCGCTGGGATTCGCTGGGCGAGTTCCTGGCCCTGGCCGCCTCGCTGGAGCACCTGGCCGAGCAGACCGGCAATGCCCGCGCCGCGGTGCTGGCCAAGGCGCTGGACCAGGCCAACGGCCTGATCCTGGACAACAACCGTTCGCCGGCGCGCAAGGTCGGCGAGCTGGACAACCGCGGCAGCCACTTCTACCTGGCCCTGTACTGGGCGCAGGCGCTGGCCGCGCAGGAGGAGGACGAGGCGCTGCAGGCGAAGTTCGCGCCGCTGGCCAAGGCCCTGGCCGAGAACGAGGCGACGATCGTCGCCGAGCTCAACGGCGCCCAGGGCAAGCCGGTCGACATCGGTGGCTATTACCACCCCGACCTGGCCAAGGCCGGCGCCGCCATGCGTCCGTCGCCGACCTTCAACGCCAGCCTCGCGGTACTCGCGGCCTGAGTTCCCGCTCCAGCTCGCGTTGCACCACACGAAGCCCGGCCCCGCGCCGGGCTTCGTGCTTCCGGGCATCCGGGGTGGCGGGCACCGCCGGCATCCGGCCGGCGACGCAGGCCTCCAGGCCCGATGCGTGGCCATCCATCGACAGCAGTCCGCGGAACATCGCCGACAGCGCGGCGCCGTAACCGTGCTTCTTCCTCGTGTCCATGACGCTCTCCGCTGGCTTGAACGACGATCAAGCTACGGCGATGCTGCAGGGGCACGTAGCGCAAGTTCCGCAAGCCAGCCTTGAAGGAGGCTCAAGATGGCACGCATCCCGCTGGACCAGGTGGAGGCCTTCGTCACCGCCGCACGGCTGGGAAACCTGACCCGCGCCGCGGCGCAGATGCACCTCACCGTCAGCGCGCTGAGCCACCGCATGCGCCAGCTGGAGGAGGGGATGGGCCAGCGCCTGCTCGCACGTGGCCCGCGCGGGGTGGAGCTGACGGTGGAAGGGCGGCGCCTGTACGACGCGGTGGCCACGCCGCTGGACGACATCGCCCAGGCCTTGCGTCGCGCCAGCACCTGCGGCCAGCGCAGCATGACCATCAGCCTGATCCCGTCCATGGCCACCGCCTGGCTGGTGCCGCGGCTGCCGTCGTTCCTGTCGGCGCATCCGGACCTGGCGGTGAGCCTGCAGTCGAGCACCCATGTGGTCGACTTCGAGCGCGAGCCGGTGGACCTGGCCATCCGCCTGGGTGCCGGCAGCTGGCCGGGCGTGCACACGGAGCTGCTGTTCGACGAATGGCTGGCGCCGGTCGCCAGCCCCGCGCTGCTCCGGCGCAATGCGCGGATCCCGGCCACGCAGCGGCTCGCCCGCCTGCCCCTGCTTGGCGACCCGTCCGACCGCTGGGATGACTGGTTCGCCGCCACCGGTGGCGAACCGCCGCGCCGGTACGCCGCGCACTTCGACGACACCGAGACCCTGCACCAGGCCGCGGCCGAGGGGCTGGGCGTGGCCCTGGCGCGCCTGACCCTGGCCGAGCCGCTGCTGCGTGCCGGCCGCCTGGCCACGCTGGGACGCAGGCGCATGCCGGCCGGTTTCGGCCATTACCTGGTGTACCCCGGGCGCAGCCGGTCGCATCCATCCTTCGCCACCGTGCGGGCCTGGCTGCTGGAGCAGGCGGCGGCCCGGCCACGCCCCGGACGGCCCGGCTAACATCGGGCCATGATCCAGCCCGAAGCCATCTCCAAGGTCGTACGCGACGCGTTCGACGACTATCACGCCCGTTTCGCCGCCATCAGCCGGCGCGCGAAGAAACGCTTCGAGCAGCGCGACTGGACCGGCGCCCGCGCCGACGCGGCCGAACGCCTGGACCTGTACGACCTGTGCATCGACGAATGCCGGCGGCGGCTGGTGGCCCTGATGGGCCTGCACGCCCACGACCGCGCCCTGTGGCGGCAGGTGCGCGATGCCTTCGCCGCCTCGATCGACGGCGCGATCGACACCGAGCTGTACAAGACCTTCTTCAACACCTTGGCGCGGCGCTTCTTCCGCACCCGCGGCCTGGACGCGGACATCGAGTTCGTGGCGCTGGACATCGAGCCCACCGATGCCATCACCCGGCCGGTGGCGCGGCACAGCTACGCGGTCTCGCCCATCCGCCCGGTGGACGCCTTCGTGCGCATGCTTGGCGATTACCGCTTCGACGTGCCCTACGCCCACCTGGCGCGCTGCGCCGCGGCCATCGCCGTGCGCCTGCAGGACGACCTGGCCCACTGGGGCGAGCATCCGGTGCGCGCGATCGAGCTGCTGGACACGGTGTTCTACCGCGAGCGCCGCGCCTACCTGGTCGGCCGCGTGTTCGGCGAGCACCGCTTCTCGCCCTGCGTGGTGGCCCTGGTCAACGGCGACAACGGCATCCGTGCCGAGGCGGTGCTGACCCGGCGCGGCGACGTGGCCCAGCTGTTCGGCGTGTCGCGCAGCTATTTCCAGGCCGACCTGCCGACGGTCGGCGACGCGGTGGTGTTCCTGCGCACCCTGCTGCCGCACAAGCCGGTGGACGAGCTGTACACGGTGCTGGGCCGCGCCAAGCAGGGCAAGACCGAGCGCTACCGCAGCTTCTTCCGCCATTTCCACGCCAATCCGGCCGAGCGCCTGGTGCCGGCGGAGGGCACGCCCGGCATGGTCATGGCGGTGTTCACCCTGCCCGGCCAGCCGCTGGTGTTCAAGGTGATCCGCGACCGCTTCGCCTGGCCGAAGAAGACCACGCCGGAGGAGGTGCAGGCGCAGTACGAACGCGTGTTCCGCCTGGACCGGGTGGGCCGCCTGCTCGACGCGCAGCCGTTCCGGTACCTGCGCTTCCCGGCCGGACGCTTCGATCCGGCGCTGCTGGCGGAGCTGCGCGAGAGCTGCGCCGCCAGCGTGGTCGAGGAAGGCGACGACGTGGTGCTCAAGCTCTGCTACGTGCAGCGCCGGCTGCGTCCGCTGGATCTCTACGTGCGCGAGCAGGGCGCCGAGGCGCGGCGCGAGGCGGTATTGGACTACGGCCAGGCCATTGTCGACCTGGCCCGCAACGACATCTTCCCCGGCGACATGCTGCTGAAGAACTTCGGCGTCTCGCGCCATCGGCGGGTGGTGTTCTACGACTACGACGAGATCCGCTCGGTGTCCGAGCTGGAGTTCCGCGAATGGCCGCAGGCCACGACCTACGAGGAGCAGGTCGCCGCCGAGCCCTGGTTCCACGTCGGCCCGCAGGACGTGTTTCCGGAACGCTTCGGCCAGTTCATGGGCCTGCCCGCGCCGCTGCTGGCCGCGCTGAAAGCCACCCACCCCGGCCTGTTCCAGCCGCAGTGGTGGCGCGGCCTGCAGGCGCAGCTGCGCGAGGGGCAGTTGCCGGATACGCCGCCGTACCCCGACGCGTTACGCCTGGCGTAACGAATCAGGGTACGGCGCGGGATTCGTGATTCGGGATTGGGGATTCGTAAGAGCTCCTCCGGCATGCGGTGCGGTGACCGGTGGGCCGCGTTTGCTCTTTCGAATCACTAATCACGAATCACCAATCACGGCCCCAATGCTAGTCTCGGCCGCACTACCAGCAGGAGCCCGTGCATGATCCGCATGTCCCGTTCCGCCGCCTGTGCCGTGGCCATCGCCCTGGCCCTGGGCGTTCCCGCCGCGCAGGCCACCAAGCCTGCCGATGCCGCCACCCTGCCCGCGCCGGACGCGGCGTTGCAGGCGGCGATCAATGGCAGCTGGCGCGCCGAGGGCAATGTCGCCCGCGATCCCTGGCGCCATCCCGGCCAGACCCTGGCCTTCTTCGGCATCCGCCCGGACATGACCGTGGTCGAGATCACCCCGGGCGGCGGCTGGTACAGCGAGATCCTGGCGCCCTACCTGGCGGCGAAGGGGCGGTACGTGGCCGCGGTGGTCGACCCGCAGGCGGTTGCCGAGGGACGCGGCCGCGAATACCAGCAGCGCGCGCGGGACAACCTGGAGAAGAAGTTTGCCGGGGCGCCCGGGCAGTACGGCAAGGCCGAGGTGGTCGCCTACGATCCCGAAGCGCCGGTCTTCGGTCCGGCCGGTTCAGCCGACCTGGTGCTGACTTTCCGCAACGTGCACAACTGGCGCGGTGCCGGCCAGGCCGAGGGTTACTTCAAGGGCTTCTTCGACGTGCTCAAGCCCGGTGGCGTGCTGGGCGTCGTCGAGCACCGCGCCGCCGCCGACGTGCCGGCCGACGACAAGAGCGGTTACGTGGGCCAGGCCCAGGTGATCGCCATGGCCGAGGCCGCCGGCTTCGTGCTCGACGGCAGCAGCGAGGTCAACGCCAATCCGCGCGACACCAAGGACCACCCGAACGGGGTGTGGATGCTGGCGCCGACCAACAACCATCCCGAAGCCGAGGCGGAAAAGTACAAGGCCATCGGCGAAAGCGACCGCATGACCCTGCGCTTCGTGAAGAAGTGAGGCCGCCGCGGGCGTGGCGCCGCGACGCGGCCCGCGCCCACGGTACGCCGATCCGATCCCTGTCCGGGGCATTGCCATGCATCGCCGCGGTTTCCTGACCCTGCTGGCGGCCGGCCTGGCCGCCACGCCGCTGTTGCCGGCGCTGGGCGCCGGTGGAGACACATCCATGCACGGACTTGTCGGAAAGCTGCGGGCACAGCCCGGGCAGCGCGCGGCGCTGGCCGCGATCCTGCTGGAATCCACCACCGCCATGCCCGGCTGCCTGGCCTACGTGGTGGCCGAGGACGTCGAGGACGAGGATGCGCTGTGGATCACCGAGGTCTGGGACAATGCGCAGAGCCACCAGGCCTCGCTGCAGCTGCCCGCCGTGCGCGACGCGATCACCCGCGCGCGGCCGCTGATCGCCGGCTTCGATTCGCATGTTTCCACCCGGCCGCTCGGTGGCGTCGGCCTTTCAGACTGATGCCCCGCGCAACACCCCGATGCTGATCGCGTTCAACAAGCCCTACGGGGTGCTGTGCCAGTTCACCGACCGCAGCCAGCCGCCGCGCCCGACCCTGGCCGGCTTCGGCCTGCCGAAGGACGTGTACGCCGCCGGGCGCCTGGATCACGACAGCGAGGGCCTGCTGCTGCTCACCGACGACGGCGGCCTGGCCCATCGCCTGACCGATCCGCTGCACAAGCAGCCCAAGACCTACTGGGTGCAGGTGGAAGGCGATCCGCGCGAGGAACAGCTGCAGGCGCTACGCGATGGCGTAGTGCTCAACGACGGCCCGACCCGCCCGGCGAAGGTGCGACGGCTCGATCCCGTGCCCGCCCTGTGGCCGCGCGACCCGCCGGTGCGCTTCCGCAAGACCGTGCCGGACAGCTGGCTGGAGGTGGTGATCATCGAAGGCCGCAACCGCCAGGTCCGGCGCATGACCGCCGCCGCCGGCCTGCCCACGCTGCGCCTGGTACGCGTGGCCATGGGCCCGCACCGCCTGCACGACCGCGACGGCACGCCTCTGGCACCGGGGGAGTGGAGGGAAGTGGGCCGTTGAGCCGCCGGATGGCGGCGCGGCGAACTTGGCAGCCGCCCTCCTTCGGCGGGAGGCCTGGAAAGAGGGCAGGACGCCCAGGCGCGCGCCCGGATAAGGCCTTCGGCGCGTCCGGGCTACGCGGATCCACAGGGGTCCGGCAGACCCCTCACCAATCCCGAATCACCAATCCCGAATCACGAGCCCCCCGATCACTCGGCGCTGGTGATGTTGTGGCTGCGACGGCGCGAGGCACGGGCGCGGGTATTGCCGTTGTCGCGGACCTGGCGGGCCTCGCCCTCGATCGGGGCATTGGCCTGCTGCTGGCGGCGCTTGCGGTACATCACGTAGGCCAGGACGCCGGCACCGACGACGGCGGCAGCCGCGGCCACGGCCACCGGATTGCGGCGGACGACGGTGGCGGCGGCGCGGGTGGAGGCACGGGCCGCGCCCAGGGCGGCGCCGGCCTTGATCCACTGCTCGGCACCGTGGCCGGCGTGGCGGAGGCCGGAACCGGCCTGGCGGCCGGCGCTGCGCAGGCCGGCGCCGGCCTGCTCGGCCAGTTCCAGCGCGCGGTCGGTGATGATGGTCAGCTTGCTCATGGGGGATCCCTTCATCGGTAGGGGGAAGACGCCGCCAGTGTGGGCGAGCACCCGTGCAAGATACGTCAGCAGCGGGCACCTGGGCTGCCCGGCCCAGGGCGCAGCGACCGGGCATGTTCATGCCGCGGACAGCAGACGGCGGCGAATGGGCGAGCCTTCCCGCGGGCCGGGAATACCAGCCCTCACGTCCCCCGCGGCTTGGCCCGATGCGTAGCCGTAGCCGACCATGGGTCGTCGGGCCACGGGTGCTTGGGATACCGCCCCTTCATCTCCTTGCGCACCTCCGGATAGGTGTTGTCCCAGAAACTGCGCAGGTCGCCGGTGACCTGCAGCGGCTTGCCGCCGGGGGAGAGCAGGTGCAGCAGCAGGGGCACGCGGCCGTCGGCGATGCGCGGGGTGTCGGCCAGCCCGAACAGCTCCTGCAGCTTCACCGCCAGCACCGGCGGGCGTGGGCTGCCGTCCGGTTCCAGCGAGTACCCGATCGGCCGGTCCATGCCCGAGGGCACGGTGATGCGCACCGGTGCCAGGCGGTCCACCTGCTGGCGAAGGTTCCAGTCCAGCGGCGACTTCAGCGCCTCGCCCAGTTCCTGCTCGGACAGCGCGTCCAGGCGGGTCTTGCCGGCGAAGGCCGGGCGCAACCATTCGTCCACGCCGGCCAGCAGGGCCTCGTCGCTGACATCCGCAAGGTCCAGTCCGGGCATCCAGCTGCGCAGGCAGGTGACACGCGCCTGCCACTGGCGCAGCCCTTCGGTCCACGGCAGCGCCTCCAGGCCCAGCTCGCGCACGGCATTGGTGAGGGCCTGTGCGGCCTGGGCCGGATCGACCCGCCCGGCCGGGCGGCTGTCCAGCACGATACGGTCGAAGCGCGATTCGCGGCGGGCGACCAGGGCGCGGCGCTGGGCATCCCAGACCGCGCCTTCCTCCTCGACGAAGCGGTCGGGGAAGTCGGCGCGCAGGCGCGCCTCGTCCACCGGCGCGGCACGCAACAGCAGGGCATCGCCACGCGGCTCGAAGCGCAGTTCGGTGGCGACCAGCCAGGGCTCGCCGCGCACCGCGCTGTCGCCGAACAGCCGCGCCATGCGGCCATTCGCCAGCTGGTAGCGCAGCGGATCGGCCGGGTGCCGGGCGGCAATGCGGTCGGGGAAGGCATGGCCCAGCAGGTCGCCCAGCTCGTGGGCCTCGATCTCCGCCGGCGGCGTGGACTCGCAGCGCAGGCGCCGGCGCCACTGGCGGGCGGCGGCATCGATCGCGGCCAAGGCAGAGCGGCTGGCGTCGGCCGGCATCCGCCCGCCACGGAAGGCGGCCAGCGCGCGCCAGCGTTCGGCCAGGGCATCGCTGCGGCTGCGCAGCGGGTCGCGGGCCTCGAGCAGGGCGG
Source organism: Pseudoxanthomonas suwonensis 11-1 (assembly GCF_000185965.1). Taxonomy (NCBI): domain Bacteria; kingdom Pseudomonadati; phylum Pseudomonadota; class Gammaproteobacteria; order Lysobacterales; family Lysobacteraceae; genus Pseudoxanthomonas; species Pseudoxanthomonas suwonensis. Next base: position 3,382,503 of record NC_014924.1, read on the forward strand.
CGAGGTCGGCGGCCAGGGTCCGGGCGCGGTCGTCCTTGGCCGCCAGCAGCATCGCCGCCAGCCGCGGATGGGTGCCAAGTTCCAGCATCCTGCGCCCAATGGCGGTGATCGCCGCACCATCCAGCGCGCCAAGCCGCTGCAGCAGCTCGCGCGCCGAGGCCAGCGCGCCAGGCGGCGGCGGATCGACGAAGCGCAGGCCATCGCTGCCCCAGGCCGCCAGCTCCAGGGCCAGGCCGGCCAGCTCGACCTGGGCGATCTCCGGCCGGCGCTGGGCTTCCAGCCGCTGCGACTGCGGCCACAGCCGCCAGGCCACGCCAGGGGCGACGCGCCCGGCGCGGCCGGCGCGCTGGTCGGCCGAGGCCTGCGAGATCGGCACCGCGTCCAGCCGCGAGAAGCCGCTGACCGGATCGAAGCGCGGCTCGCGCGCCAGGCCGGAGTCGATCACCACCCGCACCCCGGGCAGGGTCACCGAGGACTCGGCCACGTTGGTCGCCAGCACCACCCGGCGGCGGCCGTCGGGCGCCGGCTGCAGCACCTTCGACTGCTGCTCCACCGGCAGTTCGCCATGCAGGGCCAGGACCTCGACCGCGCCGGGCAGCGAAACGGCCTCCAGCGCCGCGCCGACCCGCGCGATCTCTCGCTGGCCGGGCAGGAACACCAGCACGTCGCCGGGATGCTGGGCCAGCGCCTGTTCGACCGCACGCCGCGCCTGCGCTTCCAGCGATTCGTCGCGGCGCGCGGGGAAATGGCTCACCTCGACCGGATGGGAACGGCCCTCGCTGGACAGCCGCGGCGCATCGAGGAAGCGCGCCAAGCGCTCGCCATCCAGGGTGGCCGACATCACCACCAGGCGCAGGTCCTCGCGCAGCTGCGCCTGCACGTCCAGGGCCAGGGCCAGGCCGAGGTCGGCCGACAGGTGGCGCTCGTGGAACTCGTCGAACAGCAGGGCGCCAACGCCTTCCAGCAGCGGGTCATCCTGGATCATCCGGGTGAGGATGCCTTCGGTGACGACCTCGATCCGGGTGCGCGCCGAGACCCTGCTCTCGAAGCGAATGCGGTAGCCGACGATGCCGCCGACCTCCTCGCCCAGCTGCCGCGCCATGAACCCCGCGGCACTGCGCGCGGCCACCCGGCGTGGCTCCAGCATCAGGATGCGCCGGCCTTCCAGCCACGGCGCATCGAGCAGGGCCAGCGGCACCTGGGTCGTCTTGCCGGCGCCCGGAGGCGCCTCGAGCACCAGGCGCGGATGCGTGGCAAGGCTGTCCCGGATCGCGGGCAGCAGCGGAGTGATCGGGAAATCCATGGGCCGGCTTTCGCAGCCGCGCCATGCGACGCGGCCGTGCTGGGTCTCGTTGGGAACCGGGCGCATTATCCGCGATGCACGGGGCCGGCCGTGGTGCCCGGCTAGAATGCGCGCTCACTGCGAACCGCAAGACCGTTCCATGCACCTGATCGATATCGGCGCCAACCTCACCCACGAAAGCTTCGAGCGCGACCTCGACGCGGTCCTGCAGCGCGCGCACGGGGCCGGAGTGGTGCAGATGGTGGTGACCGGCGCCAGCCGCGAGCACAACCCGCAGGCGCTGGAGCTGGCGCGACGTCATCCCGGCGTGCTGTACGCCACCGCCGGCGTGCATCCGCACCACGCCAACGAGTACACCGCCGAATGCGATGCCGAGCTGCGCGCGCTGCACGCGCACCCGGAGGTGGTGGCGGTCGGCGAGTGCGGGCTGGACTACTTCCGCGATTTCTCGCCGCGGCCGGCGCAGCGCAAGGCGTTCGAACAACAGCTGCAGATCGCCGCCGACCTGGCCGTGGCCGGCAATTCCAAGCCGCTGTTCCTGCACCAGCGCGACGCGCATGCCGATTTCATGGCGGTGATGAAGCAGTTCGACGGCCGCCACGGGCCGGCGGTGGTGCACTGCTTCACCGGCACCCGCGAGGAGATGTTCGACTACCTCGACCAGGACTGGTACATCGGCATCACCGGCTGGCTGTGCGACGAACGCCGCGGCCAGCACCTGCGCGAGATCGTCAGGAACATCCCCGCCGATCGGCTGATGGTGGAAACCGACGCGCCCTACCTGCTGCCGCGCACGCTCAGGCCCATGCCGAAGGACCGCCGCAACGAGCCGTCCTTCCTGCCGCATATCGTCGAGGAACTGGCGCGCGACCGCGGCGAGGATCCGGCCGTCACCGCCGCCAACAGCACCGCCGCGGCACGCGCGTTCTTCCGCCTGCCGGGCTGAGCGCGGCCGCCGGCGGCGGCCGCGCCCCCATCCCCGGGTCAGCCCTGCGGCGTGGCCGCGCGCATGGCCTTGAGGGTGTCGCAGGTCTGCTTCAGCTCGGCCGCCGAGGCATTGGCGAACGCCTGGCGCGCCTCGCCGATGCCGGCGTCGAAGGCCGCGTCGAACTCCGACGCGCTGATCTGGCCCATGGCCACGGTGGCCTGCTTCTGCTCCTCGCGCATGCGCGTGCGCTCGGCATCGGTGTAGTCCATGCCGCAGAACTCGGGTGCCACGTAGAAGGCTGCACCCGCGCGCACCATGCCGCGGTGCTGCTCGCTGACAGTTGCGGCACCGGCGGGCGCTTCGTCCGCGGCCGTGGCCGGGGCGCTGGCCGACGGCTCCGGACCGGGCGTGGCCGCCGGTTCGGCCTGCTCGCGGCCGCAGGCGGCCGCAGCCAGCATGATCGACAGCGCCAGCACGGCGGACTTCAGCTCGACATTCTTCATGTGCACTCCTTCGTCGCGGAGAAATGACAGGCCGGCAGGACACGACGTCCCCGCGACCACGAGCGGACGGCCAGGCGGCTATCCACGCATCTTCAGCGCTTCACCAATTCCACCCTGCGGTTGCGGGCCTTGCCTTCCTCGCTGCCGTTGTCGGCCACCGGACGGGTACTGCCGAATCCGGCGGAGGTCAGGCGCGCGGCATCGATCCCGCGGGCGACCAGCGCCTTGACCACCGCGTTGGAGCGACCCTCGGACAGGCGCAGGTTGTGCCCGGCATCGCCGGTGTCGTCGGTATGTCCCTCGACCCCGAGGTTCAGTTGCGGATCCTGCTGCAGCAGCTCCACCACCTGGTCGATCTGCGGCTGCGACTCCGGCAGGATCTCCGTGCGGTCGGTGGCGAAATTGACCTGCAGCGCGACCTTGCCGGTGCTGTCGATCTGCGCCTTCAGCTCGCTGGCCGGCAGCAGGCTGGCGGTCTGCTCGAAGCCTTGCTCCTGGCCGATCAGGTACCAGCCCTGCGCGCTGTTGGTGACCAGGTGGATCCAGATGTTGCCCTCGTCGCGGCGCACCACGTAGGTGTGCACGGGCTCGCTCCACACGTCGCCGATGGCACCGTTGAAGCCCTGGGTGATCTCGCTGCCCCACGAATCGAGGGTCTCGCGCGGGATGCGTCCTTCGGACAGCTTCACTCCGCCCATCTGCTCCACGATGGCCTCGAAATTGCGCCGCACCTCGTACTCGGACATCGCCTTGCCATCGGCCGGACGCAGCTCGTTGCCCTCGAAGCGACCTTCCACCCAGACCGCCTCGCCGTCGACCCAGAACGGGAAGCGGGCGAAGTCCTTGGCAATCACGCTGCGCTTGTCGGCCTCGTAGCCCCGCGGCAGCTGGATGTAGGGGAAGTCGCCCAGCGCCACCGTCGAGCGCGGCACCGAGCCGATGTCGAACGCTGGCTTGCCGTCCGCGGCGGCCACATCCTGTACCCCGTCGCCTGCCTGGCCCGCAACCGCATCCGCATCCGCGCCAGCAGTGGCGCCGGGTGCGGTCTCGCCGTCCGCCGCGGGTGGCTGGTCCTGTCCGCAGGCGGTCAGGCCAACGGCAAGCAGCAACGCCAGGGGAAGGATGCGGGGCTGGATCATGCTCGGGACTCCTTGGGGGAATGTCTGGGTAAGGGCATGCACGCGCAGCGGACATGGTGCGTCGGTTGCGCATGGTGGGCAAACGCGCGCGTGGCCGCGGTTCAGCGCGCGGTCGCCTCCGGTGGCGGGTCGAACAGCTCCGCAGGCTGCGGCACGTAGCGCAGCCTGCGCACTTCCCAGCGCTGTTCGCGGCCGACGCCGGTGCGGCCCTCGTAGGACAGCACCAGCCCGGTCTCCGCGTCCAGCCACATGTTTCCCTGGCGGGTCATGCCCGGGCCGGTGGGATTGGGCAGGCGATAGCGCCAGTGCACCGCATTGCGCCCGGCATACACGCCGTTCTCCACGCGCTGGCAGTCGGCGAACATGCCCAGCCCCGTGCAGGGCGCATCGGCGTCGAAGCGCAGCGGCCAGTGCATGCGCGGTACCGGCATCGACCCGCCATCCGCACCGATGATCCAGCCCACCGATGCGCCCTCCGGCAATACCAGCGCGTACTGGCCGCCGGCGTTGTCACGGAAGTGGATGCGCAGCGCACCGTCGCGGAAGAACAGTTGTGCGGTCTCCATGGCGCCGCGTGGACTGGTACGGGTGAGTGCGCCGAGCTGGTTGGTCAGTACCTCGGCGGTGCCCGACAGCGGCGCGGCCGCCTGCGCGCCTGCAGCCGGCGCCAGGGCCAGGCCCAGCAGCAGCAGCATTACCTGCCACTTCACCGGTCGAGGTTCCCGCGGTCGCGCACCGGCACCTGCATGCGCACGATCGCGTACGACTCGATCGGCAGGCGCCCGGTCAGGCGGCTGACCGGCGGCGATTCGAACGTGCCGGCCTTGAGGTACTGCGAACGCCCGCCCAGCACCCAGCCGACGAAGGGCACCACCAGCGGCGCGTCGTACTCCACCTTGACCTTGAGCAGGTTGGCGTCCTGCACGTTGACGCCGCTGCTGCCGACGGTGGCGTCGCGGTAGGCCAGCGAGTCGTTGGGCAGGGCGTAGGCACCGTCGTACTGGCGCTCGCGGAACTCGTCCCAGGCCGCGCGGGTCGGGTTGATCACGGTGATGCGGCCGTGCACCAGCAGGTCGGCGCGCGCCTTGGCGTAGGCCAGTTCCATCTCGACCATGCCGGTCTTGTGCGCGTACAGCGGCATCATCCCCTTGGCGAAGGCCTGGCGCATCTTGTCGCGGTGCAGCCCGGTCACGGCGCCGGCGCGCGCGGTCATCAGGGCGGCATAGTCCAGGGTCGACTTCATCCGGTACAGCAGCACCGCCTGCACGACCATCAGGATCAGGAAGAACACCACCGGCGCGGCGATCAGCAGCTCGACCATGGACTGGCCGCGCATGCGCCGCGGGCCGGGATTCCGCCTGCTCATGCCGTTCCTCCCTTGCCGGCCACCGCGGCCGGTTCCCAGCGCCAGCGTTCGCCGGCGCATGGCCGCAACCGCGCCAGCGCGCCGCCGTGCAGCTCGACGGTGGCGGCCGCGCCGCGGCAGGCGGCGGCGCGCCAGGGCGCCACCTGTTCGCGCCACTCCAGCACCCGCCCTTCGCGGTCCAGGAACACCAGGTCCAGTGGATAGGCCATGCCCACGGTGTGCACGCTGGCGCAGGGCCGGATCAGCAACGCCTCGCTGCCGTCGGCGGCCAGCGGCGGACGCGCGAGCAGGCCACGCAAGCGCGACCACCAGCGGTCGGCCGCCCAGGCGCGCGGGATCGGCGGGGCGCCTTCGCGGCGGATGCTGCCCGGCCTCACAGGATCCCCTCCTCGAGCATCTTGAGATAGATGAAGTAACCGATGAACAGGAAGATCAGCGGGAAGAAGAACATCACCAGCGGCAGCATCATCTTCACCGGGGCCTCCAGTGCCAGCTTCTCCGCGCGCAGGAAGCGTTCCTCGCGGCGCTGGTTGGCCTGCGCGCGCAGGGTGTCGCTGAGGTTGGCGCCAACCTTGTCGGCCTGGATCAGGGCGCTGGTGAAGTTGGTGATCTGGCTGATGTCCATGCGCTCGGACATGCGCTTGAGCGCCTCGGCGCGTGGCAGGCCGGCGCGTATGTCGCGCAGCATGCGCGAGAACTCCTGCGACAGCGCACCGGCCGGCCCCTTCGCCACCGCCTGCTCGATCCCGCCGGTGACGTTGAGCCCGGCCTCCACCGACATGGTGATGAAATCCAGGTACACCGGTAGGTCTCGTACCACCGCCTTGTGCCGCAGCTTGCGCCGCTCGCCCAGCCACAGCGCCGGGTACAGCCAGCCCAGCACGCCGCCGAACATGACGCAGGCCAGCACCGACGACGGCCCCAGCTTGCCGAGCATCAGCACGCACAGCAGGAAGAACAGGATCACCACGATCGCGCTGGCCGCGCGCAGGCCGTAGAACTCCTCCGGCGTCAGGGTGTAGTCCTGGCCGGCCGCCTGCAGCTGGCGGTGGGTCTGCTCCAGCTGCGAGACATTCAGGCGAGGCGCGAGCCGGCGGGTGAGCACGGTCACCAGCGGCCACATCATCTGCATCAGCCGCGGCAGCGGATCGTAGTAGGTGCGGTCTTCCAGTTCGACCTCGCGGATCGCACCGCGGGTACCGAGCATCACCAGCACCACGGCGCCGGCAGCCAGGAGGGCGACGAGGATCAGCATCCAGCTCATACGTCGATCGTCATGATCTTCTTGCACATGCGGTAGCCGAGGTACTCCATGACCACGCACACGCCGATCACCAGCCAGCCATGCCAGCTGTGGAACATCGGCGCCATGGTCTCGGCGTACATCAGCGAGAGGTAGCCCACCAGGAACACCGGCAACAGCGCCATGACGATCCCCTGCAGCTTGCCCTGGGCGGTGAGGGCCTTGACCTTCTTCTCCATGATCAGGCGCCGGCGCAGGGTCTCGGCCAGGGTGGCGAGGGTCTCGGCCAGGTTGCCGCCGACCTCGCGCGAGATGTTCACGGCGGACACGAACAGCTCGGCGTCGACGATCGGCACGCGTTTCGAAAAGCTTTCCAGGGCCTCGTCGGCGCGCACGCCCATGTGCTGCTGGCGCAGCACCAGGGCCAGCTCCTGCGCCAGCGGCGGCTGCCCGTCCTGGACCAGCACCTCCATCGCCGGCGAGAAGCCCACGCCCGCGCGCAGGCTGGAGGCCAGCATCTGCAATGCGTCGGGCAGCTGCTCCTGGATCCGGTCCAGCCGGCGGCGGCGCAGCATCACGTAGATCCGCCGCGGCGCGACCGCGATCACCACCGCGGCGAAGATCGCGAACAACAGGGTGCCGGTGGCCATCCACACCAGCAGCGGCCCGACCACCAGGGCCAGGATGTTGGCCATGAACAGCTGGCCCGGGTCCATGAACATGAACATGTCGGCCAGGTTGAGCCGCGCCTGGTCCAGGAAGTTCTCGCGGTAGCGCGCCATGAAGCGTTCGCTGGCACGCGCGCCGATCAGCACCGCCAGCGCGGTGCCGGCGAACACCAGCAGGGCCACCAGCCACACGCCCATCAGTCCAGGCCCCCGCGGTTGCGGAAGATGCCCAGGTCCACCGGCACCCCGCGTTCGGCCAGCGCCTCGTAGAACTCCGGCACCGCGCCGGTGGCGACGAAGTTGCCGGCGACCCTGCCGTCGGGACCGTGGTAGGTGGTCGGCTTGAACAGGAAGATGTCCTGCATCTGGATCGTGCCGCTCTCGATGCCGGTGATCTCGGTGATGTGGCTGACCTTGCGCGAGCCGCAGGGATAGCGGCGCTGGTGCACGATCAGGTTCACCGCCGAGGCGATCTGCTCGCGCACCACCGTCATCGGCAGCTCCATGCCGGCCATCATCACCATCACCTCCAGGCGCGACAGGGTCTCGCGCGGGTTGTTGGCGTGGGCGGTGGTCAGCGAGCCCTCGTGGCCGGTGTTCATCGCCTGCAGCATGTCCAGCGACTCGCCGCCGCGGCACTCGCCGACGACGATCCGGTCCGGGCGCATGCGCAACGCGTTCTTGACCAGGTCGCGGATGGTGATCTGGCCCTTGCCCTCCATGTTGGCCGGGCGCGCCTCCAGCGCCACCAGGTTGGGCTGGACCAGCTTCAGTTCGGCCGCGTCCTCGATCGTGACCACGCGGTCGGCGTCGGGGATGAAGTTGGACAGGATGTTGAGCAGGGTGGTTTTGCCCGAACCGGTGCCGCCGGAGACCACGATGTTGCGGCGCTCGCGCACGGCAATGGTCAGGAACTCGAGCATGCGCTCGTCCAGCGAGCCGAAGGTCAGCAGGTCCTCGCCCATCAGCCGGCGCTTGGCGAACTTGCGGATGCTGATGCTGGGACCGCGCAGGGCGACCGGCGGGATCACCGCATTGACGCGCGAGCCGTCCTTCAGCCGCGCGTCCACCAGCGGCGAGCTCTCGTCGATGCGCCGGCCCAGCGGGGTGACGATGCGCTCGATCGCCGCCAGGCAGGCGCGCTCGTTGGAGAACACCACCTCCGACTTGCGGATGCGGCCTTCGCGCTCGATGAAGATCTCGTCGTGCGCGTTGACCATGATCTCGGTGACGCTGTCGTCGGCGATCAGGTCCTCCAGCGGGCCCAGGCCGATGGCCTCGTCCAGCACCTGCTTGGCCAGCACCCGAGGGTTGATGTCCTTGGGCAGGTCCTGGAACTCGCGCTTGAGGATGTCGTCGATCAGGTTGATCGTGGTGTCGCGCAGGGCCTGGTCGTCCATGCTGCGCACGTCCATCCGGCGCAGGTCCATCTGCCGCACCAGGGCCATGTGCAGGCGGGTCCGCCAGGTGGTGAGGTCGGACGGGCCGGGGCCTGCCAGGGTGATCTCGGTGGAGGTCGAGCGCTCGGCTGCGGCGTCCACCGGTCGCGGCGCGGGCGCGGGCTCCTGGTCGTTGGCTGCCGGCGGCACGCGCATGCCGCCGGAATCGTCGCCGCTGACCTTGAGCGTGTAGTTGCCGATCCGCAGCTCGTCGCGGCCGCTGATCGGGCCCTGCTTGGCCAGCACCGCCTTGCCGTTGAGGATGATCGGCTCCTTGCCGCCCAGCGGCAGGATGAACACCCCGGTGTCCTCGCGGACCAGGGTGGCGTGCTTGCTGGCGATGTTCCAGCCTTGGAGCATCACCAGGTTCGCGTCGCCGCGGCCGATGCCGCATTCGCGGTGCATGCACCTGACCTGGCGGGTATCGCGTCCGGGTGCGTCGATGAGGACCGTGAACATGTCGGGTCTCTTACCTGAGGTGCGAGTTCTGGCGCGGGCTGATTTCGCTTTCCAGCGACTGCTCGATGCGGTCGCCGCGGTGCAGCTCCTCCAGGTTCTCCGGCGAGTCCGGAGTGACGATGTGCGGGGTCACGAAGATCACCAGCTCGGTGCGGTTGCCGCGGAAGCCGTCGGAGCGGAACAGGCGGCCGAGGATCGGGATGTCGCCGAGGATCGGGAACTTGTCCACCGACTTGGCGGCCTCGCGGTCGAGCAGGCCGGAGATGACGATGGTCTGCCCGGCGAGCACGTTGATCTCGGTCTCGGCGCGGCGGGTGAGGAAGCCGGGCACGCCCTGCACCGCCACCGAGGGGTCGATGCGGCTGACCTCGGCCATGATCGAGGTGGCCACCTCGCGCGCCGAGTTCACGTTCGGGCTGATGTTGAGGCGGATGCCGTATTCCTTGTACTCGATCTGGGTCTGGCCCAGCACCGAGGGGATCACGATCGGCACCTCGCCGCCGACCAGGAAGGTCGCGTTGCTGCCGCTGCGGGCGCTGAGCTTGGGCTCGGCCAGCACCCAGGCCTTGCCGCGGCTCATCAGCAGGTTGATCTGCGAGCCGATGGTGGTGGCGATGCCGAAGTAGCCCTGCGGGCCGGGCAGCCGGGTCGGCAGCTGTTCGCGGATCTCGTCGAAGGTGCGGTTGTCCTCGGGCAGCACCCGGAAGTAGTCGTTGGTGGTGACGTCGCGGATCAGTCCGCCGATCGGGCCGCTGATGGTGCTGTCCCAGCGGATGCCCAGGTCCTCCACCGCATCCTTGTTGAACTCCATGATGGTCACGTCCATGCGCACCATCGGGCGCATGCCCACCGGGTCGGAACCGGCGAAGTTGAGCACCTGCGGGTAGAGCTTCTGCAGCGCCGCGATCTTGGCGCTGGTCGCCGCGTCGAGCTCGCCGCCGGAGATCACCACGTTGGAACCGACCGCGCGCACCGCCACGTCCGGGTGGTTGCCCAACAGCTCGCGCACGGTGGCGGCGACGCCGTCGGAGCGACTGCCGGTGACGTTGACCGCGACGGTGCGCTGGGTGCCGTTCCCAAGCCACAGGTGCACGTTGGTCTCGCCCGGCTGGGTGCCGATGAACACCAGCTCGTTGCGGCCGACGGTGTGCACGCTGAGGATCTCGCCGTCGCCCACCGCGACCCGGCGCAACGCCGCCGGGACCCTTCGCACCGCGGCCTCGCCCGCGTGCAGGGTCAGCGCGTCGGCCAGCGGCTGGGCGGTGGAGGCGCGGCCATCGCCGGCCAGCGCGCGGTTGCCGCCGTCGCCGCTGCCGCCGACCTCCTGGACCTGGCCGGCGGCGCGGCGCAGGGCCTGCTCCACCTGGGCGGGGGTGGGCGTGGCCGGGTCGGCGGCGCCAGCGGTGGATCCGGTCGCGGCCGGGGCTTCCTGGGCCATCGCTCCCCATGCCGGTGCGGCCAGCAGGAGCGCCAGCAGCAGTGCACCGGCGACGCGGTGGCCATGGCCGCCGCGCTGCATCGTGTTTCGCATCCTCAACCCCTTCCACCAATGATGAACTCGACGCCGCGCTGGCCGCCGCCACGGGTACCGCCGCTGCCGACGCCCAGCGAGCGCATCAGCTCGCGCTCGCTGAGCCCGTCGTGCGGCCCGGGCGAGTCGTCCTCCAGTTCGCGCAGCAGCACCCGCAGCGAACCGGCTTCCGAGGCCACGGCCAGGGTCTTGGCCTGGCCGTGGTCCAGCTCGAGGGTGACGCTGGAGAAGCCCTGGCCATCGTCGGCCGGACGGCCATCGGGGGCGACGCGCTCGCCGATCCGGGTGCCGGTGGCCAGCACCCGCACCTGCTGCAGCAGCGGCAGCGCCAGCGCGCCGGTGCGCGCGCCGCTGCTTTCGTCCTTGTCCTTGAGGAACAGGATGTCGATCAGGTCGCCTGGCGCGATCATCCCGCTGATCGAATTGTTCTCGTCCACGCTGAGGGTGTAGGCGACCTTGCCGCGCGGGATCAGCCGCGAGAACTGGTCGTACAGCGGCACCAGCGCGCTTGCGCTCAGCGGCGCGCCGCCGCGGACCGGCGAGCGCAGCATGCGTCCCTCGAACTGGCCGTGGTTCTCCGGCGTGACCGCGTCGGCCGGCGCGTACTCGGCGGGGATGCGCCGCAGGGCCAGGTCGCCCGGCTGCAGGATCGCGCCCTGCGGCATGTCGTCCATCGGTACCGCGACCTCGACCATCGGCCGGTTGTCCTGGGTGCGCTCGGCCACCGTGGTCTGCACGTAGTTGACCGCGACGAAGGCGGCGAGCAGGGCCATGCCGACGGCGATGGCGATGTACAGGAAGTTCTTGCTGATGCGGGGTTTCTGCATGCCTGTAGGCCCTAGCTGACGAGGATGTCGGACGCCGAGATGGCGTGGACGAATGCGGCGTAGGCCTGTTTGAGCGCCTCGACGATGTCGGTGATCACGTCCGGGCGCGCGACCAGCACGATCACCACCGCGATCACCACGACCGTGTATTCGATCGTCGACTGGCCGCGCTGGCGGGTAGCAGGCGCCGCGTGCTTCATTCGATCACCGCCACGATCGCGGTCCCCTGCTCCTGGCGCATGGCGGTGACCGTGATCCGCTCGCGGTCGCGGGTGTAGCGCACCTGGCACACCTGGCTGGAGGCCTGGCAGGCGTCGCCCGGTTCGCGTGCGTAACCCTGGGCGCCCAGCGTGCGGGTGTAGAAGCGTTCGTTCTGGAACGGGCTGTGCGCGTTGCCCATGCTCAGGGTACGCACCTGGCGCGGGGTGTCGAGGTAGACGATGTCCTCGGCCACCTCGGTGCGTGGCAGCCGGGCGAAGCCCTTGCCCACGGCATCCGGCGCCACGTCCTCCAGCGGCAGGCGCATCACCCCGATGGTGGCCTCGGTGCCGCGACCGGCCGGGCGCAGGGCCACGGTGACGTAGTGGCGGCCCCGGTCCATGTAACCGAGCACGCTGCCGCCCCCGTCCAGCGCGGTGTCGGCGACCTTGTCCTTCCACTGCCGCAAGTAGAACGCTCGCACCTTGTCGACCGGCTGGTCGATCGCGTACCTGCTGGCGCGCATGTCCAGGCCGTTGTAGCGCATGTGGTCGCTGACCCGCTCGCCACGCGCGCCCTTGGGTACCGGCACGTCGGGGAAGTCCGCCGCCGGAGCCGGGACGGCGGCGGCAGCGACGCAAAGCACGAGGAGGACGCGCGGAATCATCGGCGCACCGGGTAATCGGCGAGCTTGTCGGCCGGCACCACGTCCGGCTCGACGTGGCCGAGCTCGAGGTCGCCCAGCGAACCGACCATGGGCAGGATCGGTTCCAGCGCGCCCATGGTGTCGAAGATCCCGTCCAGGCCCGGCGGCAGCAGCGTGGTGGGGACCAGGGGCCGGATCGCGGTCTCGACGCTGCGTGGCCTGCGGTCGATCCGGCGCGGGCCCGAGGCGTTCCATGCATCCACCAGCAGCGACTGGCGCCGGACCTGGACCACGTCCAGCTGGTCGAACGGCTCCAGGTAGCGTGGGCGGCTGCCGTCGCGGTTCTCCAGGTTGCGGTATGACAGCTCCACCTCGGCGGTGACGTAGCCGTCGGGATTGGGCGGGAAGCTGCCGACCCGCGGCAGCACCGTCAGCGCCTCGTCCATGAAGCCGGGCGAGCGGGCGTTGCGCAGGTTGGCCACGCGCAGGTTGTCGCGCTCCAGCAGCTTGCGCCCCGAGAACGTATTGAGCATCTGGTCCTCGAACTCGCCGCGCGCCTCTCCCTGGAGGCTGCTGCGGATCGGCGCGTCGGCCGCGGCGAAGCTGCGCTCCAGCGCCCGGCGCTGCAGCTCCGCGCCGGTCGGCACGCCGTAGTCCTGGCTGACCGATGCCTCCCAGGCGGCGTTGCGCGCTGCCTGCTGCGCCATCTGGTTGGCGTGGCCGAACTTGGCCACCACCGGTACCAGCAGGAACAGTGGCACGAGCACCGCCGCGCACACGGCAAGTTCGGTCAGGGCCTGGCCGCGAACGTGGCGCGGCGAGCGGGGCGTGCGCATGTCAGCGTGCCCCCGCCCGCGCCGGGCCCGGCAGGTTGGCCGGCAGCAGGCCCTTGCCGAGGCTGAAGGACTCGAGCTTCACCACGCAGCCCTGGGGGCCAAGCGGCCGCGCTTCGAGCGGGATGTATTCGAGGTAGCTGCCGATGGCCATGCCATCGCAGCCACGCAGGTCCAGCGGCTGCCCGGCGAAGCCCCACTGGCTGCCACCGGACCACATGCATACCTCCTGGTCGTCCTGGCGCCAGCGCACACAGGCCTGGCCACCCACGCTGTCCTCGCCGACCCGGGCCCAGCCGGCGCGCGCGACCAGTTCGGCCTCCGCGGCCATGTCCACGTCGGTCACCGCGGGGAACTGGCCGTCGACGGAGCTGTCCTCGGTCTGCTCCTCGGCCAGGGTCGGCTGGCATAACGCCTTCGGATCGGCGCCGTCGCTTCCGGCGCCGAGCGTCCACATGGTCTGGCGCACGGCCTGGCGGCGGGCATCGATCATGATCTCCACCCGCCCGGTGCCAAGTCGTGCGACCTCGTCGGACGGGAGCTCGCGCGTGGGCCAGCCGGCTTCGCGGCACATGTCCATGCGCCCCTGGTAATCCCTGCGCTGCGGGTTGCCGCCGTCGACGATGTGCTCCCAGGCCAGTACCGCGTGCAGGGCCGGCAGCGTCGCAGCGCCGCCCGCGTCGCTCGCCGGTCCATTGGTGTCGGGCTCGGCGGGTGTGCACGAGGCGCAGGCGGAAGCCAGCAGCAGCGCGGGCATCCAGGCGCTTGCGCGGGGCTTCATGGCGCCACCGCCAGGATCGAACGGTCGGCCAACGGGGTCTCCACCAGGCGTGCCTGCCAGTACGGGCTGAACATGTTTCCCATCTCGAACTTGTCGTCGTTGCGGCCCCACACCGAACGCCGGAACCTGGCGTACTCGTGGGGGCGGTTGAAATAGACCTGGGCGCTGGCCATCGCGCGGACCTCGTCGCCACGCGCTTGGTCGCGCAGTTCCATGCGTCCGGCGCCGATGCCAAGCGTGGAACTGGTGCGCACCCGGTCGATGCCAAGGCCGACCTCGACGGTGTAGACCGGGCCGGCCTTGTCGCCTTCCGGTGTCCGCGAGAATTCGTCTTTCACGTCGTGATAGCGCGCGGTCAGGCCGGTGCGGTAGCCGTCGAAGTAGGCCTGGCGGCGCTGGAAACCCATCTCCTGGCCGGCCGGGTTGCCCTCGATGAAGCGGCCGGAAATGCTGGACCGGGTGGTGCCGTTGTAGGCGGCGTGGCGGCGGTTCTCGTACGGCGACAGCCAGCCGCGGCCCTGGTCGATGCCGGGGAAGAACGGCGGCTGGCGCCGGTCCACGGCCTGGGTTCCGCCCCAGCCCAGGGCGAAGGTCTCGGTCCCCAGCGGGAACGGCAACGGCAGGCGGAAGTGGAACGTGTCCACCCCGGACCAGCGGTCGTAATCCACCAGGTCGGTGCCGCCGCGGTTGTGGAACACGCCGAAGGCGGTGCCGTCCCGCGCGCGGGTGAAGGTGTCGCGCGAGGCCATGACCACGTTGCGGTAGCGTTCGCCGCCGGTGTTGCGCGCGCTCTGCCCCGGGTTGTACAGCTCCAGCTGGCGCGAGGCGGCCAGCGCGTTCGCGCCGAGCACGCCGACGCCGGCGGCGGTGACGCGTGCGCCGGGCGCGTTGTCCTCCACCACCTTCCTGGCCATGGCCAGGATGTTGGCGCCGGACGCGGGCGTGCTGAGCGCCGTCCGCGCCGCGATCGAATACGGGTTGTCGAGCACCTGGTCCAGGGTGAAGATCGCGCCGTTGACGCCCGGGATGAAGGTCTTGCGGAAGGCCTTGAGCGCCTGGTTGAGCACCTTCATGGCGCGGTCGATCGCCGCCAGCACGGCGTTGAGTCCCGGCACCCAGCTCAGCAGTGCCGTGACCACGTCCATGAACTTCTCGAAGTGGTAGGAGCTGGAATGGACCATGGTCAGCCAGGAGTTGAGGCTGACCATCTGCGCGATGGCGACTTCGTTGGCCACGCGCCCGCGGTTGAGGTAGGCGGCGAGGTTGCGCGCGCGCGCCTGCTCGACCGCGATGCTGTACGCCGCCGCATCCGCGGCGTTGGTCACCTCCACCTTCCTGCCGACCACCTGGCCGGTGTTGAAGGTCACCAGCAGGCCGATGCACAGCACGACCAGGAAGACGAGGACCAGGGGCATGGCCTGGCCTCGCATCCGCCTGCTGTACGTGGAGATGGAACGGCGCATCGGGCTCTCCTGCGGCACGCGCCTGCCCTGCCCGGTCCGTCGGGGACCGGGATCACGGGTCGGCGTGAATGCCGGTGACGGCGCTTACTTGGCGTCGTTGGCGTGGTCGTAGTTGGCCATGCCCTGCTTGGCAGGATCGTTGGCCCGGCCCGCGGCGCCATTGGCCGACTCGGCCGCGTTGCTGATCGCGGTCTGGGCCGAATTGCCGGAGAGTTCCTTGGCCAGGCCGGATGCCTGGTTGCGGACGGTCTTGCCGAACATCGAGAACACGCCGATCGCGGCGATGGCGATGAGCGCGACGATGATGATGTACTCGGTCATGCCCTGGCCGCGCTGGATGCGACGACCCGCGGAACGCATGCGTTTCCGGCTCATTTCACGTCTCCTGTGTGGAGGTCCCGCATGCGTTGGCAGGCAGCGCGCGGGACGGGCCCGGCGCCGACGGCACGCCCCGCGCGGCTGCGCGCGGCGAGCGCCGATCGGTGCCGGAGACGATCGCAGGCTTACTTGGCGTCGTTGGCCTTGTTGTACTCGGCCATGCCCTTGTTGGCGTTGGCGCGGGTCTGCGCGTCGTTGGCGGCGGTGCCGGCGTTGCTGATGGCGGTCTGCGCCGAATTGCCGGAGAGCTCCTTGGCCAGGCCCGCGGCCTGGTTGCGGACGGTCTTGCCGAACATCGAGAACACGCCGATCGCGGCGATGGCGATGAGCGCGACGATGATGATGTACTCGGTCATGCCCTGACCGGTCTGGTTGAAGCCGAACTTCCGGGACTGCTTGCGCATGCGATGGTCTCCTGAAGGGCTGTCCGGAGCAGAAAACCAAAAACACGCTCCGGGCCTGTTTGCCCGCTGTTCCGTCGGGATGTACGCGTGGGTTTGCCGGCGATGATGCGATGCACTGTTCCAGCCGTGATCCACGCGTCAAAAAACTAGCACCGCCTTCGTTGCCGTCACAAGTCATTGATTGACGTTTTTTGTCGGTTTTCCCGGCTGATTCAGACGAACAGCCGATAAAGGGTGATGGGTTCTGCAGAACGGGAAAACGGATCGCCTGTTTCTTGACGGCACTCACGTCCGACATGCGCGGGTCATGCAGTTGTGGTGTATCCGTCATGCGCGCGTAGGCAGGCGCGCGCGAAGCGGATGACAGCAGTACGGAATTCCAGGACGCGCGACGCTGCGCGGGAAAGGAAAGCCGCGGCGCGGGCCGCGGCCAGTGATGCACCGGCCAGCAACCGTCGAGGGTCAGCGACGCAGCTCCGGCTTGAGCGTGAGGTAGGTGGCTTCCCAGTGCAGGGGGTCGTCGCGGTTGTTGTCCTGGAAGGCGAAGATCCGGCGGCCGCGCTCGTCCGCATTGACCGCCAGCGTCAGCAGGTGGTGGTCGCTGTTGTCGAAGGTGAACTCGAAACCCTGCAGCGCGTGCACCGGGGTGGCCGCTCGCGCACGATCCAGGTCGCCGCCGCCACCGGCAAGCGTGCCTTCGGCCTGCACCAGGTCGGCGGGAATCCAGGCGTACTGCACCGTGGCCCGGTAGCCGCGGTACCTGCCGACCATCGCCGGGATATTGCGCGCGGCCACCCGGCTGGCCTCGACATGCGCGAACTCCAGCAGGCCGGGCAGCATCGTTGCGCTGGCCAGCGCGGCTGCACCCAGCGAACGCTCCAGGCCTCGGAAATCCAGGCCCTGGTCGTCGGTGAGCGAGACCACCACGGCGTTGCGCTCGCCATCCATCCACACGCCGATGTTGCGCAGGTTGGCGTCGCTGCGGTCGGCACGCTGGAACTCGAAGCCGCGCAGCACCAGCACATGGCCTGCCGGCTTGGGCGTGGGCAGTTGGATCCGGAACTTGCCGCCGCCGATCGCGCTCACCTCACCGGCCTGGCCGTGGGTGAACGTGGTCCAGCTGGCGCTGGCGCGGAACGGGTCGTTACTGTCTTGGTCGGCGAAGGCGAAGCGCGTATAGCGACCATCGGCCTTGACCCCGACATGGCGCAGCTTGTGGTCGCCGTTGCCGAACGACAGCAGGAAGCCGTTGAGCGCTGCCACCTGCGGCAACGCCGGCTGGTTGGCGCCGTTGCCACTGCCGGTCAGTCCGTTGACCACGGTGCTGGATTCGTTCCAGGTACCGGCGGGCAGCTTCAGTGCCAGCTTCACGCCCGGCAGAGTTTGCACCCGGACCTGGGCATGCAGGGCCGGGATGGCGGCGGCAAGCAACAGCAGGGTGCAGCGGGTCAGCGCCCGGCGCGCGGACGCGGGGATGGTGTGCATGGCGGTTTCCTCGGGTTGGATGGAAGTTCAGCGCAGGCGCCGGTAGCGCTGCACGATGGGGGTGGCGTTGCGGATCGCCATGCGCGTCTCCAGCTCGGCGCCGCTGCAGGCGTACTGCATGTCCTGCACCTGCGCCGGCCCCCTCGGCATCGGCATCTCCAGGGTGCGGCCGCCGGGCACCTGGATCTTCATGGTGCCGCTGGTCGATTCGCGCGAGGGACGCAGGGTCAGCCGGCCACCGGCGGTGCTCCAGCTGCCCTGCGCCTGGAACTGCGCATCGCGGGTGGTCGCACTCATGCCGCTGGCACTGGTGGCGGTGGCTTCGGCACTGCCGCCAGCCGCGTAACTGCCGTCGCCGCGGAACTCCAGCGTGCCCTGCTGCTGGGCGATCGCGACCTGCATGCCTGGGGCGTTGCGCTGCATCCAGTCGGTGGCCGCATTGCCCACCGGCTCCCAGGTTCCGACGACGCAGGCATCGGTGGCGGCCTGCGCGCCGCCGGCCAGCGACAGCAGCGGCAACAGGACAAACATCATGGAACGCCGGGACTTCATGGCTGCATTCCTCGGGGGTCGCTTTCAGGGGAAGTCGCGTCGCCCAGCCGGTACACGCGGCGGCAGCGCGAGGTGTCGAAGTCGTCGATGCCATTGGCCGCGGGCAGGGGTTGGCCATGCACCCGCACCCGGACGCCAGTGGCGGCCAGCTCCAGCAGTTCGCGGTCGGTGTCGTCATTGCCGAGGTCGGCGTCGTGCACGAGCACGTGGGTGCCGTCCGCGTCGACCACGGCCAGGCCCATGTGTTGCGGGTCGTCGACGGCATGGACCAGCACGCCTTCGCGCGTGGCCTGCGGGGTGCGGCTCGAGGGTGGGACCGAACCGTCCTCGGGCGCGAGTATCGCCAGCAGTTCCCCGTTGGCTTGCATCGGCAGCAGTGGTGGAACGCGCTGGTGGTCGGCCTGCCAGCCTTCCAGGGCGAGCAGCCGGCGTTGCAGGGTCGCGCTGCGGCAGCCGGCATCGGTACAGGCGGCCAGCTCCGCGGCAAAGGCCTGGCGGTCCTCGTCCCAGCAGGCCTGCACGGCGGTGCGGTCGGGGCCCAGCAGCCAGGCCACGGCCGACTCGTAGCGGGCCAGTACATCCTGCAGCTCCGCGTCCTGCAGCTGTGCGTCCTGCAGCGCCTGCGCATCAGTGGCGGCCGGCGCTGGACTGCACGCCGTGGCCATGCCCATGACCAGGCCCATGGCCAGGCCCTTCGCCAACAGGATCCCTTGTCCGTGCATCGGCTTCCCTCCGTTGCCACCAGTCCGGCGGGGCGCGGGGCGCCCCCTGTACCGGCATACGCAGGACCGCGGAAGAAAGTGACAGCGACTCAGCGCGTGGCGGCCAGGGCCTGCTCCAGGCGCAGCCTGGCAATGCCCGGGATCGGCTGGCGCAGCCGTTCCCCGGCCTGGCGGCGCAACTCCGTGCAGTCGTCGGTGCCCGCGCGGCACGCGCCCTCGACCAGGAAGGCGAAGGCCTCGTTGACCATGCGCGGGTTGGCCTGGGTGTTCTCCAGCATCCGGCCCACATCGTCGCGCAGCGCGTGCTCGGCTTCGGCGACCCGGCCCAGGGCCAGCAGGCTGCGCGCGCGCCACGCGGCGACGTAGTGGACGTTGTCCGGGTCGCCACCCTGCTCGCGCGCGTGCTTCCCGTACAGCGCGATGCTGCGGTCATACAGCGCCAGCGCGCGGGCATGGTCGCCGAGCGCGGCATGCGTACGGGCGACATTGGCCAGGCGTGCGGCCACGCGCGGATGGTCGGCACCGAACAGCCGCTCCATCGCCTCGAGCGAGCGCCGCTGCAGCGGCAGGGCGCGGGCGGCCTCGCCCTGTTCACGCAGGGCATCGGCGAGGTTGCCTTCGGCGATCGCGGCGCCGGCCTCGCCACCGGCCAGGCGGTAGCGGCGCAAGCCCTCGGCGAAGGACTCGGCCGCCTCGGCGAAACGCCCCTCGGCGAACAGCAGGCTGCCGCGGTCGGTATGGCCGAGGGCGCCGTTTGGATGGGCATCGCCAAACATGGCCTGGACCTGATCCAGGTATTCGGCGTTTAGCTCCAGCGCGCGCTCGACGTCGCCGCTGGCGGACACCAGTCGTGACAGCAGCTGCAGGGTCGAGACCGACTCCCGGTTCGGGCGGATGTAGATCCGCCGCTGCGAATCCACCACCTCCTCGAGCAGGGCCAGGCCACGCGCGAGTTCGCCCATGCTGGCGTAGACCGCGCCGAGGCGGCTGGCGACCAGCAGGGTATCGGCGTGGTCCGGACCAGCGCGGCGGCGGCGCATTTCCAGCGCGCGCTCCAGCACCCCGATGGCCTTGCGCGGATCGCTGACGCGCTCGTAGTAGCTGCCGGCATTGACCCAGAACGCGGTGCATTCGTCCTCCGGGGCGGCGGGTGCATCGCACAGGGCAATGGCCTCGGCAATACGCGCGTCCACCTCGTCGTAGCGGTCGCGCTCGGCCAGCACGCTGATCGAGCCGCTGAGGGTGCGCACCAGCAGGCCGCTGCCCGGCGCGCGGGCGCGCAGCACCGGCAGCGCGGCATCCATGCGCCGCAGCGCTTCCTCCGGGTCGGGCGGGTTGAGATGCGCGCGCGTGGACCCGGACTTGGCCAGGACTTCGGCGGTGGCCTCGTTGTCGTCGCCGAACAGCTGGCGGCGACGTTCGAGCGCGGCGTCGAACAGTTCGGCCGCGCGCGCGTAGTCGCCGATCTCCTCGGCCAGCAGGCCCAGCCGCAGTTCCACCGCGGCCAGCACGCGCGGACGGTCCGCCAGTTCGCTGCGCGCACGCGCGGTGGCCTCGGCCAGCAGCTGCGCACGGTCGATCTCGCGCGATTCCTCGGTGCCCGGGGCGAGCACGTCCAGCAGGCTGGCGAGGTAGTCCAGCTGCGCCTGCGATTCCTCGGCCAGGGCGTTGGCGCGCTGCGCTTCGGCACGTGCCTTGCGCATCTGCCACACGGTGCTGCCCACGCCGGCCACCAGCAGCAGGACCACCGCCAGGCCGGCGGCCACCTGCCAGCGGTTGCGGCCGGCGAACTTGCGCAGGCGGTAACGCAGGCTCGGCGGATGGGCGGCGATCGGCCGGTGTTCCAGCCAGCGTTCCAGGTCGTCGGCGAACGCGGCGACGCTGGCGTAGCGGTCCCCGGGGCGTTCGGCCAGGGCCTTGAGCGCGATCGTGTCCAGGTCGCCGCGCAGCTGCGCGACCAGCGGTCGCAAGCCCTGGTCGGGATGTTCGCCAGCGCGCTGGCGCAGCAGCCGCGACGGTGCGACCACCTCGCCGTCGCGACGGCCGTGGCCCGGGGCGACGCCGGTGAGCAGGCGGTAGAGCAGGGCGCCCACGCCGTACACATCCATCGCCGTGGCCGGCGGCGCACCGCTGAACTGCTCCGGCGCGGCGTACTCGGGAGTCAGCGCCTGCAGCACGGTGCGGGTCAGCGCGATGCCGCCATCGTCCAGAGTGCGGGCGATGCCGAAGTCGAGCACGCGCACATGGCCGTCGCCGTCCACCAGCACGTTGGACGGCTTGATGTCGCGATGCACGACCAGGTTGCGGTGGCTGTAGTCCAGCGCCTCGCAGACCTGCAGCAGCAGGCGCACCCGTGCCGCGGCATCGAGCCGGTGGCGGGTGCACCACTGGTCGATCGGCTCGCCTTCGACCAGCTGCATCGCCAGCCACGGCGTGCCATCGGCACTGACCCCGGCGTCATACAGCGCGGCGATATACGGATGGCGCAGGCGCAGCAGCGCCTGCTGCTCGTGCAGGAACCGGTCGCGTCCCTCGCGCGCCACGCTGCCGAGGGTAAGCACCTTCACCGCCGCGACCTGGCCCTGGACGCCGTCCTCGGCGGTGGCGCGGTAGACCACGGCCATGCCGCCGCGGCCGATCTCCCCGTCCAGGCGCCAGCGGCCCAGGCGCTGCCCGGCCAGCGACGCCACCGCCGGCTGCAGTGCCGGCGGCGGCTGGTCGAGCACGCCGCCCGGCCGCGAGTGCGCGGCCAGCAGCCGGCGCACGCGTTCGCGCAGGGCCTCGTCGCCGGT
This sequence comes from Pseudoxanthomonas suwonensis 11-1, assembly GCF_000185965.1. NCBI lineage: Bacteria > Pseudomonadati > Pseudomonadota > Gammaproteobacteria > Lysobacterales > Lysobacteraceae > Pseudoxanthomonas > Pseudoxanthomonas suwonensis. The sequence goes on from NC_014924.1 coordinate 3,404,163, forward strand.
CAGTTCCCGGAGGCGGGATTCGCGGGTGTGTCCGGGTTCGTCCAGCAGCGCATCGAACAGCGCGTCGGCGCGCCGCCACAGTTCCCGCTCACCCGCATCCATGCCGCCTTCCGGGAACACCGTTCCTCCTATGGCCTGCTAGCCTGGCCGGCGGCACGCGTGGCCTGCTGCGCGGCCCGGGTCCGGGCCGGGGTCATGACCTGGTCGCGCTGCACCGCCTGGCCCAGCTTGTCCGGACCCTTGGGATCCTTGGGCGGGTCCTTGTCCTTGGGCGGTTCCTCCTTGGGATCCATCGCCACCTGGCCGAGCCGGGCGACGGCGCCGGCCTGGACGCCGAGCTTGTCCGGTCCCTTCGGGTCCTTCTGCACCGGCTCGGTCTTGCCGCCGCCGTTGCTGTTGTCGGTGCCGCCGCGGGTGCCGGGGATCGCCCCCGGGGTCAGCGCGCCGCTGCGCGTGGCCGCGGCCTGCGCGCGCAGGTCCTGGCCGGCGGCCGCGATCTGGGCACCGTCCATGGGCACGCCCTTCTCGCCGACGATCGCGTCGGATTGCTGCTGCTGCGCCCACACGCTGGACGGCAGGGCCAGGCCCAGCACCATGCAGCACAACGTCGTTTCCAGTTTCATGTCCCTGTCTCCGATGAGGGGAACGATCCGGCGGACGCCATTCGCCCGGGCCGACGCTCCCGACCGACATACGCAGGCGGGGAAGCGGGAGTGCCACTCATCGCAGCAGCATGCTGTGGAGGAAGGCGCGGGCGCGCTCCCACTCGCGCTTGGCGGTGCGCTCGGAACAACCGAGCAGCCCGGCGATCTCGGCGAAACCCAGGCCGACGAAGTAGCGCAGCTCGACCACCTGGCGGCGCTGCGGGTCGATCTGTTCCAGCGCCTCCAGGCCCTCGTGCAGGGCGAGGATGCGGGTGTCGGCGTCCCCGATGCCGCCGGCCAGGTCTTCCTCCAGGGTGACCGCGGCCAGTCCGCCGCCACGCTTTCCGGCATGCGCGCGGCGGGCGTGGTCGACCAGGATCCAGCGCATTGCCTGGGCGGCGGCCACGAAGAAGTGGCGGCGGTCGGCCAGTTCCGGCAGTCCGCCGCTGGCCAGGCGCAGGTAGAGCTCGTTGACCAGCACCGTGGGGGTGACGGTGCGATCGCCGCCACCGACTCGCGCCACCGCGATGCGGTGCAGTTCCGGGTACAAGGCCTCGAATACCGCGGTCAGCTGCCGGGAGTCGCCATCCCGCGCGCGCTCCAGCAACCGGGTGATCTCGCACTCCTGTTCCATTGCGGCCCCTCCGCACCCCGCACTCCGGCGGGACGGGCGAAGCTTAGCGCGGTCCCCGGGGCCCGTCAGCGTGGCTTTGGGGGGTGGCCGGGGCGCCCTGCCGCGGCCGACTCAGCCGCCGCCGCGCAGGCGCTGGTAGGCCTGCAGGTGCACCCAGGCGGCCTGCAGCAGTGGTGCCGGCTGGCCATGGGCGCGGGCGCGCTGCCACATGTGGCCGACGATATGCGCCGCCTCGACCGGACGCCCGGCCTCCAGGTCGCGCAGCATCGAGGCCTTCACGTCCGAGCCCTGCTGGACCAGACTTCCGCGGGCGATGGCACGCGCCTTCTCCGGTACCGGCTGGCCTTCGGCGGCGGCCACCGCCAGGCACTCGTCGTGCAGGGCGGCCATGAATTCCTCGCCGCCCTCGCTGGCGACGATGTCGCCGATGCTGCCGCGCACCAGGCAGGTGCCGGCGGCCAGTGCGGCGAGGAAGCTGAACTTGATCCACTGCTCCTGGCCGATGTCGGTGCTGGCGCGGTGGTCGATGCCCGCCTGCGCGCACAGCGCGGCGAAGGCCTCGACCCGGGCGCTGCTGCCGCCATCGCGCTCGCCGAAGGTGATCGAGGCCGGACGGCCCAGGTGCAGGATCGATCCGTCCTCGCCCAGGGTCGCGCTGATGAAGCACAGGCCGCCGAGCACGTTGTCGCGGCCGAAGCGTGCGTCCAGCGCGGGGTAGTGGTGCAGGCCGTTGAGGATCGGCATCAGCGTGGTGCCGGGCAGCATCGCCGGGACCACGGCCTCGATCGCGCTGTCCAGGTCGTAGGCCTTGCACGACAGCAGCACCAGGTCGAAAGGCTGGCGCGCGACCGCCGCAGGCAGTTCGTCCGCGGTGAGTGTCGCGACCTGCAGGTCGGCATCGCCCAGCGGGCTGCGGATGCGCAGGCCGCGTTCGCGCAGCAGGGCCGCGCGCGCGGGGCGCACCAGGAAGGTGACGTCAGCGCCGCCCTGGGCAAGTCGCCCGCCGAAGTAACCGCCGGTCCCACCGGCGCCGAGCACGAGGATGCGCATCGTCGTCTCCTCAGCTGCGCAGGCCCACGCCACGGCGCAGCAGCGCCAGCGAGATGCCCGACAGCACCGCCACGAAGGCCAGCATCAGCGTATAGGCCACCCACAGCGGCACGTCGGTGCTGCCGAGCAGGCCGTAGCGGAAGGCATTGACCATGTAGAAGATCGGGTTGGCGTGGGTCGCCGCCTCGGCCCACGGCGGCAGCAGCTTGACCGAATAGAACACGCCGCCCAGGTAGGTCAGCGGGGTGAGGATGAAGGTCGGGACGATGGCCACGTCGTCGAACTTGCGCGCGTAGACCGCGTTGACGAAGCCGGCCAGCGAGAAGATGGTCGCGCCCAGCAGCACGGTGCTGAGGGTCACCAGCGGATGCGGGATGCGCACCTTGGTGAAGCACATCGCGATCAGCAGCACGATCACGCCGACCATCAGCCCGCGCAGCACCGCGCCGGCGACGTAGCCCCACAGGATCACCCAGTTGGGCATCGGGCTGACCAGCAGCTCCTCGACGTGGCGGCCGAACTTGGCGCCGAAGAACGAGGAGGAGATGTTGCCGTAGCTGTTCTGGATCACGCTCATCATCACCAGGCCGGGCACGATGAACTCCATGTAGCTGTAGCCGCCCATGTCGCCGATCCGCGAGCCGATCAGGCCGCCGAAGATCAGGAAGTACAGGGTCATGGTGATCGCCGGCGGCACCAGGGTCTGGCCCCAGATGCGCAGGATGCGGTTCACCTCGCGGCGCACGATGGTGCCCAGCGCGATCCAGTTGGCGGCGCGTGGCGTCCTTTCCACCAGTGGCGTGCTCATGCGGCCTCCTTCTGGCCGGTGAGCCGCACGAACAGCTCCTCCAGGCGGTTGCTCTTGGTGCGCATCGAACGGATGCGGATGCCGGCGGCCTCGAACGCGGCGAACACGCGGTTGAGGTCCATCGCCCGCGGCATGTCCAGGTCCAGGGTGTGGCTGTCGACCGCCATCAGGGTGGTGCCCTCGATCTCCGGCAGCTGCGTGGGCAGTTCGCCGTCGATGTCGAACAGGAAGCCTTCCACGTCCAGCTTGGCCAGCAGGGCGCGCATCGGCCCCTGCTCGACGATCGTGCCGCGGTCGATGATGGCGAGGTTGCGGCACAGGCTCTCCGCCTCCTCCAGGTAATGCGTGGTGAGGATGATGGTGGTGCCGGCGGCGTTGATCTCACGCAGCACGCGCCACATGTCGCGGCGGATCTCGATGTCCACGCCGGCAGTCGGCTCGTCCAGGATCAGCAGGCGCGGCCGGGTCATCATCGCCCGGGCGATCATCAGCCGCCGCTTCATGCCGCCGGACAGGGTGCGGCTCATCACCCGCGCCTTGTCCCACAGGTGGGCGCGGCGCAGTTCCTGCTCGGCCAGCGGGCCGGCCTCCTCGCGCGGGATGCCGTAGAACCCGGCGTAGTTGACCAGGATGTCGTACGGCTGCTCGAACAGGTTGAAGTTGATCTCCTGCGGCACCAGGCCGATCAGGCGCATGGCCTCGCTGCGGCGCGACACCAGGTCGGTACCGAACACCTCGACGCTGCCGCTGCTCAGGTTTACCAGCGAGCTGACGATGCCGATCAGGGTGGACTTGCCGGCGCCGTTGGGGCCGAGCAGGGCGAAGAAGTCGCCCGGGGCCACGTCGAGGGACACGCCCCGCAGGGCTTCCACGCCGTTGCCATAGGTCTTGCGCAGGTCGCGCACGCGCAGCGCCGGAGCCGCTGCCTCTGGGGAGTGTGGGGTCATGAGGCCTTTCGCGCCCTCAGGGCGCCTGCACGGAGCTGCGGCTATTATAGGTCCGAGCCGGGAAGCCTCCCGGTACACACTGTCCCGAAACCAATACCGTGCCCCTCCAGTTCCCGCTCCGCCTCGTCGAGCGCCGCATGCTCGCGCCCACCATCGGCCACTACGTCCTGGCCCGCGACGACGGCCAGCCGCTGGACTTCGTGCCGGGGCAGTTCATCCAGATCCACTTCGACTACGCCGACGGCACCCCGGCACGGCGCAGCTATTCGCTGGCCACGATCCACGACCATGCGATGGGTCCGGGCGAGGCGGTGGAGATCGCGGTCAGCCACGTTCCTGGCGGTGCGGCAACCGCGCTGTTCGAGGCGCTGGAGATCGGCAGCCATGTCAACGCCAGCGGTCCGTACGGCCGTTTCTGCCTGCTCCCTGCCGACCGCAACGCGCGCTACCTGCTGATCGGCACCGGCACCGGCGTGACCCCGTACCGGGCGATGCTGCCGGTGCTGGCGAACCTTATCGCCGAGCGCGGCATCGAGGTGGTGCTGCTGGCCGGCGCGCGCACTCCGGGCGAACTGCTGTATGCGGACGACTTCCGCGGCTTCGCCGACGCCCATCCGCAGTTCCGCTACGTGCCCTGCCTGTCGCGCGAGCTGCCTGCGGCCGGTTCGCCGCAGGCCCACGAGGACGTGCGCCACGGCTACGTGCAGCAGCAGCTTCCGGAGTTCGCACCGGATCCGGCGCGCGACATCGCCTACCTGTGCGGCAACCCGGACATGGTCGATGCGAGCTTCGAGGCGCTGAAGGCACTCGGCTTCGGCGCGGCGCAGATCCGCCGCGAGAAGTACATCAGCACCAATCCCACTCCGCGCCGCTGAACCCCGGGCCGCGTTGCAGCGCCCGGAACCGGCCCGCACCGGGGCCTGTAAAGGACGCTTGACAAGCGGCCCGCGCTGCTCCTATCGTCTGTCAAGCACGCTTTACAGGAGAAGCGGGATGGCTGGCAGTACCACGGCACGGCGCAACGCGGACGTCTTCTTTCCCATCGGCCTGGCCTTCATCGGCGTGGGGGCGGCCCTGCACTACGTGCTGCCGGTCGGGATCGTGTCCTTCGTCCCCGCCGCCGCGGACCGGATGCATGGGAGGAGGACGGCATGAAGCCCACCTCGCCCCGCCTGCTGGCGCTGATGGCGGCAGCCTCGCTCGGCCTGGGCCTGCTGCTCCCGCGGCTCATCCCGGGCCTGCCGGACGCCGTGACCGGAGTACTGCTTGGCGCGGCCTTCGGCCTGGGCCTGGCCGCGCTGATGTACTGGCGCCTCCCGTCTCCCTGCGATACCGCGCCGGCCGCGCTGCGCCGCCGTTACACCCGCGAGATCGCGGTGTCGATGAGCGCCTATGCCGTCGCGGTAATCGTCTCGCTGTTGCTGCTCAAGCGCGCCGACCTGGACACGCCGGTGCGGGCGCTGGTGGCGCTGCTGCCGGTGCCGCCGATCGCCCTGGTGCTGCGCGCGATGGTGCGCTACATCCGCGACGTGGACGAGATGCAGCAGCGCATCGAGCTGGAGGCGGTCAGCATCGGCACCGCGCTGGTGTGCATGGTCTACATGGCCGGCGGCTTCCTGCAGGCGGCGAAGGTGATCGACGTGCCTTCCGCCTCGGCCATGATCTGGGTATTCCCCTTCATCTGCGCGACCTACGGCGTAGCCAAGGCCGTGGTGATCCGCCGCTACCAATGAAGAACCACCTGCGCGCATTGCGCGACGAGCATGGCTGGTCGCAGGGCGAGCTGGCCGAACGCCTGGAGGTCTCCCGGCAGACGGTCAACGCCCTGGAAACCGGCAAGTACGACCCCAGCCTGCCGCTGGCATTCCGTATCGCGCGGCTGTTCGGACGCAGCATCGAGGACGTGTTCGTCCCCGACGAGCCCTGAGCGCCGCTTTCCTTCCGAAACCCACCTGACCGGGCGCATCGACATGAAGACCCGCAGTTCCCTACCGCTCCTTGCACTGGCGGCCGGCCTCGCCCTGGCCGGCTGCAGCCAGGATCCATCCTCCGGTTCCGCGCACAAGGGCGCCAACACCTACGGTTCGATCGAGTTCGAGCCGTGCACCCTGGCCAACAGCGGCCGCGGCGACAACGTGCAGGCACAGTGCGCCAGCTTCGAGGTGCCGGAGGATCCGGCCAACGCCGACGGCCGCCGCATCGCGCTCAACATCGCCTGGCTGCGCGCCACCCAGGACGGCGCGGCGCAGGAGGATCCGGTGTTCTTCATCGCCGGCGGTCCCGGCCAGTCCGCGGTGCAGGTATGGCCGCAGATCGACCCGGCCTTCGCCGAGGTGCGCAAGCAGCGCCACGTGGTGCTGGTCGACCAGCGCGGCACCGGTGGCTCCAATCCGCTGGAGTGCGACCGCACCGGCCTGGCCGAGCTTGGCGGCGACGTGGACAAGGCGCTGCAGGCCCTGGTCGGGCTTGCGGAAGAGTGCGCGCGCGAGGTCGCCGACCGCGCCGATACGCGCCTGTACACCACCACCGATGCGGTGGCCGACCTTGAAGCGGTACGCCAGGCCATCGGCGCCGGGCAGATCAACCTGGTCGGCGGTTCCTATGGCACCCGCGTCGCCCAGCAGTACGCGAAGCAGTATCCGCAGCACGTGCGCTCGATCGTGCTCGACGGCGTCGCGCCCAACGACCTGGTGGTGGGCGGCGAGTTCGCCCACACCTTCGAGGACGCCCTCCAGCTGCAAGCCGCAGGCTGCCAGGCGCTGCCTGCCTGCGCCGAGCGCTTCCCGCAGGATCCGAAGGCGCAGCTGCGGCTGCTGGTCGAGCGCCTCGCGCAAGCCCCGGTCGAGGTCGAGTACCGCGATCCGACCAGTGGCGAGAGCCTCAAGGGCCGGGTCGATGCAGGCACCGTGACCAGCCTGGCCTTCATGTTCTCGTACATGCCGCAGACCGCGGCGCTGCTGCCGCTGGTGCTGGACGAGGCGGCCCAGGGCCGTTACGCACCGCTGAAGTCTCTGTCCGAGCTGATGGGCCGCAGCACCGCCGGGGCCATGGCCTCGGGCATGCAGTGGTCGGTGCTGTGTGCCGAGGACGCCGACCGCTACGACGAGGGTTCCGCCAACGCGGACGGCACCGTGCTCGGGCCGCAGGTCGCGCAGATGTTCTTCGCCCCGTGCAGCGCCTGGCCGCATGGCAGCCGCCCGCAGGACTTCACCGCGCCGCTGCGCTCGGACGTGCCGGCGCTGCTGCTGTCGGGCGAGCTGGATCCGGTGACCCCGCCGCGCTTCGGCGCACGCGTGCTGGAAGGCCTGCCCAACGGCCGCCACCTGGTCCTGCGCGGCCAGGGCCACGGCACCCTCGGCCTGGGTTGCATGCCGCGCGTGCTCGGCCAGTTCCTGGAAAGCGCCGATGCCGCCGCGCTGGATGCGCGCTGCCTGGACAGCATGAGCTACGTACCGCCCTTCACCAGCTTCAACGGATGGGAGCCCTGATGCACCACCACCTCGCCAACGGAGTGCCGCGATGATCATCGCCCACGACCTCCACAAGAGTTTCAAGACCCGCGCCGGCGTGGTCCAGGCCGTCGCCGGCGTGGGCTTCGAGGCACGCGACGGCCAGATCACCGGCCTGCTCGGGCCCAATGGTGCCGGCAAGACCACCACCCTGCGCATGCTCTACACCCTGATGCAGCCGGACAGCGGCCACATCGAGGTCGACGGCATCGATCCGGCGCGCGACCCGATGGCGGTGCGCCGCGCCCTTGGCGTGCTGCCGGACGCGCGCGGCGTGTACAAGCGCCTGACCGCGCGCGAGAACATCGCCTACTTCGCGCGCCTGCACGGCCTGTCGACCAGCGTTGCCGCCGAGCGCATCGCCAGGCTGTCCGCCGCGCTGGACATGGACGAGATCCTCGATCGCCAGACCGAGGGCTTCTCCCAGGGCCAGCGCACCAAGACCGCGATTGCCCGCGCCCTGGTGCACGACCCGCGCAACGTCATCCTCGACGAGCCGACCAACGGCCTGGACGTGATGACCACCCGCGCCATGCGCCAGTTCCTGTTCCGCCTGCGCGACGAGGGCCGCTGCGTGATCCTGTCCAGCCACATCATGCAGGAGGTGGCAGCGCTGTGTGACCGCATCGTCATCATCGCCAGGGGCCAGGTCGTGGCGTCGGGCAGCGCCGAGGAACTGCGCGCGCAGACCGGCGAATCCAGCCTCGAGGACGCCTTCGTCAAGGTCATCGGCTCGGGGGAGGGCCTGCAGGCATGAACGCACTGGCAACCCTGTGGATCGTGATGTGCAAGGAGCTGCGCGACATCGCGCGCGACCGCCGCACCCTGGCCCTGACCCTGCTGCTGGGACCGCTGCTGCTGCCGGCGATCATCCTCGGCATGGGCGCGATGGCCGAGAAGAAGGCCCGCACCCAGATCAAGAAGGAACTGGAGGTACCGACCATCGGCGTGGAACGCGCGCCCAACCTGGTGGCCTTCCTCGCCACCCAGGGCATCCGCACCGTGCCCGCGCCGGAGGACCTGGACCAGGCCATCCGCGACCAGCAGGTCGAGGTCGGCATGCACATCTCCGAAAGCTATGCGGAAGACTGGCGTGCCGGACGACCGGCGCTGGTGGAAGTGGTGGTCGACACCACCCAGCGCGATTCCAGCATTCCCCAGGCACGGCTGCAGGGCGCACTGCGCGCCTATGGCGGCCAGGTCGGCACCCTGCGCCTGCTGGCCCGCGGCGTCGATGCGTCGGTGGTGCAGGCGATCTCGCCGGGCATCCGCGACGTGGCCACCGCCGAGGCCAAGCGCGGGCGGATGCTGGCGGTGATCCTGCCGTACTTCCTGATCCTCACCGCCTTCCTCGGTGGTGCGGCGCTGGTGCTGGACGCCACCGCCGGCGAGCGCGAGCGGCAGTCGCTGGAACCGCTGCTGGCCACCCCGGCCGCGCGCGGGGCCATCGTCAGCGGCAAGATCGCGGCGGCCTGCGTGCTCGGCCTTGTGACCCTGCTGCTGTCGCTGCTGGCGATCAAGCTCAGCTCGCAGATCGCCACCGGCGTGGCGCGGCAGATGGACGTGTCGATGCTGTCGATCGCCAGGATGCTGTTCGTGCTGCTGCCGATGCTGCTGATCGGCACTTCGCTGCTGACCCTGCTGGCGGCGTCGGCCAAGAGCCTGAAGGAGGCGCAGAGCCACATGACCTGGCTGATGCTGCTGCCGATGGTGCCGTCGATGATGCTGATGGTGAACCCGGTCAAGACCCAGCTGTGGCAGTTCGCGGTGCCGTTCCTGGGCCAGAACCAGATGCTGCTGCGGGTAATCCGCGGCGAGCAGGTGAGCCTGCAGGAGTGGGGCGTGTACCTCGGCTGCAGCCTGGGCCTGGCGCTGGTGCTGTGGGTCGCGGCGGTGATGCGCTACCGCCAGGAGAAGCTGGCGATCTCGACCTGAGGTCGCCGCTTTCCTGCGAGGATGAAGCACAGGGAAAGGCCCGGCTATCGCCGGGCCTTTCTTCTTTCATCCATCCCGGCAGGACCTCCGTGGGCCGGCGCCAATGGAGTGCGGTTATCGGGATCGCCTCCCGACGGCCTTCTGGCTTCCGGCAGCGGGAAGCGTTGGTTGCTTCACCACCATGCCCGCAGGTAGTGCGCTGCCAACGCAGGATGGTGCGCGCCCGGACGCAGCGATGTGCCCCGAGGGTTCGGGCAGCCACCTCATGCTGGCAATTCGCGCTGCAGTCGCCCCCTGTCAGCACGCGATCGAGGCAAAAGAAAAGGCCCGGCGATTGCCGGGCCTTCCCGTTTCCAGCAGGTAGCGGAGGATCAGCCTTCGGTCGGCGCGAACGCCAGGGTGCGGCGGGTCGTGACCGGTGCATCGATCGGCTCGAACTTCCAGCGGCGCACCGCGTTGATCGCCTCGCGGTCGAAGATGCGCGGCGGGTTGGCGCGGACCACGCGGGCGTCGGTGACTTCGCCCGAGGTGCCGACCGTGAACTCCACCAGCACGTCGCCGGAGGTACCCGAACGCAGGGCATCGGGCGGATAGCGCGGCGCCGGCATGCTGATCGGACGCAGCGCCGGCGGACGCGGTGCCTGCTGCGCCGGACGCGGAGCCTGCTGCTGGGCGGCGGCCTGGCGCGCCGCAGCCTCGCGCTCGGCGGCCTCGCGGCGCTCGCGCTCGGCGGCGGCCTGGCGCGCGGCTTCCTGCTGCTCGGCCAGGCGACGCGCCGCCTCGGCCTCGGCAGCCTGCTGCTGGACCGCACGCTGGCGCTCTGCCGCGATCTTCGCCTCGGCCTCGGCCTTGGCGCGCGCGGTCTCCGCCTCGCTGCGCCTGGACGCCATCTGCTCGCCGTTGGTGATGCTCTGGCGGATGCGGCCCAGGGCCGGGGTCTTCGGATCGGCCTTCTCGATCAGGGCGACCAGGCGCCTGGCCTCGTCGAAGTGCTCGCGGGTCACCGCCTGCTCGGTGGCGATCACCGTGTACGGCATCAGGTCGGTCAGCGCGCTGGCGACGGTGGCGTCGTCCGGCATCTTGTCGCGCAGGGCCAGGTAGTACTCCATCGCGTTGTCGCCGGCCGGGGCGTACATGCGGTTCTCGCGCAGCGCCTGGGTGGCGAGGTCGCGCAGCTCGTCGGCGCCCATGCCCTGGACCTTGGCGGCGACGGCCGGTTCGGCAGGCGCGGCTTCCTTCTTGGGGGCGGGCGCGGTGGTGCTGGCGGCAGCGCCTGCGGCAGGTTCTTCCTGCTTGGAACATGCGCCAAGCGCGGCGACCAGCAGCAGGCCGGCCAACAACCGCGACCGCGGCGGAATCGTCAAGGTCATCAGTACTCCCCCGTGAGAACCCGTTGAATGTGGATTGACGGCGCAACCCCGTATCGCGCCGTACGCGACCGATTGTCAACCGCGCGCCACTCGCATACAAGCGTCCGAGGCGCTTTTTCGCCCTACAGTTCCGCGCCTACTTGCCGATGCAGAAGCTGGAGAAGATGTGCCCCAGCAGCTGGTCGGCGGTGAGCCGGCCGGTCAGGGTTCCCATTGCGTCGTGGGCCATGCGCAGCTGCTCGGCTGCCAGCTCCAGCTGCCCCGCCTCCAGTTCGGCCGCGGCCACCGCGATCGCGTCCAGCGCCTCGCGCAACGCCTCCAGGTGGCGGGCGCGCGCACTGAACTCGCCCTCGGCCGCCTCCGGTGCGCCGCTGGCAGCCAGCCTGCGCAGCGCGGCATGCAAACGGTCCAGGCCCTGGCCGGTGAGCGCCGAGACGTGGATTGCGTCTTCGCCATCTGCCGGCAGCCGTGGCAGCAGGTCGGCCTTGTTGTGGATCCACAGCTTCAGCGGCACGTCGCGCGCGGCCTCCTCCAGCGCGGCGCGGTCGGCTTGCGGCGCACGCGCGTCCAGCACCAGCAGGGCCAGGTCGGCACGTTCGACCTCGGCGCGGGCGCGGCGCATGCCTTCACGCTCGATCGCGTCGCCGCCCTCGCGCAGGCCGGCGGTATCGGCCAGCACCAGCTCCAGGCCGTCGATGCGCACGACTTCGCGCAGCACGTCGCGGGTGGTGCCGGCGACATCGGCCACGATCGCGCGGGCGTCGCCGGCCAGGGCGTTGAGCAGGGAGCTCTTGCCGGCATTGGGCGGGCCCAGCAGCACCGCATGCAGGCCGTCGCGCAGGCGGCGACCGCGTTCGGCGCGCGCCAGCAGCTCGCCCAGTTCGTCCTGCAGGCGGGCCAGGGCGGTGGCCACCTGGGGCAGGCCCAGGGTCTCGATCGGTTCGTCGACGAAGTCGATCGCCGCTTCCACGTGGATCCGCAGCCGCAGCAGGGCGTCGGACGCATCCTCGACCTGGCGCGAGAACACGCCCTCCAGCGAACGCCGCGCCGCACGCGCGGCGCGCAGGTCGGAAGCGGCGATCAGGTCGGCGATGGCCTCGGCCTGGACCAGGTCCAGCTTGCCGTTGAGGAAGGCGCGTTCGCTGAACTCGCCCGGGCGGGCCTGGCGCGCGCCCAGCTCGCGGCAGCGCTCGACCAGCCGCTGCAGCACCACCGGGCTGCCGTGCGCCTGCAGTTCGGCCACGTCCTCGCCGGTGAAGCTGTGCGGGCCGGGGAAGGCGAGCACGATGCCATCGTCGATCACCGCGCCGTCGGCCTCGCGGAAGAACGCCCGCAGCGCGCGTCGCGGCGCCGCTTCACGGCCACACAGGGCCGCGGCGATCGCCAGCGCCTCCGGTCCGGACAGGCGCACGATGCCCACGCCCCCGGCACCGGGAGCAGTGGCGATTGCGGCGATGGTGTCGGGCGAGGTCATCGGGATCTGGCGAGGCGGGGCGGCCAGCGTAGCGGCTGCTCCGGCCTGCCGCGAGTCCGCTGGATATCCGCCGGATAAAGGAAACCCGCCTTGGCGGCGGGTTTCCTTGGGGTCTTACTTGGCGGCGGGCTTCGGGGCCGGCTCGCCGTGGCGCTTCATCATCCACCACTGCTGCAGCAGGCCCAGGGCGCCGTTGGTCACCCAGTACAGGACCAGGCCGGCGGGGAAGAAGGCCATCATCACGCCGAACACCAGCGGCATGAACTGCATCATCTTCTGCTGCATCGGGTCCATGCCCGGCGCCGGCTGCAGCTTCTGGGTGAACCACATCACCGCGACGTTGATGACCGGCAGGATGAAGAACGGGTCGCGCGCGGTCAGGTCCTGGATCCACAGGATCCACGGCGCGTGGCGCAGTTCGACCGACTCCACCAGCACCCAGTACAGGGCCAGGAACACCGGCATCTGCACCAGGATCGGCAGGCAGCCGCCCATCGGGTTGATCTTCTCCTTCTTGTACAGCTCCATCATCGCCATCTGGAACTTCTGGCGGTCCTCGCCATAGCGCTCCTTCAGCTGCTGGATGCGCGGCTGGAACTTGCGCATCTTGGCGAAGCTCTTGTACTGGGCCGCCGACAGCGGATACATCAGCGCCTTGACCACCACGACCAGGCCGATGATGGCCCAGCCCCAGTTGCCGAACAGGTCGTACATGTGGCTCAGGACCCAGAACAGGCCTTCGCCCAGCACGGCGAGGATGGTGAACTGGCTGTAGTCCACCGCGCGCTCCAGGCCCGGGACGCCCTGGGCACGGATCTCGGAGACCAGCTTCGGGCCAACGTACAGGCGCGCCTCGCTGGTGGCGGTGCTGCCCGGGGCGACCACCAGCGGGTTGGCCACCTCGCGCACCAGGGCGCGGTCGCCGACCTGGTCGAGCGAGATGGTCCCTGCCTGCTGGGTGCCGGCCGGCAGCCACGCGGTGAAGAAGTGGTGCTGCAGCATCGCCACCCAGCCATTGCTGGTCTGCAGGTTGAGCTTGCCGTCCTCGATGTAGTCCTCGTCGAACTTGCGACGGTCGTAGCTGCCGTCGTACCAGGCGGCGCCGTTGAAGCTGAAGGACTCGGGGCTGGTGTAGCCGCGCTCGATCACCGGCGGCTTGCGCACCAGCTGGCGGTAGACCTGGCCCTGCCACGGGGCGCTGCCGGCGTTGACCACCTCGTCGCGCACGGTCACCGCGTAGGCGCCGCGCGACAGCACGTAGGTGCGGCGGATCTGCACGCCGTTGTCGCCCTGCCACACGAACGGGACCTCGACCGAGTCCGCGCCCTCGGCCAGCACGTACTCGCGCTGCGGTTCGGCGGGAACGAAGCCGGACAGGTGGGTCGGGGCGGCGCCGCTGGCGCTGACCCAGCCGCTCTGGGCCGCATAGAAGCTGGCCGGCGCGGTATCGAACAGGCGCACGGCGGTGCCGTCGCCATTGCGGTCGCGCGGGAACTGCAGCAGGTCGGCCTGGACCACGCTGCCGCCGTCCAGCACCAGCTGCAGCACGTCGCTGCTGGCGACGATCCGCTGCGCCGAGGCGGCGGCGGGCGCGGCTTCGGCCTGGGCGGCCGGCAGCGCCGCGGCGGCAGCGGCCGGGACCGAACCATCGGCGGCGGGCGCCGCGGCAACCGGCTGCGGGATCGCATCCTGGGCCACGGCGGTGGTCGGCGCCGGCGCGGCGGCGGCCGGGGCGGCCTGCTCCTTGCCCCATTCCATCCACAGAAGGACGGCCACCATCAGCCAGGCGAGGATCAGGAATACGCGGGTCTGGTTCATCAGGGCAGGCAGGCTCGGCCGGAAGAAGGATCCGGCACTCAGTTATTAGAAGGAGGGGCGGACGGGGGAGGCGCGGGCATTGTGCCGCCGCCGGCCGGACCCGGCAATGCGCCGGCCTTGCGCAGCAGGCGCAGGAACGACTGCCGGATCTGTTCGCCGGTGGCGCGCGCCGCCGCCGGACGGGCGACCACCACGTAGTCGCCGCCGGCCATGCCGGCACGGTGGTGGCGCATGCAGTCGCGCAGGGCGCGCTTGATCCGGTTGCGGCCCACCGCGCGCGGATCGACCTTGCGCGATACGGCCAAGCCCAGGCGCGGTTCGCCGTCGCCGGGCAGCCAGTGCAGGCCGATCAGGGAATCGCCGAGGCGGCGACCACCCTCGAACACGCGGGTATATTCCACGCGCAAACGGACCCGGGCGCTGCGAGGGAATCGCGCGCGCGGGTCCGTGGTCATCTCGCTGGATATCGCTGCGGCCCGGGTGTCAGTAATGACGGGGCCGCGAGGCGAATCAGGCGGTCAGGCGCTTGCGGCCCTTGGCGCGGCGACGCGCCAGGATCTTGCGGCCGTCAGCCGTCTTCATGCGGGCACGGAAGCCGTGGTCGCGCTTGCGCTTGAGGTTGCTGGGCTGGTAGGTGCGCTTGGTGGCCATGGCGGCACTCGATTCGTAATGGGGCGAAAGAACCGGAAAGTCTAGTG